>CAYTCZ010000130.1:0-10534 GCA_964436315.1 uncultured Gaiellales bacterium | reverse complement strand
GTACCAGGGGATCTCCCAGCCTATCCGCGCCTGCCAGCGGCTGAGCTCCGGCTGGGGGCGCGGGAGACGAAGGCGAGGGTGGTATCGCGGGCGTTCAGATGGGCGAGGTGGGCGACCTGGTCGGCGAGGAAGGAACAGCCCCCGCAGCCCGCCTCCGGGTAGCGCTTCATGCCGGGATCGAAGAAGAAGCGGTAGACGATCAGCTGGCGGCGCCCCTCGAAGAGATCGAGCAGGCCCACCGGGCCGTTCGGGCCCTCGAAGCGGTAGTCCTTCTCCACGGCCAGCCGCGGCATGCGCCGGCGTGCGGCGGCGAGCGCATCACGGGCGCGGGTGAGCTCTTTCTCCTTCACCAACAGTTCCTGGCGGGCGGCCTCCCACTCCTTCGGCGAGACGATCGGCGGCATCTTCATTGCGACTTCCTCCTCAGGTACTCGTCGATGCGTTCGTTCGTCACAGTAGACGGCTCGGGCAAGCGAAAGTCATCGCTCGCTTCCTTCCCTCCTTCGCTCCTCGCTCCATGAGCACCTGACGCCCGGGACGTTCCGCGAAAAGGCGACGAGCGCTGGCGAAGGCCCGTCCCGTGTCGACCTGCGCCAGAGCTCGCCTTCTCGTCGATCGTTCCGGGCTCCGCTAAGACTTGGGGCCGAAGTCTTACAACGCCGACCAAGGAGGCCGCGTGCCACCCGACGAGAGGCCGGAGAAGGACTCGAGGAGCGCCTCGGCATGCTCCGCCCTCGGAGCCTCCAGGCGACACCGAGACGGAGGCAATCTCGCCTGCGTCTCCGAAGCTCTCAGGCGGTCGGCCCGGTCGTCGGGATCGCTTCCCGCAGCGCGAGGTCCCGGGGATCACCCTCAAGGTCGGTGCCCATCCGGTTTGTTACGTAGCCGTAGCCGATGCCCGCCTCCGGGTCGGCATAGCCCATCGAACCACCCGCTCCTGGTGCACCGAAGGCGCCGGGATGGCCGAAGCGAAAGGTGTCGCTGGGTTTCATGAACCCGAGCGAGAACTGCGCCGGGCCACGGAAGCACTCGTCGTAGAAGCCATGGCGGGCGGGGATCGCCGGTGCTTTGAGCGCCTCGATCGTCTCCGGGCGCAACCCGAGCTCGCGGCCGCCGCTGGCGAAGACGCCATAGGCCTTGGCGATCGCCCGTGCGGTGCCAACACCGCCGCCGGAGGGAGCCTCCAGGTTGCGTACGACCACCCGCTGCGGGTCGAGGTAGAACTGCGTCCCGGGGTTGGCGATCAGCGATCGA
The DNA here is from genome assembly GCA_964436315.1 of uncultured Gaiellales bacterium. Classification (GTDB taxonomy): domain Bacteria; phylum Actinomycetota; class Thermoleophilia; order Gaiellales; family Gaiellaceae; genus CAYTCZ01. The sequence continues at coordinate 9,280 of CAYTCZ010000130.1, read as the reverse complement.
TACAGGACCGAGCGTCGGTTCAGCGCCGCCAGCACGAGCGGGAACGGCATCCCAGTCAGCCGCTTGAAGAAACTCGGCGGCTCGAGTGGGGCCAGGCGTGGGTCGGGGATCGACTCTGGCAGGCCGATGTAGAACTCGATGCCGAGGGGCGTGGCGATCTCGTCGGCGAAGAACTGGCCCAGGCTGCGATGGGAAGGATCGACCCGGCGGAGCAGCTCGCCCTCGTAGAAGCCGAGGCTGATCGCGTGGTAGGCCTGCCGCTCGCCCGGCTCCCAAGCTGGGCGCTGTCGGGCCATCACCGCGGCCAGGCGATCGAGGTCGGCGACAACCTCGCGGTCGACCGGCTCGTCGAAGGCGAACAACCCCGCCTGGTGGGCGAGCAATTGGCGGACAGTGATTTGCTCCTTGCCCGCCTGGGCGAACTCGGGCCAGTAGGTGCAGACGCGCTCGTCGTAGTCCAGCCAGCGGCGGGAGTGCGCGAGCGCCATCACCATCGCCGCGAGGCCCTTGGTGGCCGAGTGGACGACGACCATCGTCTTCGCGCGCCACGGCTCGCCACTCGCCCGGTCACGCACGCCACCCCACAGGTCGACGACCTTCTCGCCGTCCTGGTAGATGCAGCACGCTCCGCCGAGCTCGCCCCGGTGGGTGAAGTTCTCGATGAACGCCTCCCGCACCGGCTCGAAGCCCCTCCTCACGGAACCGTCGATCAGGAGCTGCTTGGGTGCTGGCATCTCTTCACGCTCCCGCTGTTCTCGTCGGACGGACGCGGCTCTCGCTGTGGGTACGGCCTCGGACTGATACGGAAGGCGCACGCAGGATTTCGCCCGCGTGCAAGTGTGAGATGATCTATCGTACGTTACAATAATCGCGAAAACAAGATCTTTTGTTGTCTGGGTTCTCTCCCGTGGGGCCGGCGAACTCGTCGCCGTCGACCCGACCACTCGGTCGGTCTGGACGCGGCCTTACGCGGGTTACTGTTGCCTAATTAGAAGACGCAAGGCTGAAATAGGGCGCAAAAAGCGAAGTGGCTGGGACGACATCGGCTACAGCCTGCTGATCGATCCTCTGGAATCGATCATTTTAGTGGAGTCCATTTAGTGGAGTCCAGCTTCTTGGAGGTACTCAATGAAACGCTCCTTGACCGACCCGTCTCGAGAGGGGAGCTCCCGCCGGAGCCGCTCGGCACTGAGACCGGGCGCCGTCTCGCGAGCTTGCTTTAGCGCCGCAGCCGCGTACCGTCTTCGCCCCAGCGCAGCCTGGGCAGCGGCGAGCGTGAGCAGCGCCTCGGTGTTGGTCTCGTCCTCGGCGACGACGGCCTCGGCGCTCTCGGCCGCGAGTTCGTAGTCCTCGCCGATGAAGTAGGCATTGGCGAGCACGGTTCGGTACCAGTCCGACATCAGCGGGCTCAGATGGATGGCGCGGGAGGCCAGCTCGACCGCCTCTTCCCAGCGCCCGAGGTGGCACATCACGCTCGCCGCGACCCCGAAGGAGAGGTCGCAGGATGGGCGCTCGGCCGTGGCTCTCGATGCTGCCGCGTGCGCCCCGTCCCAGTCGTGCTCGAGCACGAGCAGGTGGGCGAGGACGGTGGAACCGAGGCCGGAGCGGTCGTGAAGCTCGACTGCACGCTCGGCGAGTTGCCTGGCGCGTGCCGAGCGGCTGTCGGCATCGTCCGGCGCTCCTCGCAGGACGGCCCAGAGGTAAGCCCAGGCGGCGAGCGAGTAGCCAAGCGGAGAGTCGGGCTCGCGCTCGATCAGCGTCTCGAAGTGCCCCGAGGCCCGCTGCAGCGAGTCGGGCGTACCTTTGGCGAGCTCGTGGAGGCCCCGGTAGGCGATCTCGACGCTCTCCGCAGACAGCGCCTCGCGGTAGGAGTGTGCGAGCTCGCCGCCGATCTTGAGATCGAGCGCCTCGACGATCCGGGCAACGAGGGCATCCTGGGCAGCGAAGACATCGCTCAGCTCGGCCTCGAAGCGATCGGCCCAGACGATCGCCGAGTGCTCCGCCTCGACGAGCTGGGTGTGCACGCGCACCCGCGAGCCGCTACGCTGGACGGCGCCCTCGAGCACGTAACGGACGCCGAGCTCGTATCCGATCTGCTGGGCGGAGTAGGCACGGTCTTTGTCGTCGGACACCGAGCCCCGGCTGAGCAGATCGAGGCCCGGGATCGTCTTCAGCTTGCCCGCCACCGCCAGCATCAGCCCAACGGCGAAGTGCTCGTCGGCGGGATCGCCGAGGTTGACGAAGGGGCTGAGCGCGAGCGAGGGCCGCTTCGGGCTCGGAATCCGCCGCCGCCACGGTCGCTCGTCCTCCATCGGCAGCTCCTCATCGACGAGCTCGTAGGCCAGTACCGGCTCGGGGATGTGCTTTAGTCGCTTCGGCCCGAGCGAGCGAAGACGGACGGGAAGCTTGTCCGCGCCGTCGAGAGCAGCGGCGGAGGCCCAGATCCCGCCGGGCTTGGCAAGCGCCTGCAGGCGTGCGGCGACGTTGATCACATCACCGAACCAGCGGCCGTTCTCGACCGAGACCAGACCGGCGTTGACGCCGAGTCGAAAGCGCATCTGTCGGGCAACCGGAAGCCGCTCATTCTCAGCGGCGAGGTTGCGCTGAATGGTGATGGCAGCAGCGAGCGCCCCCGCATTCGACGGCACCACTGCGAGGAACTCGTCGCCCACGAACGTGACGAGTTCGCCATTCTCCGCCCCGACCGCTTCGTCGATGATCCGACGGAAGGTCTGTAGCGTCTGATGGGTCTCGATCTCGTTGTCGGCGATCAGCCTGCTGTAGCCGACGACGTCACCGTTGATGACGGCGGCCTGCTCGGTTCTCGTTTGCGGGCTCGCGATACTCATCGATTCAAAAGATGGCTTTCATAACACGTTATCTCTACCGCGTATTAAGTTTCTCATAAGAAGGCCAGCGTATCGAAAGCGGGTGGCTCGTCCTCACGCAAGTCGGGCTCACGCTCAGCCGCCAGGCGGGGCCAAGTTCCTCTCCGGCTCCTTGGAGACAGTCGTGGATGCATCCCCCGCGTCTCCTCGCGCGATGGAGATCCTCCCAGACACCCGGCTGGCCTCAGCTCGCCGCCTCGACCTCGCGCCAAAACGCATCGACCGGCCCGTTGAACGTGTCCGGGACTTCCTGGAAGGGCTGGTGTGCCTCTCCGGCCAGGACTTCGAACCGGGCCCCCCGGATCCCCTCGGCGACGAGGCGCCCGAGGCGGGGGGGTGCGACGGTGTCGAGCTCGCCGGCCAGCACCAAGGTGGGGACGGAGATCAAAGCGAGCCGCTCGAGCGTCTCGTGGCCCTCGAAGGCTTCAACCTGGCGCCGGAAGGCCTCGGCGGACTGCTTGTGGGGAAAGCGAAGCGCCTCCTCGATGATCTGTTCCACCATGCCGTCTGCGTGGGCGCGCGGGGTGTAAATCCAGAGGAAGAAGGCCTCGAGCATCGCCCGCTCGCTCGGCGCTGCCTCCACGAGCCAGTGCCAGAACCCTGTCATGGCGCGGAAGTAGGCATCGGGGCGAGCCCAGGTGCTGATCAGAACGAGGCTCTTGACGAGCTCGGGATGGCGAAGCGCCAGTTCCTGCGCGATCAGGCTGCCGCCCGAGAAGCCGGCCACGTGGGCGGCCGGGATCTCGAGCGCCCGCAGGAGCGCGGCACAATCGTCGGCCATCAGCGGAACGGAGAGCGGCCCCTCGGTAAGCGGCGTCCGCCCCGCGCCGCGGTTGTCGAAGGCGGTCAGTCGGTAGCAATCGGCGAGCCCGTCGAGCTGGTACTGCCAGACCTCGGCGGGATCGCTGAGCCCTGCGATCAGGAGCACGTCCGGCCCCGCTCCCCGTCGCTCGACCCAGAACTCGGTCTCGTTCGCTGCAATCAGCTCACTCATCCTCTTCGGCTCGGGTTGCGTCCGTGCGAGACGACGCTCCCCGCCAGCTGGATCACGGGCGGTCGTGGACGGGGGCGGCGCTGGCGGTACGGGAGTGGTGGTCTTGGTGGTGGTCATCGTGGTCTCTCCTTCTCTCTCGATGAGCTCGTCCCTAGCGGGCCGGCTCGACGTTCGCGTTTCGGTGGAAGAGGTTCTCGGGGTCGAGACGGGCCTTCAGCGTCGCGAGCCGCGCGTAGTTGGCGCCGAGGCTCGCCCGCACGAGCTCCTGGCCCTCCTCGAGGAAGCCCGGGAAGTTGAGGTAGAGCCCGTCGGCCGCGTACCGCTCGAGCGAGGCGAGTCCCTCGCGGGCCCAGGCGACGTTCGCCTCGTCCTCGGAGGGCGACTCCCAGTTCGCCTCCATGGTCAGGCCGTAGAGCGAATCCCGGTCGGCAAAGGCGGTCGCCGCAGAGGGGACGCGGCTGATCGCACCACCGTTCATCCAGACGTCGATGGTCGAATGGACGGATGGCGCAGCATGTGTCAGCTCGACGAGCAGGTCGATCAGCTCTCGCTCGAGCGCGGGCAGGTTCGTCGCCTTCCAGTAGTAGCGCTGTCCGGCCGGGTAGTCGGCGTCGTAGATCTGCTGGGCCTCGATGTAAGGCATCGGTCCTGAGAGATCGATCAGCGGTGATGCCAGTTTTCGAAGGGGCTGCATCGCACGTTCACCCGCCTCTGCGGGGCCGGCGTGCATCCCGAGGAGGCCAACGAAGGGCTCGCCGTGGATCTCCTCGGGGAAGGGCTCGTCCGGCGCAACGTGTCCGAGAACCGCGACCGTGCTGATCTCGTCTTCCAACATCACGATCCGTTCGTGCTCCGCCAAGACCTGGCGGGCATGCTCGATCGGGTAGAAGACGAAGGTGAAGGCCACCTCGGGGCCGACGGCCTGGAGCTGGAAGCTGAAGGAGGTCACGACGCCGAAGTTGCCACCGCCTCCGCGGAGTCCCCAGAGGAGCTCCGGATCGCTCTCCTCGTCGATTTGGAGGATCTCCCCATCGGCCGTGACCAGCTCCGCCGCCAGGAGGTGGTCGACAGTCAGGCCGTACCTCCGACGCAGCCAGCCGAGCCCGCCGCTGAGCGTCAATCCGGCGATGCCGGTATCACTGACCACCCCGGCGGGGACAGCGAGGCCGTAGGCCTGCGTCGCCGCATCGACGTCTGTGAGCCTTGCGCCTCCCCCCACGACTGCGCGACGGGCGACGGGATCGACGCTGACCGAGCGAAGCGCCGCGAGGTCGATGACGAGCCCCTCGTCAACCGTCCCGAAGCCGGCGACGTTGTGGCCACCGCCGCGCACGGCGAGCTCGAGACCTGCCTGCCGCGCCGCGCGGATGGCAGCGGCCACGTCCTCGGCTGAGGCGACACGCGCGATCGCCGCCGGGCGCGCGTCGATCATCCCGTTCCAGAGCGCGCGCGCCTCCTCGTAGTCCTCGTCGCCGGGTCGGACGAGCCGGCCCTCCAGCGCCAGATCGAGCCCGGCGAGTCTCGTATCGGGGTCGGTGATCGTCGCAGTCATTGGCAACTCCTTCAACAGACAAACTAGTCTGTCTGTTATACCAGACTGTATAGTCTGTATGCAAGGGGAAGTTCAGATGGCACGAGACGGAACGCAGACACGGGAACGGATCCTCGACGGAGCCGAGCAGCTCGTCCTCGATCAGGGCTTCGCCGCCACCTCGATCGACGCGGTCTTGGCCGAGACGGGGACGAGCAAGGGCGCCTTCTTCCACCACTTCCCCTCGAAGAACCACCTTGCCCGGGCGCTCGTCGAGCGCTACGCGGCGGGCGATGTCGCCCATCTCGAGGAGTTCATGGCACGCGCCGAGGCCGAGTGTGACGATCCCGCCGAACAGCTGGTCGCCTTCGTCCGACTGTTCGAAGAGGCCGCCGATCGGCTCGTCGCCGCCCAGGCGAGCTGTCTCTACGTCTCCTTCATCTACGAGAAGCAGCTCTTCGACGACGGGACGAACGACCTGATCGTCGATGCCGTCCTCGCCTGGCGTGCGCGCCTGCTCGAGAAGCTCGAAGCAGCAGCAGCGCTCCACCCGCCCAAGCTCTCGGTCGACCTACTCTCGCTCGCCGACCAGGTCTTCGTTGCCTTCGAGGGCGCCTTCATCCTCCTGCGGACGACGGGGGAGCAATCCGTCATGCGCCGCCAGCTCGAGCACGTTCGCCACTACCTAACGTTGCTCTTCGAGCTGCCGGCCGGCTAACGGGTCTGCTCCCGTGGCCGCGGTGGCTTCGTCCGTACGTTCACCGGTGGTAAGTGCTGCGCCGCGCGGTACGTCCGAAGCGGGCTGTTGAGACTGCTCTAGGGAGCAGTACCGCGCGGTACGTCCGTGCCGTTCCGTCTTTGCAAGCCGGAGTTCACGGGAGAGCTGACGAGTTCGACGGCCCAAATCGGACCGGAAGTGTTGCGCAGCTACCCCCGGCGCATCCGCACTGTCGGGCAGCCACGAGAAACTCCCGAACTAGAAACCACGAAACTGCTATCCTCTGATGAGGAAGTCCGATCTTGTCGCGAAGAGCCAGGCTGTGAAACAGGTTCATGAGCCGGCCGGCACATACTCGCTTCCCTCCCGAGTCTGAAACTGGCGACGGGCGCCGGCTGCCCTGAGCGGAATGGCACACTCGGAGAGAGCCGAGTCGCGCATTGACACCGAGCTCGCCGGCTACCGGATCGAGGCCCTGATCGGCAGAGGGGGGATGAGCACGGTCTACAAGGCCGAGGATCTCACCCTCGGTCGCAAGGTGGCACTCAAGCTGATGAGCGACGAGCTCTCCTCCGATGAGAGCTTCCGGGAACGCTTCCGGGCTGAGTGGCGCTTGGCCGCCTCGATCGACCACCCCAACGTCATCCCGATCCATGAGGCAGGAGAGGCTGCCGGTCAGCTCTTCATCGCGATGCGCTACGTGGAGGGAACCGATCTGAAGAAACTTCTCCACGAGGAGGGAGCGCTAAGCTCCGAGCGAGTACTCGCGCTCGTCTCCCAGGCCGCTGCAGGTCTCGACGCAGCTCACAAGCGGGGTCTCGTCCATCGCGACGTCAAGCCCTCGAACATCCTGATCGCCAAAGACGACGACGAAGAGCACGTCTACCTGGCCGACTTCGGCCTGACCAAGGCCGCGAGCTTCCCCGAGGAGGCGATGGCGACGATCACCCTCTCGGGCTCTTCTGACTACGTCTCCCCCGAACAGATCGTCGAGGGCACCCCACAAGCCTCGTCTGACATCTACTCCCTCGGTGCCCTCCTCTACGAGTGCCTGACCGGGGAAGTGCCCTACCCGAGAGAGCAGGAACTGCAGACCCTCTGGGCCCACCTGGACGAGCCCCCGCCCAGGCCGAGCGAGGCAAACCCTGACCTCCCCGAAGCCCTCGATGGGGTCATCGCCACCGCGATGGCCAAGGAGCCCGCCGAGCGCTACGCAAGCGGAGCAGAGCTCGTCGCCGCGGCCCAGGCTGCGCTCCCGACTCGCCGCATCTCCCGACGCCGGCTTGCCCTGCTCGCCCTCCTGCTCACACTGCTCATCGCCGCTGCGATCGCCGTGCCCGCCCTCCTCCTCACGGGCGGCGGAGAGGACACAGCGCCAACCGGTGAGCCGACCCTCGAGATCACGGTCGACACGCTGCAGCGGATCGACCCCGCTACCAACGAGCTCATCGCCACCGTGCCTCTCGACTTCGGCGTCGGCGGCATCGCCCTCACCGACGGGGCGGCCTGGGCGATCGAGGCCGAGGAGCGCACGTACATCCTCTACCGGATCGACCTCGCGACGAACACGGCCACGGAGGCAACCAGAATCGTCGGTGGGCCCTACGGTCCCTCCCGCGGGATCGGCGGCATGACCGAGCTGGGGGAGATCGCAGCGAGTTCGGAGTCCGTGTGGCTGGCGACTTCGGATCGAGCGGGAGGTACCCTGGGGGGGCCGCAGGAGTCTAACGCGACCCTCACCGAGTTCGACCCGCAAGCGGCGGGAGTCACCACTGCGACGCCGCTTCCGATCTCTCCGGGGTATCGTGGGCTCGAACACCCGCTTCCTGTTGGTGGGGTGGCGCATCAGTCCCCCGGGCCGGGCCGGGTCGGGGCGATTTGGATAACGAGCCCGCTCGAGCAGGCGGTGATTCGGGTTGACCTAGCTTTCGGACAGCGCGCCGCGCACACGATTCTGGCGCTCGACACGCCTCCGGTCGATGTGGCTGTGGGAGAAGGCGCCGTCTGGGTGACTCAGATCGGGGCGATCCTGCGACTCGATCCCCAGTCCGGTCGGGTGACCGAAACGATCCCCGTCTCCTTCCTGCCCTCGGACATCGCGGTGGGCGAAGGTGCCGTCTGGGTCGCGAGTCCGACCGATCGAGCGGTTCTCAAGATCGACCCGGTGACGAATCAGGTCGTGGCCGCGATCGAGGTGGGCGATGAGCCTCGAGCTCTTGGCGTGGGGAACGGGTCGGTCTGGGTTGCCGATACGAGGGATGAGGCCGTCTCGCGGATCGATCCGGTCTCCGGTGAGACTCTCACGACGATCGACATCGGCGCAAGGCCTAGCGACCTCGCCGTCTCACCGAGCGGCATCTGGGCGGCCGTGCATCCCCTTGCCTCAGAGGAGGAACCGCTCACGGAAGAGGAATACGTCGCGGCCCTCCGCAGGCTCGATGCTTGGTGGAGCCCCCGCTTCTGGGCGCTCGAGGCGGATCTTGCTTCTCAACTTTGGAATTCGGACTGGGACCTGGTGCTCCAGAACCCTGACGAGTTCTACTCTCGCTGGCCCGTACTCATGTCGGAATTTCGGAGCGGGTACCGAGGGCTGGTCGATGACCTGACCGCCATCATCCCTGCGACGACGTACACCGCCGACCACGAGCTTCTGATTCAGTTTGTTGACGCTCGGTCACGCCAACTCGAGCGCCTGAACGAGGCAGTCGAGGCTAGGGAGTTCGCGGCGATCCTCGAGCCACTCTACTGGCGAGAAGGAGAGGCCGTCTACGACCTGATCCTCGAGTCGTTTGACCGTGGCAAGGCGGACGACATTCGCCGCCAGATGTCGCCTGAGTTCCGCACGATCTCCGCTCTCCACATCACCGCTTGACCAATAGCTCACACCCTCGACACCGAACCCCGTATTGGCAGCGAGCTCGCCGGCTACCGGGATCGAGTTTCGCAGTGGGATGGGCGGGATGAGCGTCGTTTATCGGCCGGAGGATCTCGCCCTCGGCCCCATGGTGGCGAATCTGTGCTCTCGGCTGTTGGTGAACAGCAACGTCCCCAGGGCTCGCGAATTCGTTCCGACTCCGGCTCCTAACTGGCCTCTGCCCCGACCGGCGCTTCCTCCATATCAGCCGTTGGCTGTGCAGCGGGTCGAAGCA
>CAYTCZ010000129.1:0-10766 GCA_964436315.1 uncultured Gaiellales bacterium | reverse complement strand
AGACCTGATGGATGGTCCAAACGACGCCGTAGCCGCACAGGCGCGCCGTCAGAAGCCGTATGCCGAAGAGCGCTGCCTTGGCCCACGAGAGGGGCCTTCGAAGCTGAGCGGGGCCACGTGTGAACACGTAGAGCCCTTGCGGCCAATGGAAATGGAGGAGCCTGACGTCGCCGTGCGATGCCCAGAGCCAGCGAAGGGAGAACCGCGCTCCCTCGACGAAATGAAAGCCTTCGTCGTCGAGGTGCTCGTAAAGCAGGCGCATGTAGGGATTCATCTCCGGCGGCTCAGGGAACGCGGCGAGTCGAGTTCCGCTAGCCGGCTCCTCGCCCGAGTGGTTCTCGGCTGACACTCGTCTCGCCCCGCGCGCTCGAGCTGCAATCTCTTCGTAGATTTCGAGTCTGCGCGTGGCGAGCTTCGAGGCGGCGAAGTCCTGCGCTGCGACCCTGCCGTGTTCGCCCATCTCGCGTCGGAGATGCGGATCGTCGAGCAGCCGTTCAACGTACTTACGGAGTGCGTCGCGCGAGGTCGTAGGCACGACGAAACCTGCTCCACATCCGCGTATCAGCGAAGCGGCTCCCGCAACATCGGTCGTCACCACCGGCAAGCCTGCCGCCATCGACTCCACCAGAGTGATTCCCCAGGGTTCGTGGCGAGTCGGCAACACAAAGACGTCGGCGACTCGGAAGAAACGCTGTGGCTCTTCAGTGCTGCCGACGAAGTGGACGCGGTCGACTATCCGTTCGCGCTCCGCGAGGGCGAGAAACGGTGCCTTGTCGCCACCGCCCACGACGACCAAGTGGGTGTTGTGGCCGAGGCCGGGGAGAATCCGGATCACATCCTCGAGACCCTTTCGTCTGAACGCGTGTCCGACAAAGAGCAGGACGCGATCGTTTGGTCCGATTCCAAGCTCGCGGCGTAAATCGGGCCCATCCCTTGCCGTGAAGGACTCGAGCTCGATCGCATATGGCACAACCTCTACGAGCTCGGGTGGCACTCCGTATACGCGCTCGAGATCGTGCTGAATTTCCGGCGTCACCGCGATGAGGCGCCTATAGCGGCCGGGACGAAACTGCAACCGCTGAACCGCTCGCACCGCGGCGATCTCGGGGCGAAGTAACGGGGCGGCGCGAGAGCGGACCGAAGACATGCTCTTGCCCTCGGACTGTTCGACCGCTCTCAGCCGTTCGTGCTCTGCCCGCTGGACGGCGTCTACTCTCACGACGTCGTGCTCGATCCCGTCGGGTCCGAGCACCTCCACGATGTCGTACCGTTCGCGATCTCGCCGGAGCTGGCGCGTCGCCTCGAACGCGAACGAGCCCCGCTGAAGCGGGTAGCCGAACCGCGAATGGGAAGTCGTGGCGGTCGCGACGTCGTGGAACTGCACTCCCTGCGGTCCGACGGTCCGAGTGGCAGGGTTGCAGTAGACGTGGACCTCGACACCGAGGCGTGCAAGCTCCCGCGCTTGGAGGACGCACTCCCGCTCGAGGCTACCCCCAAGGTTGAAATTTCGATAGGCAAGTGCGATCCGCATTAGGTCATTGGAATCGATGAGTTGCGAGGAGAGAAACCGACCTCAGGCGGGACATCGGCGTACGGCCGCGAAAGCTTCACACAGCCTACAGCGGCCACGTTCCCGGACCTGGCGTGGCAATTGAAGCGTCCGCGAAGGGGAGCAGTTGATCGCGTGGAAAGTTCCGTCTGGGCATGGGGGCAGGGAGTCGAGACTTGACGGTTGTTGGTCATACGTATCCGTATCGCGAGCTCGCCCTCGAGCGGGCGCTCGAAGAGCTCCGTGGACTCGGACTGCGTGCAATCGAGCTTTGGATCGGACACGCGCCCGATCCCTCCGCGGCGGCTGAAGCGATCAAGAACCAAGGTCTGGAGGTCGCCGCGATCAGCGCGGGGAGTCTTCACGACCGCGGCTCTCGCGACCCGGACCGTGCAGTCGAGCTCGCCGAAGCGACCCAATCGCCTCTGATCGTGGCGTCGGTGTCGGAAGCGATGTTCGCGGAGCTGGCGCCGAGTCAGCTCGGCGGGCGGCTGTGCGTCGAGAATCACTGGGACCAGTGGTTTGCGACTCCACGGGCGCTGGAGTCGAAAGCCGCTCGGGAGGAAGTCCCGGTCTGCCTGGACACGGGTCATGCGATTCTCGCGGGAGTGGCGCCTGAGCGCTTCGTGGGCGAGCTCGGGGGCCGGATCGCCCACGTTCATTTGAAAGACGCACGCGCGCTCACGATCGGCGAGAGACTGATGGGTCGCCGAGTCCGACGCAGAACGGGGCGTCGACCCGAGCCGATTTTCCCCGGTACTGGCGTTCTGCGCATCCCAACCTTGCGTCGGGCTCTCGACGCGGCCGGCTATCGGGGAAGTATCAGCGTCGAGTACGAGGGAGACGAGCCGACCGAGGCTCTGGCGGCGCTTCTCGAAATGTGGCAGGCACACGAGCCTGGCGCGTGATCCACCGCCGCTAGCCAGCGCTGCTTGCCTGGCGACCATGAGCGGCTGAGGCCCGGAGCCAGGAGTCCCGGAGCGTCTTCGCGGCTTGGGCGGGTGATAGGTCGCTCTCCGCCATCATCCGCGCGTTGGCTCCCATTCGCTCACCTTCCTCGGCGTCTTCGAGAAGCCTCTCGATCGCGAGTGTGAACCTCCCGACGTCAGCGACCGGAACGAGGTTTCCCGTTTCTCCCTCCGTGACCGTGGCGAGCAGCGGCTCGATCTCGGATCCGACGAACGGAACGCCGGCCGCGGCAGCGAGGGTCGCGGCCGTTGCGCGAACCGGCTCACGGCATGGCAGGCAAACGACGTCTGTAGACGCATACCAGAGTGGAATGTCCCCTGGTTCGACGTCCCATTCGATGATGCCGTGGTGGCCGAGCGAGAGAGCTTTTCTCTCGCACCGGTCGAGGTAGTCTTTGTCAATCTCGCCGAGCGGGATTGCCGCCAGTCGGAGGTCGGGGAGTCGCTTGCGAATTCGGCCGATGCTCTCGATCGCAATGTCGAGTCCGCCCGAGGGCGTGTATGGACCGGCGAATAGGACGGCCGGGCTCGCGAGCCGATGGAGACGCCGGAAACGGCGCAGATCACGGTTCCGCGTCTCGTGTATCGCTGCCTCGGGTGCGTAGGCCGTGAGGTCGAGCGGGAGTTTGAGGGCGACCGTCCTGGGCGCGAGCATTGGGTATAGACGGCGCAACTCGCGAAGCTGGAGCGCCGAGCCCGCCAGAATCAGCTCCACGTACCGCGCGCTGCGTGCCTCCCAGCGCTTGAGCGCGCCGTTGTCCTCGTCGTCCGTAATGTCGAGCACGACGGCGGCGGCTGGTTGGGCGCTTCGGAGCTGACGGAGTCGCTGGAGAATCGGCCGCCGCCCGTGAAGAACGTCCATCCCCGGCGGGATCTCGCCGTCGAGCGCCAATCCCCGCCAGGTTTTTCGGAGTGGGATGGATCGCACGTGGACGTGATCGAGCTCTCGTTGTGCCTGTTCGAGCTCGAGCCACTGAGGTAGCGGACCGAGCCAGCCAACCCGTAGCTCACCTCCCGGAAGGCTTCCGTTAGAAGAGGTTGTGGCGTCAGTTGTTTCGACGAAGGCGCTCGTCCCGGTCAACTTCGCCCTCTCTTACTCGTCGGGGTGAGAGCACGCGCTGCAGTCGGCTCCCGCCCTCTCGTTTGTCTGCGCACCGTTGGCCGCAAGTGGGAGCAGCTTCATGTCTCCGTTCCTACCTGGGGCCGCTTCTTCCTCGGTCTCGACCCGATCGACCTTCCCTCCGGTGCCTCCTCCACTCATCAGGGCGGGTGACCACCAGGACCACTCGGTGCAGTCGACACACTGCTCGGCGCAGAAGTTGCCTTCCGAGTGCCATCGCCGCATCTGCCGCATGCGCGCGCCGTGCCAGGTCTTGAGGACGCCACCGTTCTTCACGTTTCCAAGCGGAGTCACTGCGTCGTAATCGCGCGAGCAGGAAACCAGAACGCCGTCCCAGTGGATGTGGCAGTGGTACCAGAGGTTGGGGCAGGGAAGCCGAACGCCGTTGACGTACCCGCCGCGATCGTCTCGTTCCTCGGGCGCCTGATCCGGATCGAGCGCGAGCACGTCGTCGATCTGGCCACCCCAGGTGTCCAGTTCCTTGATGTTGATGATGTCCGCTCGGCTCTGCTTCCAGCGGCGCACGAAGTCCTCAACCTCGGCGTCCGTCTCCGAGAGCCGAACGATCTGGATGTCTGCTTCGATCGGCGATCCGAGCTCGTGCTTCAAATCGAGGAAGCGCTCGATGTTCCCGAGTACCTCCTCGAACTTTCCCTTGACGCGAACCTTCTCGTAGGTCTCTTTCGTGAGACCGTCCATGCTCAGGTAGATGCGATCGAGCCCGGCGTCGAGGAGCTTGAGTGAGACCTCTTCTGTGAGCTTGGTCGCGTTCGTCGATGTCTCGACCCAGAGATCCCGTTCCTTCGCGTACTCGACCATCTCGATGATCTGCTTGTGAAGGAGCGGTTCTCCCCAGGAGTGGAGCACGACGGCTTCGGCGAACGGGGCAATCTCGTCGATGATCTGTGTGTACAGGCCCCACTCCATGAAGCCCTTAGGCCGCGTGTCGATATGGAGCCCCGTCGGGCACATGATGCAGTCGAGGTTGCAGACGTTCGTCGACTCGACGTAGACGCGGTCCGGGAATGTCGGCGCGCGCTCGAGATCGAGCTCGTACGACGCGTACTTCAGCGCCATGTTTACCTTTTGCTTGGCGCGTCGCTTGAAGCGCCGTGGACTCATCAGCGTTTCGCGTTTCACGTCGCTCCTTTGATTGCGTAGAAGCAGAGGTATCGGGCGAACACGTGCGGACGAGCCCTGACGAGAGGCTCGTAGAGGGCGTCAGTGACCTTTTTCGTGCGCCGGTACGTCATGAACCGTGGATAGAGGCCGCGACACCATGTGCCCGCGTGGCCCCGGATGCGGATCTTCGTGAGTCCCGCGTGGCGGAGGAGTTTCTTGGCTTCGTATGCGGTCGTGTAACGGATGTGGTACTCATCGGTTGGGCTGTTCGGTATGTACGGAAATCGGCCGGCGAGGAGCCAGAGCCGATAGTGCCAGTGTCCAAGATTGGGCACCAGCCAGATGAACTTGCCGCCTGGCTTGATGCAGCGTACGCACTCGGCGATGTGCCGGCGCATGTAGAAGAGGTGTTCGAGGTTCGAGTTGGCAATGACGGCGTCAAATTCATCGTCCGAGAAGGGGAGCGGCTCGGTGTCGAGGTCGACCTGCTGAGCAGGAATTCCTCGGGCGCGTGTCCGCTCCGGACCAACCGCTGAGACATCGGTGCCGACCACGTCGAACCCGTGTTCCTGCAGCAGTTCGGCGAGGAAACCCGGACCGCAGCCAGAGTCCAGCACGCGTTCTCCGGGCTCGAGTGCGTCGAGCACGAGCCGAAGACGAGAGTAGTCGACTTCTCCCTCCTCTACGTGCCTCCAGTGGTCATCGTAGTAGTCGCGCAGATCCACCCAACCGAATGCTATGTGCCATCCGTTCAGCCGACCACAAGTCCGAAGGCTAACTCCGGTTCACGAAGGTCGAGTTAGCTCTCGGGACTTCCGTCTCGGCCGTTTCGAACTCAAGCGAAGCTAGCTCCCGGCCGATTGAGCAGACGTGAGCGTGATCGCCTGCGGACTGACGATACTGCCCGAAATCAGCGACCGCCCTGCACTCGTTGGTTGTGTGGACGAGTCGATCGTTGAGGCGTGGGGGACAGACGGCACGTGAAACCGGCGCAGGGGACCGCAGCGGCTCGTCAGGCCCGGCTCGATGCGCCGATCGAGCAGCTTGTGACGCTCGTCGCTCGGCGGTGGAAAACGGATGACGACGAGGCCGACGTCCTGGCCGAGGCCGCCAAGCGGGCTCTGCAGATTGAGGGCTGCATCCGTTCAAATAACGCGCAGCGTGAGATTGGACTCGAATTTCTCTCCGAAGCGCTCGGACGCTTGCTGATCGAGCGCGAGTGGGCTCACAGCCATTCGCTCGAGACGTTGAGCGAGGCCTCGGAGGTGCTCGGGATTCCGGAAGAAGACGTCGTCCTCACGGTGGGTATCCGAGTGCTAAACGACCGGCGCCTTCTGACTCTCACGCCCGAAAGGGCGATCGAGAAGGAATTGCAGAACCTCCGGCTGTTTGCGCCGCTGACTGAGGCGTCCGTCTGGGTCGGGAGAGGAAGCGCACGCGCGGAATGCGTGCGTTACGTCGGTCCGTCGCAACCGACCCGACGGGTCAGAGAGGAAGCGCGGCGTGTACTCGCTGGTCTCCCGCCCCCTGCGGCCGGCACCCGAACTCCGGTGATCGGGTTTCCGATCGTTCGACTACTCAGAATCGAGGGGGCGCTCGTCGTCCGGGTCAAGGCTCAAAACCGTGCGCGCGCCACGCTCTTGGGTGAGGAGGCGATCGGGTTGCTCGGTCCTCTCCTGGATCTCCGGAACCTGCAGCAGCACAATCGCGACCGGGAGAACGCTCTCGTCGAAGCCGGAGAGCGGCGACTCGCCCGCCTCGGATACGACCTACACGACGGGGCGATCCAGGACATTGCCGCCCTCGCGAACGACGCGCGTCACTTCCGTGGACAACTCGCCGAGGCGCTCGCAGGTGAAACGCTCGAGCGACTTCAGGGACGCGTTGACGACCTGGAGGCTCGCTTGGTAGCCGTCGATGAAGAGCTTCGAGGCATCTCTCGCTCGCTGCACTCGCCCGTTGTCGCCGGGACTTCGCTCGAAGCCGCACTCAACCGCGAGGTTGAGAATCTCCGTAGTCGTACGGGCATCGAGGTTGAGATCGAGCTCGTCGGCGATCTTGACGAGCTGACGATGTCCCAGCGCATCGCGACCCTACGGGTCGTCCAGGAGGCACTCACGAACGTCGGACAGCACAGCGGTGCCAACGAGGCCCGCGTCACGGTGGTGCGGGACGGCGACATGCTCGAGGCGAGGATCGTCGACGACGGACGTGGTTTCGAGGTCGAGCCCACTCTGATGGCCTCGGCGAAGGATGGACGGCTCGGTCTCGTCGGAATGAGCGAGCGCATCCGTCTTCTCGGAGGCAGATTTGACGTGTGGAGCAAAGAGGGCGGCCCGACGACGGTTGCTGTCTTGCTTCCGGCCTGGGCCCCCCCGGATCCTGGAGCGAGCGTTCCTCGAGCGTCGCCCGAGCTCGCGTCAGGCTGAGCTGTTGACGCGAGTTAGCCGGGCCAGCCGCCGCGGCTGACCCTCGGGAGTCCATGAGTGACCCTCGCGGTCTCGACCATTTGCCCCTCGTAGCCGATGATGCCGACGCGCAGGCTCGCCTGAGGTCCGCTCGTCGCCCCGTCGAGATCGTTGAGGACGACCATCTCGGCGCCATCGACTCGCACGACCACCGAGTCGTTCGCGAGCGCAGCAACCTCAACGACAGTCCCGGCTCCCTCACTCGCCACCGGGACCCCAGTGTCCTCGTTCGTGACTCCACTCTGGAGGCCGCCCTCAGGGCTCCACACCCAGAGCGTCCCGGTCTCTTTGCGGACATAGATCTCGTAGACCAGCTCGTCGTCGACGTCTCGAACCTGGAAGACCGCAAGGTGGCCCGAGAGCTCGTCCGGCGTGTCGAGGCGGACGGTGTGGCGCGAGTACACAACACCCTCCCAACCGGTTTCTCCCCCGAAATCGGTCACGGCGTAGGCGGTGTCAAGGTGGTCCGGGCCACCTTCAACTGTCGCGCTCCACGTTTCCCCGGAGGCCGTTATCGAACAGCCGTCGCAGCCGTCGTCTCTGAAGTAACCGTCGAAGTCAACAGCGACAGAGAACGTTCCCTCAACCGGAGTCGAGACGACCGGCCAGATCTCTCCGCCGCCTTCCGAGCCGCACGGGGCATTCAGCAATACCGGTTCTCCCGGATTGTGGGATAGCGAGAGGAGACAGGCCGATCGAGCGTCGCTCGTGAGACCGGCAGCCGCAAGAGCACGCGCCTCGTGGAAATACTCCAGCCACGGATTCAGGCCTCGCTCAGCCGCCTCCCGGTACTTCGTCGCTGCAAGGACGTAGTCACCCTGCGTCTCGGCGAGCCGTCCCTGGAGCGAGAGAGCCGCTGGCTCCCAAGGGTTCAGCTGAAGGGCCGACTCAGTGTGCCTGCGAGCGTCGGCGGGGTCTCGGAGCTCGGCGGCCTCGGCGGCCTCGAGTTGCCGATCGGCGATGTAGGGAGCTCCAAGGGACATGATGACGAGCACACCGATAAGCGCGACAGCGGCTCGGGCGGGCCAGGGAACTGCGCGCGCCTTTGCCCAGCCGCTTGCGGCGCCAACGACGAGCAAGGTCGAGGCAACGATTGCCGGCATCGACCACGTGAGGTCGATCGAGGCATGGGCGATGAGAAATGCGAACACCCCAAGACCTGCGCCCGCCGCCCGCCGGTCGATCGCCCGAAAGAGACCGGTCGCGCTTAGGGCGACGAACGCCACGAAGAAAGCGACTCCAACGATCCCGAGCTCTGTCAGTAGCTCGAGCTCGATGCTGTGCGGTCGCTGGACGTAGAGCTCAGGTATCTGACGATCCATCGTCCACTGCCGCGCGTACGCACCCGGTCCCGCACCAACGAGGACGTTGTCGCCGGCCATCGCAGTGGCAACGCGCCAGGTCTCTTGCCGACCGCTTAGTCCCACAGCCAGCAGGCGTGTGGTGCCGCCGGGGCTCGTCGTCGGATCGGTGCTCTGAAACACCGACTCTGCGGCCGATTGGTTCGCTGCCGCGATCGCGCCGGCTCCCACGATGACCACGGCAGTGAGGCCGAGCGCGACGCCTCGCCTGGTCGCGGCGGTGCGTAACTGCACGGCGGCCAGAACGCCAAGGACAGCCGCGATGCCAGCCGTATAGAGGGCGTAGCGGCGGAGTGTCTCAAGCTGCTCGGCGGCAGTGCCGTCCAACACCGCCACATCCACGTCCCGAAGCAGCAGCCCCAGCCCGCCTGCAGCGAGGACAAGTATGAGCGCGAAGCTGTATGTCCGAAGGCTTCGGAACCACAGAAGCTGGGCCGCCAGAGCTATCACCAGCGCAACCAGCGCTCCGCGTGACTGCGTCAGGAGAAGTGCACCGAGCAGGAGACCCGCCGCGGAACCACCAGCGGCTCTCCACAGCCGATTCTGGTTTGTGACAAGCCAGAGCGCTAGGGGGATACCGAGGGCGAAGATCGCCCCTTGGGCGTTCGTGTAGCCGACGGGTCCCTGGAGCCCTCGCTCGAACCATCCATCCGGCGAATCCGACGCCGAAAGCCGAATGAGGACCTCGGCCGCCTGGACGACCAGGCCGGCCAGAACGGCGCCGATGACAACCTGCCGGCGGGTCGTTGTCGTGGCCAGCATGGACCCGGTGACGAGTGCCGCGGCCGCCAGGACGGACTGATTGAACCCAGCCCAGGCGACGGAAGGTAGTCCACCCCATGTGGTCGAGAGCAGGAACCAACCTCCTAGCGCGACAAGAATGAGCGCGCCGGCGCCCGCGTAACGATTCGGCACTCGACCGATCGCGAAGAGGACCGCAGCCACCAAGACGAGGACCATGCCCAGAGGCCCCCACGCATCGATTTCGAAGCCTGCGCCCGACCTTCCTGCAAGCGCGACTCCGGCCGCAAGCACGACGAAGAGGGCGATTTCCGCCCTCTTCGTCAGCGCTAGTCGCGCGGTATCAGTCGTTCTTGTTCCGGCCGATTCGGCGGAGAGCAACGCCTGCGCCCGCCAGCCCTGCACCTGCGCCCAAGACGATCAGTGCCTGGAAGCCGGTGAACGGCAACTCGTCTGTGACCGATTCGATGAGAGTTGGTTCCTCTTCCTCAATCGTGCCCTCGACTCCGCCCGTAGGTGGCTCGACTACCTCGGTCGTTGGCGGCTTAACCTCTGGCGGCGTTACCTCTGGAGGTAGAACCTCCTCAGGAGTCGGCGGTACCTGCACAGACGGGTTCCCGCTGGTTCCTGCCGCGGCGACGCCGGAGAGGGCCACGAACACGCCGAACACGATCAGCAGGGCCGCAATGTTCCGTCTTTTCATGGCGATATCGCTCCTCCTCAGCAATTTGGTGACCAGACTCTAGTTGGCGGCTTCGGACGGAGACACCGTCGAAAGCCCAGTTCAGCTTCAACCCACCCGTTAGGGCGCTAAGCATAGTCGTAAACCGGGCTTTCGACCAGGCCGTTCTGATACGCGTAGCGCGCGGCCTCCGTCCGGTTTGCGACACCGAGCTTCCGATAGATATTCGTCAAGTGGAATTTGACGGTCTGCTCGGTCACCCAGAGCTCTTTCCCGATCTGCTGATTCGAAAGCCCGCGGGCAACTGCCTTCAGGATCGCCAGCTCCCGCTCAGTGAGGCCCGCGGCTTTTGCGACGCTCGCTTCGTCGACCTCGGGGAGTCCGACGGCGTGATAGACGGTTCCTTCGACGGCCTGTCGGATCGCGGATGCGAGATCGAGGGGATTGACGCTCTTGACGATGTATCCGGAGGCGCCGCGCTTCAGCGCCGCCTCAATGTGCTCCTGGTCGCTGAAGACCGAGAGCATGATCACCTTGATGTCGGGATGGCGCTTCCTGATCTGGTCGAGACAGGTGAGACCGTCCATCTGGGGCATGCGCATGTCCAGGAGAACGACGTCTGGATTCGTGCGGCCGATTTGGGGCAGCACCTGCGCACCCGTATGGGCCTCTCCCACGACCTCGATGTCGTCCGCGTCTTCGAGGGCACGTCGGATTCCCTCGAGCATCAGTCGATGGTCATCAGCGATAAGTAC
>CAYTCZ010000128.1:0-10886 GCA_964436315.1 uncultured Gaiellales bacterium | reverse complement strand
CCGCTAACCGAACCGCCGCTCGCCGCGATCGAGCAGAAGCATGAGCGCGATGATCACGACGAAGGCAACGATTCCGATGATGGCGATGGTGGTAACGAAGATCCCCACGATCGGCAGAACGACCGGGAGGACGAACGCAGCCGCCGCAATCCACGAGACCTGACGAACCATCTGGCTTCGCGCTCGCCTTCCGACGAACGCGTAGAAGGCAAAGACCACCAGTGCCACGAGTACGGCCCACCACCAGGTTGCCTGGGTGAAGATAATCGCGAGCGTCATTGCAGCGCCCGCGAGGAGCGCGATCTTGACTCGATGCGTGCGGAGCCATCGTGCGGGCCGGCTACCACCCGGACGCACGGGTCGCCCCCTCTCGTCGATTACCTCATACGTGGACATACACCGAAGTTACCAGACGGGCGCCGTCACCCAGACTTGCGCCCTAGGGCGCAGTCGCCAAGCAGCCTTCTGCGCGTCCCGTTTCTTCAGAAAGAGGCCGAAGACGGCAGGGCCAGCACCGGTCACGTCGGCCCTGAACGCACCGAGTTTGACGAGCTGATCGACTATCCTCGGCCGCCCGGCGGCCTCGGCGAGATCGTTTCCCGGCAAAGCTCCAAGATCCCGAGCGCGGGTGCATTCCTCGAGCGCGGCCCGAAGCAATGTCCGTCTCGATTCGAAGTTCGCCGAACCGCCAAGTTCGTCAAAGCGGCGGTAGACCGAGCCAGTGGATAGCTTGGCCGACCTCCGCGGAAGCGCAACCACGACCCAGTAGTCCTGTGGCAGCGCGAGGGGCGTAAGTCGATCTCCGATTCCCTCGCCGAGCTGGGGCCCTTGGGAGAGAAAGAACGGAACATCGGCGCCGAGGTCGATAGCGAGCGCCTGCAGCGTCGATTCGCCGAGAGGGTTCTCCAGCGTTCGGTTGGCGAAGCGAAGAGCGGCGGCTGCGTCCGCGCTGCCGCCACCGAGCCCGGCGGCCACCGAGATGTGCTTCTCGAGCCGAACCGTCCAGAGAGGCTCGACTCCGGCCTTGGTTGCTAAGGCGCGTAGGGCCGAGCCCACGAGCGTGTCTTCAGGGAAACCGTGAACGGCCAAGCTCTCCCCCATTTCGACCTCAATCCAGTCACAGAGATCGACTCGCTGATAGACGGTCGCGATCTCATGCATGCCATCGGGTCGAGTGTCGCCGACGAGGAGCGCGAGATTGATTTTGGCTGGAACCGGGCCCCGCATCATGAGAGTGCATCGAGCAGCTGCGGATATTCGGCAGGCTCAAGAGCCTCTGCTCTCGTGTCCGCCCTCCGGCCAATCGCCTCGAGTGCAGCGACTGCTGCGTCGCGGGTCGCATACCCACTCAATTGCAACGAGTTCGCGAGCGTCTTGCGCCGGTGAGCGAACGAGGCTCGCACCAGCTCCTTCAGAGTCAACAGTTCACCGTTCCAACTTCGCTGCCGTACGAAGCTGACGAGTTTCGAGTCGACGTTGGGTGGCGGCTGGAAGCACGTGCGCGCGACGAAGTGGGAGCCGGTGCGCTTGGCCGTGAGCTGAACGAGCACTGAGACCGCGCCGTATGCGGATGTTCCGGCTGCGGCGAAGAAACGGTCTGCTACTTCGCGTTGAACCATCACGCACCAGGTCTGGAGGGCGTCGAGGGCGTCGAGACTCTCGACAACGAGGGGTGTTGCGATCTGGTACGGGAGGTTGGCGACGAGTTTGTTCGGTTTCGGGTCACGCGGTTCCACGATGACATCGAGAGCATCGGCGAAGACCAACGTCACGTTCGTGCGATCTCCGATCGCCTCGCGAAGCCCTGGTTCGAGCGACCGATCGATCTCGACCGCCTCGACGTGCCGTACGCGATCCGCCAGATATCGCGTGAGGACACCGAGTCCGGCACCGACCTCGAGAACAGTGTCGTGGGGACCGAGATCAGCGAGCCGGTCGATCACTCTCAGAATGTTCTCGTCGACCAGAAAGTGCTGACCAAGCTCGCGAGCCAGACTGGATCGAGCGGGACTCACGGCAACCCGAACGCTTCGTCGGCGTTCGCATCGATGAGAGCTTCGAGCTCGCCCACCGGAGCGCTTCGTGCCTCGGCAAGAGCCTCGAGCGTATAGCGAACGTAGGCCGGTTCGCTGGGCTTTCCGCGAACCGGCTGTGGTGACAGGTAGGGGGTGTCGGTCTCGGCGAGGATGCGATCGTCCGGAACCTGGCTCGCGACCCAGCGGAGCTCGCTGGCCTTTGGATACGTGACGTTGCCAGCGAAGGAGACGTACCACCCATGCTCGAGCGCCGGCTCGAGCAGCGCGGAAGAGGAGAAGCAGTGCAGGATCACGGTCGCAGCTCTCGACTTTCCCAGAACGTCGATGGTGTCTCGGTCTGCCGCCCTCGTATGAATGACGATGGGTTTTCTTGACGAGATTGCCAGCTCCACCTGCGAAACGAAGACCTCTCGCTGACGTGGCCGTGGCGCGTAATCGCGGTAGTAGTCAAGGCCCGTCTCGCCAACGGCTACGGCCTTCGGATGGGCCAGCAACTCTTCGATCGCAAACAAATCGTCAGCGCTCGCAGTTTCGGCTTGATGCGGGTGAATTCCGATCGCGGCGAACACGCCCTCTTCTGCGTCTGCTATTCGGAGTGCTTCGCGACATGAAGTCAGACCCGAACCAATTGCGATGACTCGGCTTACGCCGACCTTCCGAGCCCGCGCCAGCAGGTCCCGTGGCGGACTATCGGATCCATCGAGATGAGCGTGAGTATCGATCACGCTGCCGCGTCGTGACCCTCTTCGCCCTCGCCCTCCCCGTCTTGGTCTTCGCTCTCCTCGGCCGCTCGCCGCTCCATTCGACGAAGCTCTTCGGCGACCACCTTCTCTGGATCGAGCTTCTTGAACAGCGGGGCCGGATCTTCCAGATGCTGGCCGCTCGGCAGCTTGCTCGTCCCCCATCGGCCTGTCCAGCTTGAGTAGTCGCCAGTCAGTACGACGTGCGGCTCCTCACCCGCTTCGCGTTCCTCCCGGAACTCGAGAGGCCCGGCAAGCACCCCGTCGTAGCCGAGGAGTTCGTGCAGACGTTGAGAGCTATGGGGCAGGAATGGCGTGAGCAAGACCTTCAAGTTGTCGATGCAGCGTAAGGCGACAAAGAGCACCGTCGCCGCACGGTCACGATCTGTCTTGATCACATCCCAAGGCTCTTGGTCGCTTGTGTACTGATTGACCGCACGG
The DNA here is from genome assembly GCA_964436315.1 of uncultured Gaiellales bacterium. GTDB lineage: Bacteria > Actinomycetota > Thermoleophilia > Gaiellales > Gaiellaceae > CAYTCZ01. Next base: position 7,669 of record CAYTCZ010000128.1, on the reverse strand, counting down.
GCAAGCCGCATTGTCTCGCCGAGAGCAGCCTTGAAGCGGGCGGCTTCGATGTACGCGCCGACCACTGCAAAACCACTCTCGACCTCGGAGATCACGGCCTGGTCAGCGTCGCTCAACTCGCCGGGCTCGGGCACTTCGCCGAAGTTTCGGTAGACGAACTTGAGCGTCCGATTGACGAGATTCCCCCAGGTCCCGACCAGCTCGTCGTTGTTTCGCCGTACGAACTCCGACCACGTGAAGTCGGTGTCTTGTGTCTCAGGACCAGCCACGGTAAGGAAGTACCGGAGCGGATCCGCCTCGTATCGACTCAGGAAGTCATTGACATAGATCACAATCCCTCGGCTCGAGCTGAACTTCTTGCCCTCCATCGTGAGGAACTCGCTTGAGGCGATGTCGTAAGGAAGCTGGAGACGCCCGCGCCCTCCTCCGACCTCGCCCCCCTCCCCGTAACCGAGCAACATGCTCGGCCAGATCACGCTGTGAAAGACGATGTTGTCCTTGCCCATGAAGTAGTAGTGGAGGGCGTTGGGGTCTTGCCACCACGCACGCCACGCGTCTGGATCGCCGACGCTATGGGCCCACTCGACGCTCGCCGAGAGGTATCCGATCACAGCATCGAACCAGACGTAGATTTTCTTGTCGTCGAGGTCGTCGTATCCGGCTACGGGGATCGGGACACCCCAGTCGAGGTCACGAGTGATTGCTCTTGGCTTGAGCTCTTCGACCAGGTTGAGCGAGAAGGCCCGGACATTCGGCCGCCAGTGATCCTGTCCGCCGATCCACTCGCCCAGTCGGTCTTTGAACGCCGGGAGATCGAGAAATAGGTGTTTCGTGTTCTTGAAGACCGGCGCCTCGCCGTCGGTCCGAGCCTTCGGATCGATCAGATCGATCGGGTCGAGCTGTCGTCCACAGTTGTCGCACTGGTCTCCGCGAGCCTCGGGATAGCCGCAGTACGGACACGTCCCTTCGATGTAGCGGTCAGGAAGCGTATGTCCCGTGGTCGCTGAGAACGCCCCGAGAATCTCCTGCTCGAAGATGTACCCGTTGTCGTAGAGCGCTCGAAACAGGTCGCGGGTGACGCGGTAGTGGTTCGCCGTCGTCGTCCGAGTGAAGAGGTCGTACGACAAGCCAAGATTCCGAAGGTCGTTGCGAATCACCTCGTTGTAGTGATCCGCAAGCTCCCGAGGCGAGAGCCCAGCTTTGTCTGCCTCCACCATGACCGGCGTGCCGTGCTCATCGGTTCCGCTTACCATCAGCACGCGATTGCCGCGGAGGCGGTGGTACCGAGCGAAGATGTCAGCCGGAACGCCGAAGCCGGCGACGTGGCCGATGTGGCGGGGACCGCTCGCATAGGGCCATGCGACGGCGACGAGTATGCGTTCGTTGTTCTGGTCTGGGGTCGGCACAGATCCGCTCGGTTGGCGTGGGCTGACCAATCATACGAACGCGACCTCTCGACGCCGTCGCACGGCCTTTCTGCTGACTTCACTCAGGTTTTGATAAGCCAACTCAGGCGCGCACGACCTCTCCGGATTTGCTGTGGGTTCGGCGGGTGGGCTGAGGACTCAGGAGGATCTGATCCAGCTCGGCGTCGAGCGCTATGCGATCAGATTCGCTGAGCTCGGGCAGACGCGGCTCGAAATGCCGAGCCGGCGCGACCGGCCTCGGCTGAGGCTCCACAACAGGCGATGTTCGACCGGAACCCCCGCGTCGCCGGTGTCGGATGGCGACGGCGGCAGCACAGCTGAGCCCGAGGACGAGGGCGAGGGTGAGTAGCACAAGCGTCTGCGGTTGCGAACCGGTTACCGGCGCGACCTCCACCGCATCGTGCGCGCTGGCCCGTGAGCGACTGGCCGGCACCGCGTTTCCGGAGAATGGTTCCGGCGGAACCGAATCGACAGAGGGAACACGCTCGACGTCGTCCGGGATGCCGAGCCAGAGCGAAGCCGAGGGCATCGGATGGATTGTCTGGATTGCTGGCGCGATCGACGCTGCGACGTGCCCGAGGTGCTCTGGACGGTCGCGGTCAGACGCGAACCTCTTTCCACGCAAAGTGGAGGTGGAGGAATCGGCCGGCTTCGCCGTCGATTGAGCGCGATCGATGCGACGTCGGTCCTCCTTCCCGACGTCGGATCGACTGTTGACACGCGTCGTCGCTGCTGGACGCTCACCGGCCGACGACGATGGAGCAGCGCCCGGCTCTTCCGCGATTTCGCTCGGGACGGCAACGTCCGAGCCATCGGTCACAGGAGAATCGGCCTCTGACGCCGGGTTGACACTGCTTCCCTGCGCCTCGGCCGCATGGACGAGAACGGGCACTGCCTCGCTTGAGTTGCCGGGGTACACCGATACCTCGGCCTCCGTCATCGTGTCTTCGAGCGCGCCGGTTGCCTGACTCTCTGCTGCCGCCAGACTTGGTTCCGTCATCGGCTCAGGGGTCTTCGAGACGTCGATCGAAGGCACCTCGATCCGACGGGGGTTCGCCTCGTCACTCCCGGACGCAGCTGCCGCCTCCTTCGGGGCTGTCCCGATCAGACGCGACGGGTCGGTGAATAGGTCGAGCGGCACGTCGGCTGGAGAGGAGTCGGGCAGACTTGCCTCCCGTACCTGCCCGACACCGGCCGAGTCTGCACGTTGCTGCTGGGCCTCAGGCACAGCTTCGGATGTAAAAGGTTTGGCCTCGTTCTCGGTTGATTCCTTCGCTGAGATCGCACCGGCTTCCGCCGGAACAGGAGAGCCCGGCGAGGGAACCTCCCCGCCCTCGGCCGCGCCCAGGCTCGATGTCCCCGCGGAAATGGGCTCTGCGAAACTGCTTCCTTCGCGTGGAGCGGCCGCTCCCTCGTGCCCCTGAGATTCATCGCCACCCACCAGCGACTCGCGAGACCCTTCGGCGGACTCGTGGGTCACGGAAACGGGCGACGCTTCACTCGTCCTGGCTGGGAGGAAAGAGAGCGGATCGAGGTAGCCGTGACGGTCGGCGCTGTGCCGGATGCCGAGATGGACATAGACGACATCATGCTCCGGCGCACCGCTTCGACCGGCAGTTCCGACGACCGAACCCTCAACGACGTTCTCGCCTTTACGTGCCGAGAGCGCCCCGAGGTGGAGCAGCGTCACGGCGTATCCGGCCGGGGTCAGGATCGTCAGGGTTTTCCCACCGCTCGGGACGGTGCCGCCGAACGTCACCAGCCCACTCGCGGGAGAGAGGACATCGGAGCCGTCCTGGGCCTGGATATCGATCCCTCGATGCTGGCCCGAGGCATAGGGGTCGTTCCCAAACTGGAAATATCGAAGAACCGGCCCGCCTGCGGGCCAGGTCCAGGCTAGAGCGGGCGACGCACTGACCTGGAACGCGAGGAAGACCGGAAGCAAAAACAGCAAACGCTTCACGGCAAACCCTCCGTTGTCTATTTTGAGAACAAACTTAGCCTAGCATCTTGGCTGGTCGTTGTCAAACGAGACTACAGCGACTCGTCGTACAGGCGTTTGCGGCTTTCGCCGGTCAGTTCCGAAATCACGGCGGACGCGGTCCGGCGTTGCGTACCCGCCGCGACGAGGTCGGAAACCGCCTTCACGGCAGCCTCGAGCCCAGCCCGCTGCTCGGCTTCGAACTCACTCGGACCGATAACGAGCGTGACCTCACCTTTGACGGGGTCGGAAAACCGCTCAGCGAGCTCTTCGGCCGAGCCCCGGACCACTTCCTCAAAGCGCTTGGTCAGCTCCCGACACACAGCGACCGGCCGCTCCGGCTGGGCCGTAGCCAGACTCCCGAGAGATGCCGCGAGTCGGTTTGGGGATTCGAAGGCGACGGTAGTGAGCCGCGTGTCGGCGAGTTCTTGCCATAGGTGCTCGCGATCGGTGTCACTGCGTGGCGCATATCCGATGAAGAGATATCGCTCGCCGATCAGACCGCTCGCGACGAGCGCGGTCTCGACAGCAGACGGGCCTGGCAGGACGACGACCTCGACCCCGCCGTCGATAGCGGCACGGATCAGCCTGGCCCCCGGATCGCTAACGCTCGGAAGGCCCGCATCGCTCGCAAGCGCAATGCGCTCCCCGCCGACGAGGCGAGGAAGGATGTCCTGCGTTCTCGCGGCTTCGTTGTGCTGGTGATAACTCATCAGCTTTGCGCTGATCGCATACCGATCGAGAAGTCTCCGCGTCCGGCGAGTGTCTTCGCAAAGGATCAGACTCGCCTCGCCAAACTCCCGCAGGACGCGCATCGTCACGTCCTCGAGGTTTCCGATCGGCGTCGGGCAGACGACGAGCGCCACGGTCTAGACGCGCGCCGCGGCGTCGTGGAGCTCGAACGCAATGACCGCAGCGCCGATGAGCCCGGCGTCGACCCCGAGGATGGCTGGCACGATCTGGAGCTCGCCGCGCACGAAGGCACGGGCCTGAACAACCCGCCGTGCTGGTTCCATGACGAGTGCGCCTGCCTGGGCGAAGCCGCCGCCCAGAACCACCATCTCCGGATTGAAGGTATCTACGAGGTTCGCGATGCCGTAACCAAGATAGGAGCCGACTGTCTCGAAGACTTCGAGCGCGTCGGGAGATCCCTCGTGAGCGAGCCGAGTAGCGAGTAGCGCATCGACAGTCTCACCGGCCGCTCCGGCGCGCGCGAGGTCACTATCCGGCCGTTCTCGCGCTATTCGTCGAGCCAGCTCGTCGGCCGCTGTCCCCGACCCCAACTGTTCCAGCGTTCCCGAGTCGCCTGCTCCCCCTGCGGCGATCGCCGCGGTGGCGTCGATTGTTGTATGTCCGAGTTCGGCTGCCGCTCCGATCGATCCGCGGTAGAGCTCGCCACCCAAGATGAGGCCACCACCGATTCCCGTCCCGAGGGTGAGCAGAATCATGTGGTCGGTCCCGCGCCCGGCCCCGAAGCGGTGCTCTCCCACCGCGGCGGCGTTCGCGTCGTTTTCGAGCGCCACTGGCTTGCCAAAGCGCCGCGAGAAGCGCTCCCGGAGAGGGGCGTCAGCCAGCGGGATGTTCGCCGAGTAGACGGCAACCCCAGCCCTCTGATCGATGACCGAGGGAACGCCGATACCGAGGGCCTGGATGTCGTCGGTCCAAAGCTCCTCGATGAACTCCTCGAGCTCGTCCAGGAGGGCGTCCTGGTTTGTCAGAACTGTCGGGCGGATCTTCCGTTCAGCGATCTCACCATCCCGGTCAACCACGCCGGCCAGACACTTTGTTCCGCCGAGATCGATTGCGATCACTCGTTCAGCGGCCATAGGGTCTGGCTACCATACTCGCTCGCCGTGGCGCGTAAAGAGAAGCCGTATCGGGTCTACCGTGGTGGTCGCGCTCGCGGGCCCGTACCGAAGCCCGACGACCAGACCGGGGGAAACGAGGCCTCGGGGCTCCAAGCGAGCCCGGACGAACTCAACCTTCAGCCTGACGAGTTTGAGGGTCAACCGCCTGAGAGTCCACCCGAGTACAGACCTTCGGACCGACCTCCGAGCGGGCCCCGCAAACGACGCTGGCCACGTGTTCTGCTGATCGTCCTGTTGGCGACGATCATTGTCGTCGGCGCCTGGGCTGCGCTCGGCTTCCTCGCGTTCCGGAACGGCGTTCAGGACGCCAACGCACGTCTTGACGAAGAGGCGAAACAGGCTCTCTCTCCCCAAGAAGGCTCGCTGCTTTCGAACCCGACGAACATCCTGCTGCTAGGAGCGGACGACGGGCCAAACCGGGAGGGCCGGGGTCGGGCTGACGCGATTGTCCTTGTCCGGACCGACCCGGACAACCACCGGATCGCGCTTCTCTCGATTCCGCGAGACCTCCGGGTCGAGGTCCCGGGAGCCGGCCCCGACAAGATCAACGCCGCCTACTCGATCGGAGGGCCCGCCCTCGCGATCGAGACCGTCGAACGCACCACCGGCCTCGATGTAAACCACGTCGTTGTCGTCGATTTCGAGACCTTCCCAGAGGTCATCGACAGTCTCGGCGGGATCACAATCGACGTCCCGTCGGCAATCGTCTCGAATCGGTTCGATTGTCCGTACGGTACGCCTGCAGAGTGCTCGCGGTGGCAGGGCTGGCGTTTTGCTGAAGGAGAACAGGAAATGAATGGGCGTCGTGCACTCATCTACTCGCGAATTCGCGAGAACCGGCTCGACGAAGGTGAAACAGACTTCACCCGCGGCGAAAGACAACAGCAGGTTGTGCGGGCAATCGCCGCGAAGACGGTGAGTCCTGGAACGCTTTACCGCATCCCGCTCATTGGCGACGATCTCGCGAAGCCGCTGGCCACGGATCTCTCGGCCTGGGAACTCGTCCAACTCGGCTGGGTCGAATTTCGAGCGAGCGAGACGCTGCGCTGCAGGCTAGGCGGAACGCCGTCGACGATCGGGAATCGCGCGTTCATCATCGGAAGCGAGGAGAACGTCTCCGTCATCGCCATGGTCGAGGGCGAAGCAGCCTCGCAGGAACCCAATGAGGCGCTCGGGCCGTTCGCCCCAGGCTGCTTTCGATAGCGACTCGGAGCGGCCATGCTGCGGGGACCGCCGCTTGCCTCCCTCCAGTTCCAGCCTAGCGCTGAGGAGCGCACGAGTGGTAGTCGAAATGTGACGACGGCGGGCCGATTCGCCGTCCTAGCCGAGCCGTCGTCAGCCCAGTCGCCCTCCGAACCGAGTTGCCGTCCTAGCCGAATCGCACCTCAGCCGCCTCCACGTCCTCGGTCGAGTTGCCGTGCTCAGCCCTTTTCGTCCTTTTTCCTCGAGGTCTCGGTCTTCTTCTCGCCCTTGTCCGACTTCGCGCTCGTTTTTGCTTCCCCATCCTTTGAGCTATCCGCTTTGGCGCCCGAGCGTCCGTAGTCCGTCGAATAGAAGCCCGAGCCTTTGAAGTGGATCGCCGCCGGATACAGAACCCTCTCTACCGGACTCGCGCCACAGACTTCGCAATTAGCGGGGGGATCATCGGTCATCCCTTGCAGCAGTTCGAATGTATGGCCGCGGGGACAGCGGTATTCGTAGATCGGCATAGGCAGGAGCGTTCGGGCGCGCAAATGCTAGCAACGCACTTTCCGCGCTTAGCAGTCAATCCCGGCGACTGCCAACCGCAAGCCCGACCTTGGGGTGTCGATCGTCAGTTACTCGCGCGGCCGATACTCGCTGTGTCTGGTGGCCGATCGTGCCGCAGGTCTCGAGTTCTCATGTTCGATGAAGCACGGGGCCTCTTCAAAGGCGGACAGCCCGGGTGATGATCGCCGCGCTCGTCGCTGTCGCCCACGAACGCGACCGCCGGCAACCAGTCCAGCGACACTCCCGACCAGCCCGCCTACGAGTAGGGACTTGTAGCGCCGCGGATTCCACCTTCCCGGCATGAGCGAGATTCTACGCGGCCTCGCCGAAGAATCCTCTGAGAATAAAAGCGGACGCGCCGCGCTGTAATGGACTCGTAATGGTCGTTCGATATGGTCTCGCCCGGTGAAGGCCTTCGCGCTACTCGTGGCGGCGGTTGCCGCGCTGTCGATTGTTGCCGGGTGCGGTGGCGGAGACGACGAGACCGAGGCGCAACCGACGACGGAGCCTGCGGCGATAGACGAGCCAGCCGCACCCGAGCCTGTGCCTGCTGAACCCGTGCCGCCACCTCCTGACCCGCCGCCTGACCCGCCGCCTGCGCCCGAGCCTCCGCCCGACCCACCGCCGGAGCCCGACCCACCGCC
>CAYTCZ010000127.1:7009-10895 GCA_964436315.1 uncultured Gaiellales bacterium | reverse complement strand
TCTCGCGTGATCGATCACAAGCTCATCGAGGACTGCGTCCACTGCGGCTTCTGACTGCCGACCTGCCCAACCTGGACGCTCTGGCGGGAAGAGATGGACTCCCCGCGCGGTCGCGTCTACCTGATGGAAGGTCTGGCAGACGGAACCATGGAGCTGAACGCGACCGTGGTGCAGCACTTCGACCGCTGCCTTGGCTGTATGGCGTGTCTCACCTCGTGCCCGTCCGGAGTCCAGTACGACAAGCTCATCGAGCAAACGCGAACGCTGATCGAGTCGGAGTTTCGACGGCCTCCTGCGAGTCGCGCTCTGCGGGCGATGGTCTTCGAGGTCTTCCCGAATCCCGGCCGGCTGCGGGCGGCGCTCAAACTTGCGCCGCTCGGTAAGCGGATGCCGGTGCCCTCGGCCCTTGCCCCATTGCTCCAGCTTGCTCCCTCGTGGAAGCCGACGAAGGAACGGCCCGCAGAACTGACTCCGGCAGCCGGCGAAAAGCGTGGGCGGGTCGGTCTCCTGACCGGGTGTGTTCAGAGCGTTCTCTTCGGGGATGTCAATGCGGCCACGGCCCGGGTGCTGGCTGCCGAGGGATATGAGGTCGTCGCCCCGGCCGATCAAGCTTGCTGTGGCGCGCTTTCAATCCACGCCGGCCGTCACGATGACGGTCTCGCGCGCGCTCGGCGAACGATCGAAACGTTCGAGAAAGCCGGTGTCGATTTCGTTATTTCGAACGCGGCGGGCTGCGGCTCGAACCTCAAGGACTACGGCTATCTCCTTGCAAGCGATTCGGAGTATGCAGAGCAGGCGCATCGCTTCTCTGAGCGCGTTCTGGACGTCCAGGAACTCCTGGCCCAAGAACCGCCGCGCGCAGACCGAGGGGCTCTCGAGCTCCGGGTTGCGTTTCAGGATTCGTGCCATCTCGCGCACGCGCAGCGCGTCCGCTCGGCGCCCCGAGCTGTTCTCAGGACGATTCCGGGTGTCGAGATTGCTGAACCGGCGAATCAGGACATCTGCTGCGGCAGCGCAGGCATCTACAACCTGACGCAACCGGAGGCAGCAACTGAGCTTGGCTCGAGAAAAGCCGAGGCCGTCCTGGCAACGAACGCCGATGTCTATGCGAGCGCGAACCCCGGCTGTCTGGTGCAGGTGAGCGCGGCGCTCCGCCGCGAGGGCCACCCGCTGCCTTCAGTCCATCCAATCGAACTCGTCGATGCCTCGATCCGTGGCGCGTCGGTGCGGGAGATCCTCGAGAGCGCTCGTCGCTAGAGACCGGCCCGGCCTGGGCGCCTGCGCATAGACTGATTTCCGTGATCCTCAAGCAGTACTACCTCGGCTGCCTCGCTCATGCCTCGTACCTGGTTGCCGACGAAGAGAGCAAGGTTGCAGCCGTCGTCGATCCGCAGCGAGATATCGACCAGTACCTGGCAGACGCGGAGGCGGACGAACTCGAGATCCGGTACGTCTTTCTCACGCATTTCCATGCCGACTTCGTCGCGGGGCATCTCGAGCTCCGTGATCGAGTCGGCGCGCAGATCGGACTTGGCTCGCGAGCCGAGGCCGAGTACGAGTTCCTGCCGTTCGCGAATGGTGAAGGAGTTGAACTCGGCTCGGAAGTGCGGCTCACAATCCTCGAGACGCCAGGCCATTCTCCAGAGTCGATCTCGCTGTTGGTGTTCGATCGGGCCAAGAGCGACGAACAGCCCTACGCCGTGCTCACGGGCGACACGCTGTTCATCGGTGACGTGGGGCGTCCTGATCTGAGGGCGTCGCTTGGCTGGAGTGCCGAAGAGCTGGGCTCCATGTTGTACGACTCGCTTCACGAGAGACTTCTCCCGCTTCCCGACGAGACGCTCGTGTATCCGGGTCACGGCGCGGGCTCGCTCTGCGGAAAGAACCTGTCGACCGACACGGTCTCGACGATGGGCGTTCAGCGCCTCTACAACGCAGCGCTCCAACCGATGCAGAAAGACGAGTTCATCCGGCTGGTCACGGCCGATCAGCCCTTCACGCCCGACTACTTCACCTACGACGCCGTCCTGAACACCAAGGAGCGCCCCACGCTCGACACCGCGCTCGAGAAGGAGCTGACCCCACTCTCGCTCGACGAAGCGCTCAAGCTCGCTGACGAGGGAGGCCAACTGTTGGATGTTCGTGAGCCGGCGGAGTTCGCAGGTGCCCACGTCCGCGGGAGCATCAACATCCCGCTGGACGGCAGCTACGCGACCTGGAGTGGCACGCTCCTCGATCAGAAGCACGGGATCGTCTTGATCGCCGATCCCGGTCGCGAAGAAGAGGCTGCGCTCCGACTCGGCCGAATCGGCTTTGATGTCGTTGCTGGGTACGTCGAAGGCGGCATGCAAGCGCTCGACAACCGGCCTGATCTCATCGCGCGCAGCGAGCGAATCACCGCACCGACGCTCGCGGAGCAGCTTGCGACCGAGCAGCCGCTCGTGCTCGACGTTCGCACCGACGCGGAACTCAACGCCGGCCACATTCCAGGGGCGCTCCATATCCCGCTAAACGAACTCCCCGACCGCATCTCCGAGGTGCCGCGGGGCCGCGAGATCGTTATCACCTGTGGCTCGGGCTATCGCTCCGCCATTGCGAAGAGCCTCCTCGAGCGGGAGGGGTACGAGAACCTGGTCGACGTCGTCGGCGGGATGGAGGCCTGGGAGGCATCCCGACTCGAGACCGCGAGCGTCTCATAGACCGCCGACCGCAACGCGTCTGAAAGACTCCTGCTCGTGACCGATCGACTCAATCCACCGCCACGGCTGCTCTGCGGCCCGGGCCCGTCGAACGTCTCCGACGGCGTTCTCGACGCGATGCGAGAGCCGATGCTCGGGCATATGGATCCTGATTTCCGCATGATCATGGACGACGTCGTCGAGATGCTCGCCCGCGTCTACCGGCGCACGGATGGAGTTGCCTTCCCGGTGTCGGGCACCGGACACTCGGGCATGGAGGCCGGCGTCGCGAACCTGATCGAGCCGGGCGACAAGGCGATCATCGGCATCGCGGGCTTCTTCGGCGGCCGCATTGCCGAGATGGTGCGGCGCCACGGTGGTGAGGTCATTCCCGTCGAAGCTGAGTGGGGCACGCACATCCCGTCCGAGCTTCTGATCGAGACGCACAACAAGCACCCGGACGCGCGACTGCTTGCGATGGTTCACGCCGAGACCTCGACCGGAATGCGCCAGCCGACTGCCGAGCTCGGCGAGTACCTCGCGGGTACGGAGACGCTCTACATGCTCGACTGCGTTACCTCGCTCGGCGGCATCGAAGTGGACGCCGACGGCTGGGGGGTCGACTTCGCCTACTCCTGCTCGCAGAAGTGTCTCGCGAGCCCACCTGGGCTCGCCCCGATCACAGCATCACGGCGGGCGCTCGAGCGGGTTCGTGCACGGACAGAACCGACGACCTTCTACCTCGATCTCAACCTGCTCGCGACGCATTGGACGGAGGCCTACTACCATCACACGACGCCGATCCTGAGCGTCTACGCGCTGCACGAGTCGCTGCGCGAGACGCTGGACGAAGGCCTCGAGGCGCGCTGGCAGCGGCACGAGGCCGCCGGCAAACACTTCCAGGATGGGCTCCTCGAGCGCGGCTTCGGCCTCTACGCCGAGGAGGGCTACCGGCTGCCGGAGCTAACCTCGGTCGTCGTTCCCGAGGGCGTCGATGCCAAGGAGGCGCAGGGCAAGCTGCTCGTCGAGCATGGCATCGAGGTGGGCGCCGGGCTCGGCCCGAACGCAGGGAAGATCTGGCGCGTTGGGTTGATGGGGACGAATGCCACGGTCGAGACGGCCGATCGGGTCCTCGCCGCTCTCGACGACGTTACCTAGCGCGTACTTACGTTGCGCGCACAATAACCCGCGAGAAATCCGCGAGAAAT
>CAYTCZ010000127.1:0-6909 GCA_964436315.1 uncultured Gaiellales bacterium | reverse complement strand
CCGCGAGAAATCCGCGAGAAATTGGGGCCCCTCAGCCCGCCTCCCACTTCGAGCATATCGGGGGAAAACGTGCGCGCACGTGAAGACTGTGTCCTCTGGGGCAGGACGCTGTGTCGACTTTGACACGGGAAGGTGTATCGACTTTGAAGAGAGCCCGATCGCGCGCGGGGCAGCGTCGATGCCCGGCACACGAGACCGTCGAGCTCGGGCATTCGCACGAGCCGCCCGGATCGTTCCCCGAGTCGTCTGGTTGTCAAACCTGAATACCTAAACGGGGACTTGCGGCTCGCGTGGGACAGACCGATTTTTCGAAATGGCTATCCTCAAGCGAGTGGACATCGAGCGGCTGGCTGATCTGAATCAAGGCTTCATTCAGGAGCGCCTCGCCGACTACCTCAACGCCCCGGAGTCCGTTCCTCCAGAGTGGCGCGAGCTCTTCGAGTCCTCGCCCGAGTTTCTCGTCGAACAGCTTCCCGGGCTCGAGCGACTTCGCGATGCCGGACTGCTCGGAAACGGCGCGAACGGCGCCGCCGCCGCTGTGCCAGCCCCGCCGGCGCCCCCGGAAGCGAAGGCTCCTTCCGCCGAACCCGCCGTATCCGAGACGCTGCTCGGTGGCGTCGCGGCCGGCACCGCCTTGGTAAAGGCCCACCGAATGCACGGGCACCTGGCAGCGCAACTCGATCCGCTCGGGAGCGAACCGGTCGGCGATCCGGCCCTCGACCCTGACCGTCTCGAGCCGCGTCTGACAGAGGAGCTTCAGCGGCAGGTGCCCACTCGAGTGCTTCGGGTGTACGTCCCGGGCGAGACCCTCGCCGATGCGCTGCCTGACCTGAAGGAGATCTACACCGGGACCATCGCCTACGAGATCGAGCACATCTCGAGCCACGTCCAGCGCGTGTGGTTGCGGCGTGCAATCGAGTCCTCGACCTACCGGAAAGCATTGAAGAAGAAGGAGCGAAAGAGGCTCCTCGAGCGACTGTCCGAGGTCGAGGGATTCGAGCGATTCCTGCGCCGCGCGTTTCTCGGCCAGAAGCAGTTCTCGATCGAGGGCCTCGACGTCATGATTCCGATGCTCGACGAAGCGCTCGAGCTGGCGGCCTCAACGGGAGCGCGAGAGGTACACGTCGGGATGGCCCACCGCGGTCGGCTGAATGTCCTCGCCCACACCGTCGGCATTCCCATCGAGGCGATCTTGCGCGAGTTTGAAGGTGAGCGCGTTGTCGAGGCGATCGGCTCGGACTCCGAAGGTGGTACGGGCGACGTCAAGTACCACCATGGATCGACGGGTTTTCACGACACAACGAGCGGTCAGCTCAAGGTCGTCCTCGCCTCCAACCCGAGCCATCTCGAGTTTGTCGACCCCGTCGTCGAGGGCTCAACTCGTGCGGTCCAGACGGAGCATCTTACGCCGGAGGGAACCCACGACCCGAAGTCCGCGCTGGCCATCCTGATCCACGGAGATGCTGCATTCCCAGGGCAGGGCGTCGTCGCCGAGACACTGAATCTCTCGGGCCTCGATGGCTACTCGACCGGCGGGACACTTCACATCATCGCCAACAACCAAATTGGCTTCACCACCGATCCGGACGAGGGCCGATCGACCCGCTATTCCAGCGATCTCGCCAAGGGATTCGACGTTCCGATCATCCACGTGAATGCGGACGATCCAGCAGCGGCGATCTCGGCCATCCGACTGGCCATGGCCTACCGCGATCGTTTCGCGAAAGACGTTGTCGTCGATCTCGTCGGCTATCGCCGCTTCGGTCACAACGAGGGCGACGAGCCCGCATACACACAACCGAAGATGTACGAGATCATCGACAAGCATCCCACGGTCAGGGCGCTCTATGCGGACTCGCTCGTGGAGCGCGGCGACATCACCGCGGAACAGGCGGACGCAATGCTCGATTCGGTGCAGGCGCGAATGCGCGATGCCCACGAAGGTCTGAAACATGCGATCTCGTCGGGAAGCGTCACTCCCAAGGAGTCCCGTCCCGGCGCTGGGTCGACCACCCAGATCGAAACCGCTGTATCCACTGCGGTCCTCAAGGAGCTCAACGAAGAGCTGCTCGCGGTTCCAGCGGGTTTCACGGTGAACACGAAACTCGAGCGGCAGCTGGAGCGACGCCGAGAGGCTCTCGCGGAAGGTCATGGGATCGATTGGGGACAGGCCGAGGGGCTCGCCTTCGCCTCGCTGCTGCTCGAGGGAATTCCGATCCGGCTCACAGGTCAGGACACCGAGCGCGGAACGTTCTCCCATCGCCACCTTGTCTTTCACGACTCCGACACAGGCGACCAGTACGCGCCGATCCAACATCTGCGAGGCTCAAAGGCACCCTTCGAGGTCTACAACTCGCCCCTCTCCGAGACGGGTGCTCTCGGCTTCGAGTACGGCTACTCCGTTGCCCGGCCCCGCGCGCTCGTGCTTTGGGAAGCCCAGTTCGGAGACTTCGTCAATGCCGCCCAGGTCATCGTCGATCAGTTCATCGTCGCCGGGCTCGCGAAGTGGCAACAGAGTTCGAGGCTGACACTCCTGCTGCCGCACGGATACGAGGGAAGTGGCCCGGAGCACTCGAGTGCGCGACTGGAGCGGTTTCTCCAGCTCGCCGCCCAGGAGAACATTCGGATCGCCAACCCGTCGACCGCAGCGCAGTACTTCCATCTGCTGCGTCGCCAGGCCTTGCAGGAACGACCGAGGCCGCTCGTCGTCACGACGCCGAAGGGTCTGCTGCGGCTTCGCCAGGCCTCCTCAACGTCCGACGACCTGAGCGCCGGCGCATTCCTGCAAGTGATCGACGACCCGGCACTCGACGACGAGGCGCGATGGTCGGCCCGGCGCCTCATCTTGTGCAGCGGAAAGATCTACTACGACATCGTTGGCTCTGAGGCGCATTCTTCTGCTGAGCGCGTCGCAGTCGCGCGGCTCGAGCAGCTGTATCCGTTCCCTGTCGGTGCCTACGACGAGCTGATCAGTCGGTACCCGAACATCGAGGAACTCGTCTGGGCGCAGGAGGAGCCGCAGAACATGGGCGTGTGGCGTGCGCTTCGCCACCGCTTCGAGGACGGGCTTCCTGCGGAGGTCGACCTTCGCTACGTCGGTCGGCCATGGCGCGCGAGTCCGGCCGAGGGATACCCGACCGCGCACGCGGTCGAGCAGGAGCGCATCGTGCGCGAAGCCCTCGGCATCTGGGGTTGAATCGGGGTCAGGTCTCCAATGTTGCACGGGCACGCGAACTCGAGCGTGCAACATTGGAGACCTGACCCCAACTCATTCTCTCGCGTGCAACATTGGAGACCTGACCCCACCTTATTCCTCCTCGACGACTTCCTGGAGGTAGAAGGGCACCAGGCGTTCTGCCTCGGGCCCGACCGTCACGTGAATTGCGCCGGGCTCTCGAACCCAGGCGATGAGTCCGAGCGCCGATAGGCGCTCGAGCACGTGCTGGAAGGCCACCGCCTGGGCATCGGAGCCGTAGCGACGCTCGATGTCGAACGCGTGTCCCGTCGTGTGGAGCGAGTAGTTCGGCGTCGCTTGGACGTTTCTCGCGCGCAGGGCCTCTTGATACACGAGGTCGCGCACGGTGCTGGAGACGACGATCGGCGCGGTGTCCTCACTCAGCCGGTACACCTCGTCCGCGATGTACAGGAGGGTCGCGAGCGCCTCAGCTCCCAGCCCGCGGTAGAGCTCAGGTCTGGCCTCTATCTCGGCGGCGAGCTCTCCCATCCTTGGAGCGGTCTCGATTCGATATCGCCTCCGCTCGGGGAGTTCGTACAGGTGGCGATCTGACCAGGCGGTCTCGAGCTCGTCAGGATCGACAAAGACGGTGGTCTCGGCCTCCGGATGGAGCACCTCCTCGGCCGAGTTCTTCGCCACGTGGAGCTCGGCAAGCCTGGCGAGCTCCGCGGGGTCCTCTCGGTAGAGCCGCATGATCTCCCGGGCGGCCAGGACCTTCCAGTAGTAGTTCTTGGAATCGTCGCCGAGGTTGTTCAGCAGGTTCCAGGCCCGTCGTTTCACTCGCGGCGACGTGTCGAAGTACACGCGCGCGTACGAGAGATCCTGGTCTACGACGAGCTGGTGAACGGCGACATCGTCGAAGCGCTTGCCCGTATAGCGGCGGAGCACGTTCTCGAGATTTCCGATGCCCATGTGGTACGAGACCACCGCCAGGTCTTCACGGCCGAACCGGTCGCTTGCGATGTCGAGGTAGGCGATCGTCCCGGCGAGGGCCTGGACTGGATCGAAGCGGGGATCCACCTCCCGGCGCTGTGCTCTGAGTTGCTCGGCTCTCTCGAACTCACCACGCTCCTGCGCCCGATCAATCTGGCGCGTGAGCCGCCTGCTCTCTTCGAGATCGATTGCCATCTCGAGCAGGTTCGTCCCGGTCTCGGCAACGATCTGCGTCAGACCGGAAGCGGCCTCCGGATCGTCGCCGGCGATAACGTCCGGTCGGCCCGCACTTTCGAGGTACACCATCGCCTCGATCAGGTCGGCGTCGTAGTCGGTGCCTTCGACCGCCTCCTCGATCAGCGGCCTGAACTCGGCGACCCGCTCGGCCGTGTGAAGGACGCCGCCCGGGCTGAGCCGATAGACGACGTTCGAGAGACCGAACGTCGCGGCCTTCTCGTACTCGGAGACCCTGCCCGGGTCGAAGACCAGCGGATCCGACTCCGGCAGCGTCTCCTGCGGAACGAGCGCAGGACCCTGTGTGGCTTCCGCGTCACCGTCTCGAGTCAGCAGGAGAACGAGGAGCGCCAGCCCGATTGCCGCGACTGCAAGGAGCAACAGGAGCAGCCGCCGGCGATCTGGGCGGCGGAGCTGGGCACGGATGGAGGCACTCTGGGCGATGGCTCTACCGTGCCAGAAGCCTGGGACGAGCGCGTCAGAGAATGCACGCGCTAGGACTTCGACAGGCTTCTTACCTTGGCGCCGTACGTCGACTCGTCATACCAGCGCGTCCAGCAGTCGGGCCGCTCGACCAGGCACTTCTCGAGCCGTCTGCCGAACTCATGGACCGCCTGCTGCGCGAACTCAGCGCGGGGCAGTTCGGGATCTACTTCGATCGGACGGTCGATGATCGCGCGATAGCGCTGCGGTCCCTCACGAACCGCGTGGGTCGTAAGCAGGACCGCGCCGGTGCTTCGGGCCAGTGACGGTGCGCCTGTCGCGACCGCGATATCCATCCCAAGAACGCGAGTCGTCGCCACCCGTCGGCCGCGGGCCTCCGCGAAGATCGAGATGGTCCCACCAGCATTGAGCCGGTCGCGGAGTATCCGCATGTAGGCGGGGCTCCCGTCCAGAGGGATTAGGACTCGCTCGCCGAGGTACCAGTTTTCTCCTCTCGCGTGAAGCGGGCTCACGCAACAGATTCCGAGCCGACTTCGATTCGCGCCGTGCCAGGGGACGCTCAGGTGGGTAATCCATATCCCCGCCCGCCATAACGCCGCGTTGACGACCGTTGCGTCACAGAAGCGCATCCGCCAAAGGATCACGCCACGTCCGTCGGCCCGAGCCGAGCGAATTTCGTCAACTCCCTCGAGTTTCACGAGAGGGTCCCAACCGGCGCGATGGAGACCGCGGAAGCGGCCGAGGGCACTTTCGAGTCGCATCCGCACGTTTGCGTCAACGACTCGGCGGAGGTCCGCGTCGGCGAACCTCGGCCCGAGCAGACGCTGCATCGTGTCTGCCTCCTCGCTCCCCGCGATCTTGCGAAGTCCCGACGTCAGTCGTGCCGCCCCCTCGACCAGTCGTGAATCGAATTGTTGTGGGACGACTGAGGTCAGGGCGTAGCCGCCGGCGTAGGCGATGAGTTTCTTCACGTCATAAGACGTGACGAGCGGTGTGTGTTCGTGCGGCGCCACCTCTACGGAGAGTAGTGGCGCTCGGAACACGACGAAAGAACCGCCTTGGACCGCACCGCTCGGGGAGGTCGAATCCCTGGTGGGAGGGATCGGCGGTCGCAACGGGGTTGCCGATCCCAGATGGCAGGCCTAACGCCTACCCCGCCGCCGTATGCCCAGCCGCTTTCGACCGCCGTCTCTGGCCGTTCTTGCCGTTTTCCTGGTGGCCCTACCGGCGTCCGCTGGAGCGCAGGCAGATGTGCTCGGCGCGTCTGGCAGAACGACCGCTTCGGCCGAGAGCCGGTCCGTTTCGTGGGACGGCAGGAAGTTCTCGTCCGTCAAGAAGCTTCGCACCCACGTTGAGGGGTCGGGCCTCCACTGGAAGCGCTTCCTCCACCGACATCCCGGCGTTCTCGATGCCCTCGGCGTTCGCTACGTCCGTTGGGAGGGGAAGACCTTCCGTACGAAGAAGGCCCTCAAACGGCATCTGACGAAGCGCGGGATTCGCTGGCATCGCTTCGCGAAGGCGCACCCGGCGATACTGGCGTCGCTTCGCCCACCGAAATCGCAACCGACGAAGCCACAGGAACCGGGAGCAGGCCCCGCCGCCGGAGAAGCGGCCGGCCCGGCGTCTCCGGGTGCATCCGAGCCTTCTCCCGACGCAACGACCAAGCCGCGCATTCTCTGGCATGCCGATCACGAGGAAGGCCTCGACGACTGGTACTTCCCGTCGACCGGCCCCACCGGCAGCTACGGCGGAGGACTCTTCAACTCTGGTCAGTTCGAAGCCGTCGCCTCTTCGGACGTCGCACATTCGGGGAGCCGGAGTCTGAAGGCGACGATCTGGACGCCGCCAACGTCGGGCGTTCGGGCCTTCCGCTGGAAGGAACTCCGCGAGCATCGGGAGCTGTACTTCGGTGCGTGGTTCTACGTCCCCGCGAGCTACCAGTTCACCGCCGATCCGAACACCGGCCAGTTCTGGAACATCTTTCAGTTCAAGTCGCGGAGTGCATCCGGCCGCATCGACGCGACCTGGCAACTCAACCTCGCGAGCGACCGCCGACTGAAACT
>CAYTCZ010000126.1:0-11055 GCA_964436315.1 uncultured Gaiellales bacterium | reverse complement strand
AAAACGTCTGGTGGCCGATCCGACCGGCTAACGGCAGTAATTCGCCTCTCACGCGGACGCTCTTCGGAAGTCGTCAACGATCCACCACAGGCCAGCCCCGATCAGGCCGCCGATCAACGGGAAGACGACAAATGCCCAGAACTGTTCCCAGGCGTCAACGCCGGCGAAGATGGCCGACGCGAAGCTTCGAGCCGGGTTGACCGACGTGTTGTCTACCGGAATCGTCGCTAGATGAATGAGCGCAAGCGTCAGTCCGATGGCTATCCCCGACGCTGCGGCAGGGAACTTGCCGTGTGCCGTGCTGGCCACAACGAACACAAGCAAGGCGGTGAACACGATCTCGACCACCGTGGTGGCAGCAAGGTTGTAGCCGGCAGGCGAGAACTCGTCCCAGCCGTTCTGGGCGAAGTTATTCGTCGAGTCGAAGCCATCGACGCCGTTGGCGATGGCGAAGATGAGAAGCCCGCCGAGCGCGGCGCCGGCCAGCTGTGCAGCCCAGTAGAGCGGGACGTCCGCCGTTTTGACCTTCCGCAGGGCCCACAAGCCAGCAGTCACAGCGGGGTTGATGTGACAGCCAGAGATATTTCCGATCGCATACACCATGATCAGTAGGGAGAGACCGAATGCCAGCGAAACGCCCAAGGTTCCGATACTGGGATCGGCAGTTGCCAGCACCGCACTCCCCACACCGCCCATAACGAGGACGGCGGTTCCGACCAGTTCGGCGGCGAAGATGCGAAGGCGTTGACTCACTGGATTCGCTCCGGCGCCCTCTCGCCCGGTCCGACCGAGCTCGTCTGGACATCCACGGCGGAGGTCTCCACGGCAGTTCTTGCGAAGGCCCCGACGAATTCTGCGACGAGGCGGCGGCCGTGGTCTCCCTCGAGCACGGCAGAGAGACTAGGAACAACGGCGGACGGAGTCGCGCGTGCTCCTAGCCTCGCCAGTAGCTCCGCGTTAAGAGCACAGCGACCGGCAGGATCTCGAGGCGGCCCAGCCACATGAGGCCGATCAGCACGCCGGTCGAGAAATCGCTGAACGGCTCGTACGAGCCGAACGGGCCGGAGAAGCCGAAGGACGGTCCCACATTCCCGAGCGTGGCAGCGGCGGCACCGATGGCCTCGAAGGCCGAGAGGCCCAGATCGACACGCTGAGCATCGATCACGAGGAGCATCGAGCCGATCGCGAAGGTGAGGAGGTAGAGAAGCACGAACGTGGCAACCGAACGAAGCGCCCGCTCGTCAACGACCGCGCCGCTGAGCCGCACGGGTACGACCGCCTCGCGATGCACCGTCTGCTCGATCTCTCGCCGGGCGATTCGGAACAGCAACAGATGTCTTACGACCTTGATCGATCCACCGGTCGAACCGGCAGACGCACCGATGAACATCAGCGCGAGGAGCGTGAACGAGGCAAGCGCTCCCCACTGGGTGTAATCGGCCGTCGCAAAGCCGGTTGTCGTCATGATCGAGGCGGCCTGGAACAGCGCGTTCCGAACGCCGTCTTCACTGCTCGCAAGATCGCCGACGAAGATCGCGATGATCAGCAACAAGGAGCCGATCAACAAGAAGCCGCCGTAGAGACGCACCTCCTCATCTCTCGCCACGACGCGGACCTGTCGCTGGACGAAGAGCCGAAACAGCCGCAGGAAGTTGATGCCGGCGAGCACGATGAAGATGAGCACCGCCCATTGGGTTATGGGCGCAAACGCGCCGATCGATCCATCCTTCGTCGAGAACCCGCCGAGCGCAATCGCCGAGAAGGACTGGGCAACGGCTTCGTAGAGATCCATCTCCGAATCTGCCCCGGACCAGCCGAGGATCGCAAGAACGAGCGCCGCCACCGCCGTGAGGCCGACATAGAATGTCCAGAGTCGGCGCGCCGTCGAGCGAATCGTCGCTGAAAGACGCTCAATCTCCGTCGGGCCGGCGAGCTCGGACTGCAAGAGCTGACGGCCACCGATTCGCAATCGCGGGAGAATCGCGACGGCGAGCACGATGATTCCCATGCCACCAAGCCAGTGGCTGAACTGCCGCCACATCAGCATCGATCGATCGAGCGCCTCGATCTCGACGAGGACCGTAGCTCCGCTCGCCGTGAACCCCGACACGGCCTCGAAGTACGCGTCGATCGGGTTTGACAGCTGTGGAGTCTCGGCAAACAAGAACGGCAAAGCGCCGAAAGCGGGAACGAACAGCCAGACCAAGGCGACGACGAGAAAGCCTTCGCGCGGGCCGACGAGTTCTCCGGTCTTCTCTCCAGTCAGCCAATCGAGCACCCAACCGACCGCAGTCGTTATTGCCCCAGCAGCCAGGAATGGCCACGCCGATTCCCCGTACCCGAGGGCAAGTGCCGCCGGAAAGACAAAGGCGAGCCCGAGCCATTTGAGTACACCGCCGACGAGGTCGAGGGCACTTCCGAGGTCGACCCCCAGAACGGGCAGTCGTGCTATTCGATGCACGAATGTGCCATTCGACCGCGGCGGGCAGGTCCCCTTCCCGCGTTCCCACCGGCGTTACGCGTCGCGACGAGCCAGACGGGAGTTACTACAGCTGGCGTTCGACCTCAGTTGCGCGCGTGGACTCGGTGAAGATAATCGCGCGGTCGCCTGGCTCCAGCATGTCGCTTCCGTGCGGGAAGATAGCCGTACCGTTGCGGACGATCGCTCCGATCAGCGAGCCGGCGATCGGGAGCTCGCTGAACGGCTTGCGGATGAACTCGCTCTCGGGACGGACCGTGATGTCGAGCACCTCGAAGCGGTCGCCCTCCAGCATCACCAGCTGGCGAATCCGCGGATCATGGGCGAAGCGCACCATCTCTTCCGCCGTCACCATTCGTGGGTTCACGGCGACGTCGATTCCCGCCTGCTCGAAGACGGCGACTGAGATCGGATCATCGACGACGGCGATGGTAAATCGCACACCATGTACGCGAGCGAGCGTTGCCGCATACAGATTCTTCGAATCTTGGCGCATCGAGAACACCGCCGCGCCGGTCGCCGCGATACGCTCGCGATCGAGGAAATCGGGCTCGAAACCTGTGGCATGGAACACTCGCGCCTTCGGGAGATCTTCAGCGACTCTGCGAGCACGTTCGGCGCTCGCCTCGACGAGCCTCACTCTGATCCGCTGGTCGATCAGATTGCGGGCGATGGCAACACCGTTTCGTCCGGCGCCGAAGATGACCACGTCGTCGACGAGATGCTCGCCGCGAGCGATGATCCGACTCCACTCGCGCGCGGCTTGGGGTGAGCCGATGATGATGACCCTGTCGCCCGGCTCGATCGTCGCATCTCCGCGCGGAATGACGGCGCTCTCGCCGCGGATAATGCTCGCCACCTTGGAGTCATCCGGAATCGCGGCTTCGCGAAGCATTCGACCGACGACATCCCCGTGGCCGGCGTCATCGGGTACGTCGAATTCGACGATCTGAACTTGACCTTCCGCGAAGTGATCGGTCTGCCGGGCCGCCGGAATGCCGATGTGCCCCGAAACCGCATTGGCGGTCTCGACCTCCGAAGAAACCATGAAGTCGACGTCGATTTGCCGCTCCCGCCAGGCCTCGAGATGCTCCTCCTCGGTGACGCGAACGATGGTCTGAGCTTCACAGAGGCCCTTCGCGAGCATCGCGGATACCAGATTGCTCTCGTCGCTCGAGGTGCAGGCCATGACGAGATCGGCCTGCTCAGCGTTGGCCGACTGCAAGACGCGTCGGCTCGCCCCATTCCCCTCCACGGTGAGAACGTCGTAGCGGTACGAGAGTTCGGACAGCCGATCCGGGTCGAGGTCGATGATCGTGAGCTCGTGCTCGTCGTGGAGGGCCTCGACAATCGTCGTTCCGACCTGGCCGGCTCCGAGGATGAGTATCTTCATCGCAACGCCGCAGAGCTTAGAGCGTTCACCAGACTGGCGAGCCGCCGATCGGCGACCGAGTGGCGCTCGGGCACCCAAAGTTCCTTGCGTTCACTACAGTTCCTCACCCTTTGACTCGCAGTCGCTCCACCGCCCACATCTGAATCGGCCGACTCGCTCCGATGATTGAGGCAGTCGTCTTCGATATGGACGGAGTCATCGTCGACTCCGAGCACGTCTGGGATGACGTGCGCGAGACCCTCGCACGCGAGCGCGGTGGCCGCTGGCATGAGGGAGCACAGCGAGACATGATGGGCATGAGCTCCACCGAGTGGTCCGTGTACATGAGCGACGTGATCGGTCTCGAGATGACGCCGACCGAAATCAACGAGGCTGTGGTCGACGAGATGAAGCAGCGCTATCGAGCGGATCTCCCGCTCATCGACGGAGCGGCGCGTGCAGTGAGAAAGCTCGCCGGTCGCTGGCCGCTCGCGGTCGCGTCTTCTTCAAACCGTCCACTCATCGACCTCGTGCTCGACCTCAGCGGACTCACCGAAAGCTTTCGCGTGACCGTTTCCTCCGAGGAGGTGGCGCGCGGCAAGCCGGCGCCCGATGTGTATCTGGAGGCCGCCGGCCGACTGGACGTTGATCCAGCTCGGTGCGCTGCAATCGAGGACTCCCATAAGGGGATTCTGTCGGCACGAGCAGCCGGGATGCGCGTTGTCGCGCTCCCCAACCCGCGCTATCCGCCTGACAAGGAGGCGCTCGCCGCGGCCGACGTCGTCCTTCCGGGAATCGAGGCTCTGACGGCGGAGGTTGTCGACCCCAAAACTTGAGTTCCCTGCGCGGGCTTCGCGGCTTTCTCGCCTGCCCGCGGGGGAACCACCGCTCGCCCACCACCCGCCATGGAGGCTAATCGGGTTTGGCCGACCCGTGTGGCACGGAAGGTGCCGACTTTGTCACTGAGCCGGGACGTTGCTCCGAGCTCTGCTCCCCGGAACCCTGAGGGGCCCGCCTCAAACGAACACTCGACTGGCGACGGGGGCCGGGGATCTCGGCGGATGAAGCCCCTATTCGACCTTGCCGAGGAGTACGCAGCCGTTGTGGCCGCCAAGGCCCATGCCGTTCGAGAGGGCGATCTGAACATCGGCCTTGCGGAGTTCGTTCGGAACGTAGTCGAGATCGCACTCGGGATCCGGCTCACCGTAGTTGATCGTCGGCGGCAGGACTGAGTGATGGAGGGAGAGCGCGGTCGCGATCGTTTCGATCGCTCCCGCGGCGGCGAACATGTGGCCGGTCATCGATTTCGTCGAGGAGACCGCGAGGTTGTAGGCGTGGTCGCCGAAAACCTCCTTGATCGCCTTCGTTTCAGCCGCATCACCGAGCAGGGTGGCCGTACCGTGAGCGTTGACGTAGTCGACCTGCTCGGGTTCGAGTTCGGCCCGGCGGAGGGCCGTCCGAATCATCTCTGCGACTCCGACCGACTCCGGATCGGGTGCCGCCATGTGATAGGCGTCGTTCGAAGCTCCGTAGCCGAGCACCTCGGCGTAGATCGTCGCACCTCGATCGACGGCGGCCTGGTACTCCTCGAGGAGTAGAACCCCGGCGCCCTCGGCCATCACGAATCCCGATCTCCTGGCGTCGAAGGGCCGCATGGCCGAAGCCGGATCAGTCTCGCCGTTCTCGACGAGCACTCCCTTCATCGAACAAAAACCCGCGAGGATGAGGGGATGCATGCAACTCTCGGTCCCTCCGGCGAGAATCGCGTCAGCATCCCCGCGCTTGATAAGTTCGGCGGCCTCACCGACCGTGTGATGGCCGGTCGCACAGGCCGCGACAATCGCATAGTTGGGGCCACGGATCCCGAGCTCGACGGCAAGCTGTCCGCTGGGTGAGTCGACGAGGATATTCGGAAGGAAGTACGGAGAAACCCGCGCGGGCCCACGCTCCTTGTAGACCTCGTACTGATCGAGCAGTTGGTTGAAGCTGCCGATTCCGCACCCGATGACGGCTCCGATGCGGTCTTTCCGATAACCGCCGTTGACTCCCGCGTCCTCCATTGCCTCCTTCGCAGCCGTCAGCGCGAAGAGCACATTTCGGTCGAGTCGCCGGACCTCTTTCGGCGGCGCGGCGCCGGTCGGATCGTAGTTCTTGACTTCTGCCGCGATCTGAACCGGGAACGGACTCGCATCGAACGATTCGATGTGGTCGACTCCGCTCTCGCCCGCAAGCAGCCGCTCCCACGTCGCTTTAGCGTCGTTGGCAAGAGGAGTTACGGCCCCAAGGCCCGTTATGACGACTCGCCGCATGACAGATATTTGACGGCTAACAGGAGAGTTTGGTTGCAGCCTCTTTTGGCGGACGCCCGATAGGGTCCGCTCGTGACAGAAACGACGCCCGCCGGTCTGCCATTCCCGCCAATGGAAGCCGAGCTCGTCCGGGAACTGCCGACCGGTCCGGAGTGGCTATACGAACCGAAGTGGGACGGCTTTCGCGGAATTCTTGAGAACCTCGAGGGCGACCCACGGCTGTGGAGCCGAAACGCCCGTCCGCTACTTCGCTACTTCCCCGAGCTGCGAGTCCTCGGTGATTCCCTTCTGCCGCGCTCAGCGGTGGATGGGGAAATCGTCATCGCCCGAGACGGTGTTCTGGACTTCGATTCACTCCAGATGCGGCTGCATCCGGCAGAGAGTCGCATCAAGAAACTGTCTGCGGAGATTCCGGCAGGTTTTGTCTGCTTCGATGTCCTCCTCTGGGAGGGAGAGGAGTTCCATCAGCTGCCGCTTCACGACCGCCGACCGCAGATCGAGAAGCTTCCGTTTCAGATTTCCCCTGCGACCGACGATCCAGAGCTCGCACAACGCTGGCTCGAGGAGTTGGAGGCAGCCGGCTTCGACGGTGTCATCGCCAAACGGCTTGAGGCCGCATACGTGCCGGGTTCGCGTGAGGCGGTCCTCAAGGTCAAACAGCACAAGTCTGCTGACTGCGTGATCGTGGGCGTGAGATGGGCCGAGAAGGAGGAGCGGATCGCGACCCTCCTGCTCGGGCTGTACGACGACGGCGGCGAACTCCACTACGTTGGCGCTGCCTCAGCGGCCGCGAAGGGTCGCCGCGCCGAAATCGAAGAGAAGGTGTTGCCGTTGCTTGGACCCACGCCGCTTCGAGAGCCGCCCGGCCAGCCGAGTCGCTGGCGACCCAAGCAGGAACTCGAATGGACGTCTGTGCGGCCAGAACTCGTGGTCGAGGTCCGTTACGACAAGTGGCAGCGCCAGCGCTTCCGGCATGGGACTCGGCTCCTGCGATTCCGCCCCGACAAGGACCCGTCCTCATGCACGTTCGCACAGGTCCGACCGACGCCTCGTGAAGGCGATCTCACCGCGGCCGACCTGCTATCCAAGCGTCCTTGATGCGGATTGCAGTTCTCCTTCTGAATCAGGGCCGCGGAAGCGGCGAGGTCGCTCGACACCACGTTCGACACCTGGTCGATCGAGGTCACACGGTCTACCTGCTCTATCCCCGCATCGGTTCGGGCGTCGAGGGGGCCGTGAACCTCGACGTTCCGCTACCCGACTCGACGGTTCCTGTCCACGAGCACCTTCCTGCAGCGGGCGAGGACGAACGCGTGGTCGGGGAGATGGAGCTGGACGAAGCCCTGGCGTACCTTCGTTGCTACGAGGGTGCACTCGGACCGCTCGAGGACGACGTCGATCTCATCCTTGGCCACCACGCCAGCCTCACGGCGGTCGCCTCACACGGCGCCGCCCGACGCACCGGAATCCCGTTCGCTCTCTTCCTCCACGGAACGGGCATCGAGCCGCGCCATCACGGCCGCTATGACGATGCTCTCTGGCAGATGATCGAAGAGGCAATCATCGCGGCGAGCGGCATCCTCGTCACCACCGACTACGTCCGAGATCAGCTCGTCCGAAATCTCATCGACGTACCGGGTGATCGGTTCCTCGTGCTACCCGCCGGCGTAGATCTCGAGGCATTCCGTCCCGACAAAGACGGCAATATCAGGGGCTCATACGACCTTCCTGATGTCTTCGTTCTCAGCCCCGGCGCCTTGACCCCGACGAAGGGGCCTCAAAACGTCGTCGAAGCATCCAAGTCGTACGCCGATCTCGCCCCGACAATCTTCATCGGGGCAGGACATCTCCGCGACGAACTCGAAACGGCAATCGGAGACCGTGGCCGCTTCCTCGGGTTCGTCTCCGAATCGGACAAGCGGGCGCTGATGGGTGCGGCGGCGATCCTTACAGCGGCGCCCGAGAAGCTGGAGCACTTCGGCATCATCTACGCCGAAGGGATGGCAGCCGGTGCGCCTCCGGTCGCCTACCGCGGAGGTGGAGTCGACTCGATCGTCACGTCAGATGTCGGCGTCCTGACCGACCGACGCCCTGAAGCTCTCGGCACGGCAGTCCGCGAACTCCTCAAAGATCCCGACCGCCGCGACGCCATGGCGACCGCTGGGCGGGCCCGCGCGGAACGCACGTTCTCCTATCCCGACCTGATCGATGAACTCGAGAAGTGGTTGCAGAGCCTTCTCAAGTAGCCCGAGGCTCTCTCAGCGTGATGCGAGACGACTGACCTTGTCCGACTCGGACCGGGCCGCCAGTTCGACCGCCTCGTCGATCAGCGAGCGATAACCCCTCTGTAATTCGTCGACGAATGCGAACAGCGTCTCGTTGTCGACCGGATTCGGAAGCCTCTCCGAAATACGAAAGGGCTCGCCGACAATCGCGGCGACGGTGGTCGTGGTCAGCTTCTTGTCGAAATTGGCGACGGCGATCGGAACGATGTACGGCTCCGGTCGAACGAGAGTGGCGAGGCGGAAAGCGCCCGCCTTGAATTGCGTCGGCGAGGTCTCCGTCGTCCTCGACGTCCCCTCGGGACAGATGACGATGTTCTTCCCGTCCAGCAGATAGGACTTCGCGCCTAGGTAGAAG
The DNA here is from genome assembly GCA_964436315.1 of uncultured Gaiellales bacterium. Lineage (GTDB taxonomy): Bacteria > Actinomycetota > Thermoleophilia > Gaiellales > Gaiellaceae > CAYTCZ01. Next base: position 2,255 of record CAYTCZ010000126.1, on the reverse strand, counting down.
TTCCGTCGGCGCTCCTCTGCGAGGAGCTTTGGGTTCTCTTCATCGGGGTCGACGTGACCGGCGTAGACGTAGATGTAGCCGAGTCGGTCGTAGTACGCCTGATGTCCGTACTCATCCGGCTTCGACTTCCGAATGACCCGGATCGGCGAGTCGCCGTACTTCGGCATGAGGAGCATGCACGAGACGAAATGCGTGTCCAAGGAGAGGATGAACTCGTTGGGAAGCGTGTTCTCAGGGTGGTTCTGCAAGTGATTCATGATCACGATGTTGCCAGGCTCGTCGGGAAGGTTTTCGTAGCCTCGAATCACGTAGTCGACCTCGTCGAACAACCGAGAAAACTCCTCACAACAGCGAAGTCTGACCTCGCTGGGGCTCACGTCCGTAGGCGAGTTCGCCACGTGTTCGTAGATCGCCTGAAGTCGCTGATAGACGTCGAGTTCCTTGTGTATGTCCTCGAGGATGTCGAGACACAGGTCGGCGAGGTTGCGCTCGACCTCGTCCCCATGGACGTGCAGAAGTTCGAGCGTATGGAATGCATCCGACAGCGTGAGCCGATTGTCGAGATAGAAGGGGACCTTGTGGAGTGGGGATGTGACCGCGATCTGCTCGGCGTTCTGCTCGATGACAGCCCTCACTGCAAGCGTGACGCGTTCGTACCTCTGGGCGACGAGGCGAACCCTGCTCTCGCGGAGTCGATTGCCGAGCACCCAGAGAATCTGACTCATGAGGCGCACACCAAACTCCGGCTCTTCCTGCGCCAGCCGCTCGAGCCATTCCCGGTCGAATGCCAGCAGCTGGCTGTCTTCCGTCGCGATTGCGCTGGCCCGGTAGTGATAGGGCTCGACCATCGCTGACCAGCCAATCGGCCGGCCCGGCTCACTGATCGTCCGGACGAACAGATAGCGCTCGTCCTCGGGCGCAGTCGGAACAGAACCGTCGTCCTCGTCGGTCGGGAAGAAGAGCTGCACGCTACCGACGACGAGCATGTACAGGGTGTCGGCCTCGTCACCGGCGCGGACGAAGATTTCTCCGGCCCGAACCGATTGGAGGCGTGCGAGGTCTGCGATCCGCTCGAGCATCCCAGGCCCGAAAACCTCGAAGAAGGGCGATTCGGCGAGCAGATCGACCGTCGTCTTCACCGCCGTGGCACCGCCCCGTTTCTACGCGGAGATCCGACCAGGAGATCGCGCGTCTGCTCGACCCGCCCCGCGAGCACCGACGCAGCCCGGCGAAGTATGAGATAGCCGAGCTGAGGGTCATGGTCGATGATCCGCTCGAACGTCTCGCGCGAAACGCGAAGCAGAGTGCACGGCTCCTCACAGCGCACGCTCGACGTGAACCGGTACGGGGCGCGGAAGACCGACCAGCCGATCATCGCTCCCGGCTCGCGCGTGGTTCCGACCAGCAGATCGTCGACCCCCTCGAAACGAAGGAGGAACTGCACTGAGCCATCGAGTAGGAAGTACACGGAGTTCGCCTCGTCGTGTTGGTGCAGGACGTATTCGTTTCGGTCCAGCGACCGCTCCCCCGCCTCCTCCGCGAACTCGCGCAGGGCCCAGGCCGGCAACCCCTTGAAGAACGGTACGCTGGCGACCTTCTGAACCATCCCCTTAAGGGGTGCGCTAGCCACGCCGAAGAAGGGTGATGAGGATGAACACAGTCTTCGAGGAGTACAAGGATCGGCTACAACGACTGCGGAGGCACCCGGACACAATCTACTCGTTTCAGACGTGTGCGAATAGGTGGCCGTTCGAGCAGCACCCGAGCCGTGGGAGGTGGAGGAGTGGCTCGCGAGCACCGACCTCGCCCCGACAACGAAGCGGCTCGTCCTGAATCACATCGGCGCCGCTTATCGCTACGCGATCACTCGCGGTGTCCTGGAGAAGGATCCAACCCCAGGGCGTCCAAATCGAGAAGGTGCCAGACAAGGAGCCCACCTACATACCCTCAGCCGACCTCCGGGCCATCAGGGGAGAGATGCCCGCGATGCCGTTCGCGTTCCTCGCCTACACAGGGATGCGCTATTCAGAGATCAAGGGCACGACGTGGGGTGACGTGAATCTCAAGACCCGGACGATCAAGGTGCTGGGCAAGGGCGGCAAGCTTCGGCTTGTGCCGATCCATCCGGCGCTCGGGGAGGCACTAGCCACGGCACGTTACCACCTTGGACAACGCGTTGTCAGGGAGGACATCCGCTACCAGCTTCGCCACTGGCCGTACACGCCGCATGACTTCCGACGAACGGTCGCGACGAG
>CAYTCZ010000125.1:10024-11134 GCA_964436315.1 uncultured Gaiellales bacterium | reverse complement strand
GTCTCCTTTCTGTTCCACTTTCCGTCGGCTTTCGCCGCCTGGGGTTTCCCCAGCGTCCTGCCCTTTGGTGTCCGGACTTTCCTCGAACCTCGCGGTCCGCGGTTACCCGGCCTGCGAACTCAATTGTACTTCGCTCGACGCCTCCTTCTCGATCTCTGATCCGCATTCGAGACAGCGGATCGTCGCCCGTTCATGGAGCACGAACTCGCCGCACAGTGGACATTCGAGACTGGCACCGCGCAGGAGAGCCGTGAGTTCCTGCTCGAGAGTTCGGTTGAGATGTGCCACTTCCCCCATCAGGCCCAGCTCCGGAAAAGTCCAATCACCTTGCCGAGAATCCTCACGTGCCTCGGATAGAGCGGCTCGAGGGAGGAGTTCTCGGGCTGAAGCCGGACCCCTTGGGGCTCTCGGTAGAACCGTTTGACGGTGGCCTCGTCAGTCGCTTCGTCATCACCGGCGAGTGCGACAACAATGTCACCGTCACGTGCGGTGTCCTGACGTCGAACCACGACGAAATCGCCGTTGAGAATGCCGGCGTCCACCATGCTGTCGCCCTGAACGCGCAGGATGAATTCCTCACCGCCGCGGGAGAGGGTTTCGGGTACCGAGAGATAGCTCTCGATGTTCTGCTCGGCAAGCAACGGTCCACCAGCGGCGATCTGCCCGACGAGGGGTAGGCGGGGTGTGCGCTCCTCCTCGATCGGAGAAACGACTCTCGGCTGGGCATGCTCGCGCCCTGTAATGACAAGCGCACGCGGTTTGGTTGGATCGCGCCGGATCATTCCTGCGCGCTCCAAGTTGGACAAATGGGCGTGCACCGTCGACGGCGATGCCAGCCCGACGGCCTCACCGATCTCTCGAACCGTCGGCGGATATCCGTTGTCATCCACGTACTGAGCGACGTAGTCGTAGATCTGCTGCTGGCGTTTCGTGAGCATGTCAGTCCTCGCTAGTCGAACATTTGTTCGATCAGCGTAGCTGGCCGGGCTGACGACGTCAAACCGCTACAATCCACCGGCTCTCGCGCTGGTGGCGGAATTGGTAGACGCGCAAGGTTGAGGGCCTTGTGGCCTTTATAGGCCGTGGAGGTTCAAGTCCTCTCCAGCGCAC
>CAYTCZ010000125.1:0-9924 GCA_964436315.1 uncultured Gaiellales bacterium | reverse complement strand
GGGAGCTCGACCTGGAAGGTCGTCCCCGAGCCTTCCACGCTCTCGAATTCAATCGAGCCGCCGTGCGCATCCACGATCGCCTTGGCAATCGTGAGTCCGAGCCCCGTTCCCTGAATCTGGCGATCCGTCGCGCTCGAGGCGCGGAAGAAGCGCTCGAAGAGATGGTCGCGCTCGTCCGCTGGAATTCCGATACCCGAGTCGCAGACCTCGATGAAGACAAGATCGGCCTGCGGTCTGACCTTGACTAAAACCTCGCCACCGCTGGGCGTGAACTTGATTGCGTTGGAAACAAGGTTGTCGAGTAGCTGCCCGAGGCGAGCAGGGTCGCCCCGCAACGTCGGGACTCGCGTCGCATCCAAGCTGAGCGCAACGCCCGCGGACTCAGCCCGCGGGCGCACTGCCTCGATCGACTCCCTCGCGATCGCCACGACATCCGAATCCTCGACTTCAAGAGCGAGCTGACCGGCCTCGATCTGAGCAACGAAGAGAAGGTCGCCGACGAGCCGGAGGAGGCGTCGCGCGTTTCGCTCGACGACGTTCAGGAAATGCTGATGCTCTTCGTCGAGATTTTCGACTGCATGCGCATCGTCCAGGATCAGCTCGAGGTACCCGAGGATCGAGGTCAACGGCGTTCGGAGCTCGTGTGAGACGAGCGCGACAAACTCGTCCTTCATGCGGTCGAGAGCTCGCAGGCGCTCGTTCTGCTCCGCAAGCTCACGCTCGAACCGCTTCTGCTCGGTGATGTCCTCGGAGATCCCCAGTAGGTAGAGCGGCCGACCGAGCTCGTCCTCGATCGGCACCTTTTTTGTGTGGAGAATTCGCCGGCCCCGATGGGCGGTATCGATCGGCTCTTCAGCGATCTCGACCAGCTTCCCGCCGTCGAGCGCCTCGCGGTCTTTGAGCTCGAAGAACTCGGCCTCTTCGCGCGGGAAGAAGTCGTAGTCGTTCTTGCCGAGCATCTCGTCGGCCGGGATGCCGAGCAGATCCTCTGATGCCTGGCTGAGCCGGACAAAGCGCAGCTCATCCGCATCCTTGACGAAGAGCATGGTGGGAATATTGTCGACGATCGAATCGAGCAGCGCCTGTGCGCGAAGGCGCTCGGCCTCCGTCTCCTTCCAGTTCGTGACATCGAGGAGAAATCCCTGACAGTAGAGCGCCTCGCCGGTCGCGTCGAAGACGTCTACCGACTCGTCCCGAAGCCACACGACCCGGCCGTCACGTGAGATGAGCCTGTACTCAGACGAAAATCGCGGATCATGGCCGACGAGCGATCGCTGCAACTCGTCCAGTACGCGGTCCCGATCGTCTGGGTGAAGGATTCGCGCGAACAGTCCAGGATCATCGAGCCATTCCTCGACGGTGTACCCCAGCAGATCTTCGATCTGCGGACTGACGTAGAGCGTGGTCCTAGGATCGTCGAGCGCATCGACATACGTCACGACCGGCAACTGCTCGACAAGAGTCCGGTATCGCTCCTCCGCTGTTCGAAGCTCCGTTTCCGCCTGGAGCCGCTCGAGCTCGGCGCCCGCCCTCGCTGCAAAAAGGCTCAGGATTGAGCGAGCTGCCGAGGAATCGTGGAGAGGCTCAGGGTCGAGTGCTGCAAGAAGGCCGAGGAGCCTTCCCCTGTGGTCGACGAGCGGAACCGCGCAGTAGCTCTCGGCACCGAGCTCGGCGATGCACAGATCCTCCGGAAAGCGTTCCGCAGCGCAGGAGCCTATGGCACCACCGTCGGCTTCGCCGAGGCGACCGAGTGGGGAACGCGCGAGATCGTAGTTGAAGTTGCCAGCAAACTCCAAGCCGTTCCAGAAGGCGAGCGTTCGCATCTCGCTCTCCGAACCATCGAGGAGCTTCGCGACGATCGCATAGCGCACACCGAGACTAACCGCCACATGTTTCACGAGTGACCGGAAGAACTGCTCGCCGGTAGAGGCCGCTGCTCCCTCGACAACGAGACGCAACGCGGTCTCGGTCCTCCGGCGCTCAGAAATGTCTTCAGTGACCGCGAGAAAGAGCTCGGTCCCGGAGTCCTGAATACGCGAGCTCGTGTGACTGACCCAAACCGTCGTACCGTCCTTGTGCAGGTAGCGCGTCTCGAGGTGAAATCCGTCTCGACGACCCTCCAGCAGTTCTCGCCAGAGCTCGAGGTTTCGGCCGACGTCGTCCGGATGAGTGATGTCGGCAAAGGTCATCCCGCGAAGCTCGGCCTCGTCTCGACCCAGCATCTTGGAGAAAGCCGCGTTGCTCGAGACGAATCTTCCACTCGAGTCGACCATGCACAGTCCCAGCGCGGCAGAAGCGAACACCGACCGGAAGCGCCGCTCGCTCTCACGCAACGCACGCTGTGACGACCGGAGCTCTCGCACGAGACTGCCGCTCGCGTGGCGGGCAATCGCGAATCGCGCCGCAAACGCGACGGTGGCGACAACCGTGAATCCGTGGATCAGGACGGAGTACTCATGTCCACTGACGAGCATGAGGACGATCAGCAGGATGAGCCCGATCGTCGGAGGTATCGCCCTCCAGCCGGTGTCCTCGGGCGGATCGAGAAAGCGCACGTAGCTGTCCGGTGACAGCGAACGCCGCAGGCCGGCGAGCCCGAGAAGGAGAAGACCCAAAGACCACAGAACGGCGACGTCACCAGCAGCTGGGTCCCGGACGGCCGCGAAGCTTGGCCAGAGGACTGCACCGGCAGCGATGAGGACGAGACCGCTCGCGACCAACCACATGTTCGCCGCGCGGTTCATGAACGCCATCTGGACCCCGACGAAAGCCAGTAGACCGAAGACCAGCGGATAGACACCGGCGATGAACGCTTCACCCACGCTGGCGCTCGCGGTCCCACGTGACACGAGAACCGAGGCTGCGGTCAGCGCGAGTACAACGGGAATCGCGTCGAGCAGAGTGAGCCGGAACGACAGAAGCCCTGGGGCTACTCGATGTGAGAGCCCAACGAGCCCGAGGATGGGAAAAAGCAGCCAGAGGGCATCCGCCAGCATTTCGACGTTCGCGTCGGCAGACGCCGGAAAAGCGCGGAGCAGAGAGCCGACAAGCCAGACTGCGCTCGCGCCGGCAAACAGTGCCCACGCCTTTCGAACGCGGTCCGCGTCGAGTCGAACAGCTGCGGCCAGGCACGCCGAGAACGCCACGATCCCAGCAACAACCCAGGCGCCGTTTACGAGCTGCAGCCCCGCCTCGTGGCTCGCCCGCAGGGCGAGTGCGCTCAGGATGAGACAGGCGATAACGCCGAAGACGAACAGGGCCACAGCGAGTCGTCGCATTCCCCTCCAAAGATCGGCCTCTCTGACGAGAAATTGAGGTTCCAACACACTTCAGCTGGCGGTTGGGCGCCTCGGTGATACAAAAGGGTGGGCGGCAAAATCAGCGACGTCGGGTACGCTCGAGAGAGCACCGAGAAGCGATGACGGAACCGGATTCAAGCGCGTCTTCCGCGGCGGGATCGCTCGTCGAGAGGCTGCTAGCGTCGATTGACGCCACCGGCGACCGCGCCGACATCTTGCGGGCGTTCGCCAAGGCCTACGTCCACCGGGCGCCTACAGAGGTTCTCGCCCGATACACCGACCAACAGCTCATCGCGCAGATATCAGGCCTGCTCGAACTCGCCGAGCAGCGGGACGGTCCAGTCGCAGCCCGAGCTTTCAATCCTTCGCTGGACGAGCACGGTTACCAAACGCTCGGCTCGGTAGTTGAGACCAACTGCGAGGACTCGCCCTTCCTCGTGGACTCTCTCTCCGAAGAGCTGTCGTCACACGGCCTCGAGGTGCGGAGCGTTATCCATCCCGTCGTCGGGACCAAACGTGACGAGGACGGAGGCATCACGCAAGTACTCCACGCCCGGGCCGCCGAGGTTCGGGAGTCGATGATGCATTTCGAAGTCAACCGCCGTCTCACGCCGGACGAGTTGTCCGTGGTGAACGCCGGAGTCAAGGGCGTGCTTGCAGACGTCAAGGCAGCAGTCAGCGACTTCGACGAGATGAAGAGCCGCGTGGCAAGCATGACTGACGCCGCGAGCGACGGTACCGGCCGTTACTCCCCGGAGGAGATTCAGGAGTCGATTGACTTTCTGCAGTGGCTCGCGGACGGAAACTTCGTCTTTCTCGGCTATCGCGAGTACGTCATCGAGAATGGATCCTTCGCGGTCGTCCCGGACTCGGGCCTCGGAATCCTGTCGAATGCGGAGGACTCGCACTACGCGACCCCCGTGCCGCTCGACTCGATCGATCCTGAGGTCCTCGGCCGGCTCACCGGCGGCGATCTACTTCTGATCTCAAAGACGAACCGGACGTCGACAGTTCATCGCCGGGTCAAGATGGATTACGTCGGTGTCAAGCGGGTGGCTCGGGGTGGCGAGGTTGTCGGCGAGCTCCGGCTGCTCGGACTCTTTACCCGCAAGGCGTATATGGAGCCGGCAAGCAAGACGCCGATCCTCCGGCGGAAACTTCGTCAGATCGTCGAGGCCGAGGATCTCATCGAGGACTCTCACGACTACCGCGCTGCGATCGAACTGTACGAATCGTTCCCGAAAGATGAGCTCTTCGCAGCGGACGTCGATCACCTCAGGTCAACCGTCCTCGGCCTCCTCGACCTCCAGGAGCGGAGGGCAGTCCGCCTGTTCGTTCGCCGTGACATCGATGGACGGCGGGTCGCCGTGGTCATCGCTCTTCCGCGGGACCGTTTCAACGCTGAGCTGCGTGTTCGACTCCAGGAGCTCGTCCGCCGGTGCTTCCGCGGGAGCTTCGTCGACTACCACCTCTCCCTCGGCGAGTCCGACCCAGCTCAGATTCACTTCACGGTTCACATCGACGGAGAGATCCCCGACGTGTCGATTGCCGATCTGGAGGAGGCTGTCGTCTCACTCGCGCGGACCTGGGACGACAAGCTCCGCGACCAATTGATCGTGCTCCACGGGGAGGAGCGAGGCGTCGAGCTCGGGGAGAAGTATGCTCGTCGCTTCCCCGACCATTACAAAGCCGCCCGAGCGATCTCCCGTGCGGTGTCCGACATCGAGCAGTTTGAACGCTTGGACGCTGGGGAATCCTTCGCCGTCGCGCTCACGAACGAACCGTCCACGGAGCAAGTGCTTACGCGGATCGGGCTGTACAAGAGCGGCGGCAAAGTCCCCCTCTCAGACTTCCTGCCGATCCTCGAACGGCTCGGCCTCCGGGTCGTCGATGAGGTGCCGACCCGACTTCATGGCGGCGACGGCGAGACGTTCCTGCACGACTTCGGTGTCCTCGACGGCGACGGGCGCCATCTCGACCTCGAGGCTCGGGGCGAGCTGGTCGCGGACGCTATTACCGCGGTCTGGGAGGGGCATGCCGACTCTGACTCCCTGAACCGGCTCGTCGTCACCGCCGGCCTGACGTGGAGGCAGGTGGTCATCCTGCGCGCGTACCGGAAGTACCGCCAGCGTGTTGGAGCCGCTTTCACCGAGCGATATCAGCATGAGGCGTTCGCCAACAACCCAAAGCTGACTGCCAAGCTCGTGCGGTTGTTCGAGCTTCGTTTCGACCCGGACGCGGAGCGTGACGAGGAGGCCGAGGCGAAGCTGCGTGAAGAGATTCTGGCCGGCCTCGACGCGGTACCGGCGCTGGACGAGGACCGAATCCTCCGATCACAGCTCAACCTCATCGACGCCACCGTCCGAACCAACGCTCTCCTACCGGACGTCTCGTCGATCGCATTCAAGGTCGACTCGGGGTCGCTTCAAGACAGCCCGAAGCCGACCCCGCTCTACGAGATCTTCGTCTTCTCTCCCCGGATGGAGGGCATCCACCTCCGAGGTGGACGCGTAGCCCGCGGCGGGATCCGTTGGTCAACGCGCCTCGAGGACTATCGCACCGAGATTCTCGGCTTGATGAAGGCGCAAATGGTGAAGAACACGGTAATTGTCCCGGTTGGATCGAAAGGCGGCTTCGTCCTTCGGCGTCCGCCCGCCGACCCGGACGAACTCCCGGGGGAAGTCGAAGCTCAGTACAAGACGCTGATCCGGGGGATGCTCGATCTCACCGACAACCTTGTTGACGGCGAGGCAGCCCACCCACCAGGACTCCGCGTCTACGACGACTTGGATCCGTACCTGGTCGTCGCAGCCGACAAGGGAACCGCCACCTTCTCGGACGTCGCCAACACCATTGCTGCCGAATACGAGTTCTGGCTGGATGACGCTTTCGCCTCAGGGGGCACGACCGGCTACGACCACAAGCGTCTGGGGATCACCGCACGCGGCGTCTGGGAGTCGGTGAAGCGACACTTCCGCGAACTCGGCCACGACGTTATGAACACGCCGTTTACGGCCATCGGCATCGGCGACATGTCCGGCGACGTGTTCGGAAACGGGCTGCTATTCACGGACAAATTGCGGCTTGTTGCCGCGTTCGACCACCGCCATGTCTTCATCGATCCCGATCCGGATGCCGCGACATCGTTCGCAGAGCGCAGGCGACTCTTCCGGCTACCCAACTCGAGCTGGGACGACTACGACCGGTCGCTGCTCTCCGCCGGCGGTGGGGTCTGGGCGCGTTCCGAGAAGAGCATTCTCTTATCCCCTGAGGCGCGAAAGGCGCTAGATGTCGAAGCCGGGGCGCTGACACCCAACGAACTCATCTCGGCAATTCTCAAAGCGCCGGTCGATCTGCTCTGGAACGGCGGGATCGGCACGTTCGTCAAATCCTCCGCCGAGAAACACGCCGACGTCGGAGATCGCTCGAACGACGGAGTCCGTGTGGACGGACGTGACGTCCGAGCGAAGGTCGTCGGCGAAGGCGGGAATCTCGGTTTCACTCAGCGCGGCCGGATCGAGTACGACCGAAGCGGCGGTCGGATCAACACGGACGCGATCGATAACTCCGCAGGCGTCGATACCTCAGACCGCGAGGTCAATCTCAAGATCTTGCTCAGCCTTGCGGTGGCAACCGGGGAGCTGTCCAAAGCCGAGCGCATCGACCTGCTACGGGACGTCGAAGAGGACGTCGCACGCCGCGCTCTCTACGACAACTACCTCCAGGCCCAAATCCTGTCTCAGGAAGTGACGGCGTCGCCGAAACGCATCGAGTCCTATGAAGAGCTCATGGGTCGACTCGAGGGCGAGGGCCTCCTGGACCGCAGGCGCGAACGATTGCCCAGCCCCAGAGAGATGGAAAAGCGACGAGCATCCAAGCGGCGCATGGCACGCCCCGAACTCTGCGTCCTCCTCGCGTACGCGAAGCGCAGTCTCAAGCTCGCTCTTCTCGACTCGCCAATGCTCGACGACCCGTTTCTCGACGAGGAGATACGGAGCTATTTCCCGGCGAAACTCGTCGAGCGATTCGACCACCTCATCAGTCGGCATCCGCTCCGTCGCGAACTCCTGGCAAACCTCGTCGCGAACGACGTCGTCGATGCGCAGGGAATCACGTTCGTGTCCCGATTCTCGGCCGAAACCGGAGCAGAGCCGGCAGAGGTCGTCCGGGCTTACTGGATCGCGAAGCGGGTTGCCGGCGCTCGAGAGCGATGGGGCGTGGTCGAGTCCCTCGACGGTGTGCTCGATCCGGCAACTCAGAACGAATTGATGGTCGGCGTCGACAGGCTCGTCGAGCACATGGCCCTGTGGTATCTGCTCAACGCACCCGGCGCCCCAATCGGTGAGACCATCAAGAAGGCGGCCCCATCGTTCGCGGAACTGGCAGCCGTGCTCGACCGCACCGGCTCGGACGAGTGGAGAGAGGCCCGCCTTGCTGAGGCGCGCCGGCTCGAGGAACTCGGAGTCGAGCCCGAGCTTGCACATCGGCATGCGTTCCAACCCGAACTCGCCCACGGCCCGAACATCATCGCCGTGGCGGAACAGACTGGCCGACCGATCGCCGAGGTCGCACAGGCCTTCTTCCTTGCCGGCGAGCGCCTCCACATCGACTGGCTCGAGCAGCGGCTCGAAGCTCTTCCCGACCAGACGAGCTGGCAGGTCCGAGCAGCGGAAGTGATGTCGGACGATCTCATGAGCGCGCGCCGGGACGCGGCGGCGAACGTCCTCGCAAACGGCGCTGGACCAGTGGCGGACTCGGTTCAGTCCTACCTGGATTCACACGTTGCTGCGAGCGAACGGTTGAACCGACTGATCTCCGCCCTCTCGCGCGAGGATCCTCCTAGCCTCGCCGCCCTCACCGTCGCCATCCGGCAGCTCCGCGGCCTCGTGACTGAGCCGTCTGGAGACACAGTTCCCTAGCTGGATGAATTGGTGTCTTCGCGAGCGCACGAATGTCTCGGGCGGCGAGATCGCCTGGGACCGGTTCGGAGACGGATCGGCGCTCGTCCTCGTTCACGGGACGCCGAGTTGGTCGTATCTCTGGCGTCGTCTGATCTCGGACCTCGCAACGCACCATGAGGTCTACGTTTTGGACCTCCTCGGCTATGGACACTCTCGACGAGCCCCCGACCAGGACATGTCGATCACCGCGCAAGGTCGTGCGCTTGCTGAACTCCTCGACTTATGGGCCCTGGACTCGCCGACGCTCGTCGGTCACGACATCGGCGGGGCAACGGTTCTCCGTGCTCATCTGTTACACGGGCGCCCGGTCAGCCGGCTCGTTCTCGTCGACGCGGTGGTTCTCAACCCGTGGAATACACGGACGACACAGCACATCCGCTCGCACCTCGACGCGTATCGGACAATGCCGTCGCACATCTACGAAGAGGTGGTGAAAGCCCACCTACGCACAGCCGTCGATCGCCCTCTCGGCGAGCGTGACCTCGCGGCGTACCTCGCCCCTTGGCAAGGCAAAGACGGCCAAGAGGCCTACTTCCGGAAGATCGCGCAGTGGACGGACGACGACGTCGGCGAACTCGAGCCCCAGCTCGCATCGATCGAGGTTCCTGTCATGTTGATCTGGGGACGCCAGGATCGATGGCTCGAGCCGTCCGTGGCGACACGACTCCACGAAGCGATACCGGGCTCCGAGTTGCACTGGGTCGCAGACGCGGGGCACTTCGCGCCCGAGGACGCACCCGCAGCGGTCGCGACGGCAATTCTCGAGTTCGCGGGCCACGGAGATCGTCAAGTCGACTAACCTCCGCACCCTGATGGCCCGGGATACGCAGAAAGCCCTAGGTGAGTCCGAGTCAGGGCCGGCCGCAGCACTTAGACACGCAAACGACCTGCGCACGATCCTCGCACTTGGAAAGCTGGCGTACCGGGCCGCGAGTCTGGCAAGCAAGCCCGAGCCGAAGGTCTCCACGAAACAGCGCGTCCTTCAGTTTGGTGTGCCCCTGGCGATCGCTGCCGTCTCCTGGCAGATCCGACCGGTGATCCGGCTTGACCCACATGCCGTCGAGGTAGAAGCCGATCGCGAGGCGCTCGTCGCCGACATTCGCGAGAGGCTGTCGACCAATGCTGATGTCCTTCTCGAGGGGCCCGATGGAATCGTCGCACGCTTCGCCGGGCGGGCTGGAGTGCTGCCATACCGTACGCTTGAGCTTGTCCGTTTCGGGCCCGACAGCGTCGACCTCGAGCATCTCGGCGGCTCATTCGACTACGCGTCAGAGCGCTTCTCGCTCGTCGCCGGGGAGAACGGACGAACGCGAATGGAGCACGCCGGTGAGTTCAGGATGCGCGGAGGGCTGATCGGGTGGACGTTCGGCCGTCTCGCCGTGAAGCCCGTATTCGAGCGCCACGTGGCGGAGCACATGGCGAAGACGGCCGAGCGGAACGCCGTCCAGGCGAGAGGCGCTTAAACTGCGGCATTCCCCGTCACAAGCGATCCGACGAGTACGGCCGAACACGCGAGAATCGGGCACGTCTCTGGATCGAGACGATCGAGGAGGTCCGTAGCGCGGTCGAGACCGGCTGAGCTATCGCGGTACGACCGTGCGTCGAGGCCCTAGACCCTATGACGGTTGACCGCCGAGCTTGAAGCAACGGCCGGACCCTGTTCG
>CAYTCZ010000124.1:0-11174 GCA_964436315.1 uncultured Gaiellales bacterium | reverse complement strand
GCTTGGTCTCATCCGTCCCCGACGACACCGCACCTACCGGGATAGGCTCTTAGAGTTCGATGTCAAACGAGCTCTGAAACGGGAGGCAAGAATGAAGAAAGTTCTGGTGATCGTTCCGTTCAACCTCGACGAGCAAGGCATCGCGAACCGAAAAGCGCAGATGGACGAGGTCGAGCTCGGTCCCGACATCGAGTTCGACTTCCGCGGGGTGCGCGCGGGACCAGCGCTGTTCGACAGCTATCACGATTGGGCACTCGCGGACGTCGCACTCTTCGAAGCGGGAGTCTCGGCGGAGGCCGACGGCTACGACGCCATCTGTATCGACACGATGAGCGACTCCGGAATGAACGCCCTTCGCTCGGTACTCGACATCCCCGTGATCGCTCCGGGCAAGGCGTCGTTTCACATGGCCTGCATCCTCGGACACAGCTTCTCGGTTCTTACACAGTGGGACCCCTGGATCGGTCTCTACACGAAGGCCGCGATGGAATACGGCATAAAGGACAAGCTCGCCTCGGTGCGCTCGATAAACAAGCCGCCCGACGTTGCGAATCTGCTCGGCGGAAAAGAGGACGAGATCTTCCCACTACTGCGCGACGCTGGTCTCGCATGTGTCGAGGAAGACGGTGCCGACGTGATCTGCATGGGCTCGACGACGATGCACCAGGCGGTCCCGTATCTGCAGGAGAATCTTCCTGTGCCCGTCATCAACCCTGGACCGCTCACCTACAAACTGGCGGAACTCGTCCTCGGCCTTGGGATTAGCCACAGCCGAACGGCCTATCCAAAACCGACCGTTGACAAGACAGAGATGCTCCACGCCATGCTAGAGGGAGCTGCCGCGAACGAGCTAGCGACCGCGTAGTGGCCCTCCCTCTGGCGGACGTCCGGATAATCGCCGTCGAGCAGTTCGGCGCCGGCCCGTGGGCGACGCTCCACCTCGCCGATCTCGGTGCGGAGGTCATCAAGATTGAGGATCCGGCCTTCGGCGGCGATGTAGCGCGCTACGTTCCCCCGTACCAAGATGGCGAAGACTCGATCTTCTTCGAGACCTTCAACCGCAATAAGAAGTCGGTCTCGCTCGATCTCCGACATCCCCACGGTCGGCCCGTCTTCGAGGACCTCGTCAGGGCTGCGGACGGCGTCTGCTCGAATCTTCGTGGCGATCAGCCGGCCCGGCTCGGGCTCAGGTACGAGGATCTCAAAGAGGTCAATCCCAAGATCGTCTGTTGCTCGCTATCGGGCTTCGGCATGACCGGCCCGCGGGCAGGCGAAGGAGGCTACGACTACATGATGCAAGGGCTCGCCGGGTGGCAAAGCCTGACGGGCGAGCCCGACGGGCCACCGACGAAGAGCGGCCTGTCGCTCGCTGATAACACGGGCGGGTACGCGGCCACAATCGCTCTGCTCGCTGGCCTATGGCGCGCGCGCCGGGAGGGAATCGGCTGCGATTGCGACATTTCGCTGTTCGAGACCGCTCTGCAAGCGCTCTGGTACAACGGTTCGTTTGCTGCGACGCACGGCTACGTTCCGCCGCGGCGCAAGAACTCCGCGCATGCCTCGATCGTTCCGTTCCAGAACATCGAAGCGGCCGATGGCTGGTTGGTCGTGGCCGCTGCGAAGCAGAAGTTCTGGGAGCGATTGTGCGAGGTCATGGAGCGGCCCGATCTGAACGAGGATCCGCGATTCTCGACGATGGCGGCACGGAACGAGAACCGGGACACTCTGTTGCCGATTCTCGAGGAGATCTTCAGGGCAAAGACGGTTCAGGAATGGCTCGATCTGCTCATTCCGGCGGGGATTCCGGCGTCGAAGGTCAACGACGTCATGGAAGCGCTCGAAGATCCCCAGACGATTGCTCGGGGCTGCGTCGTCGAGCACGAGCATCCATCGCTGGGGACGGTCCGGACGATCGGGACCTCAATTCGATTGAGCGGCGAGCAGCGGGCGGTAGCGCGCGCTCCGTTCCGGGGCGAGCACACGGAGGAGGTGCTGACTGAGCTCTGCGGCTACACGTCCGCGCGCATCGCGGAACTGGCGGTAGCAGGTGTATTTGGTGAGCCGGAGCCTGAATCAGCGGCCGCGCGGGGGTGACATGGGATGCAGAAGATTCTCTCTTTCGAAACCATGCGCGGAAGTGTTTCGCCAGATGCTCGGTCTACGATCTCCCCAGGTGGTGGGTGGAGACCTATCTCCCCACCCCGGGTGGGGATGTGGGGGGATTGGTCTGGCGAGATCGGGCGAGGTATTTCGCGCCGGTCGGCGAGCGGCGTGCGCGAGGTAAGCGGCGCGCGGGCGATCGAGACGCGACGGTCCGGCGCCGTGTCGAAGTGGACGATGACCGAGGTTTAGTACCGTCCGCCCCCGAGTAGGGGTTTCGGAGCCGGCCAGCGAGCGAGGAGGACGTCAGTGCGCATCAAGTTCATCATCCCGTTTCCGTTCGACGAGGAAGGGATCGCGAACCGGGCGGCGCAGATCCCGAACGAGATCCTCGGTCCGAACACCGACGTCGAGTGCATTCCCGTCCGCAACAGTCCGACGCTCGTCGCCGACTATTACGAGGCGATGCTGTTCGACATCTACATCACCGAGGCAGGTCTTCGCGCAGAGGAGGAGGGGTACGACGCGGTCATCATGGACACCGTCTCGGACTCTGGGCTCTACGCGCTGCGGGCTCGACTCAGGATTCCCGTCATCGGTCCAGGGCTCGTCTCCTACGCCGTTGCGATCATGCTCGGAAAGCGGTTCTCGATCATCACGATGTGGGATAAGTGGCGCCATCTCTACGAGAAGAACCTGGACACGTACCACCTCTGGCAGAAATGCGCTTCGGTTCGTGCCGTGAACATCCCGCCGGACGTGGAAGCGCTCTTCGAGGGCAAAGAAGAGGAGATGTTCGAGAAGCTCACCGAGGAGGCCCAACGCGCAATCGAGGATGACGGAGCGGACGTGATCCTCCTCGGGTCGACGACGATGCACCAAGCCGGTGAATACATGAGCCAGAATCTGCCCGCCCCGGTGATCAACCCGGGGCCAGTTGGGATCAAACTCACCGAAACGATCGTCGAACTCGGGCTGACTCATTCGAAAGTGGCGTTCCCGTCGCCGGACACGATCCAGGACGAGAAGTTCTTCTCACTCATCGGAGTCGATGGACTCACGCGAGCCGTCGAACACTGAAACAGCCGATCCACTGCTCGGGCCCATCGAAGGAGCCGAGCGCCAGGAGATCGGCGGGCTCTTGGTCGACGTGGTCCGGACCGGAAACTGTCGAATCAAGCGAATCGTCTATCCGGCCGGCTTCCGCTGGTCGACCCACATGAAGCCGGTGGCGCGGACAGAGCTCTGCATGCACGCCCACATCGGCTTTCTGGCTCGAGGTGAGATCGCGGGCGAATACCACGACGGCTGCACATTCGAGGCGAAGGCGCCACAAGTGATCGTTATCGAACCCGGACACGACGCCTGGGTGGTCGGAGACGAGCCTGCAGTTCTGATTCAGGTCGATTCCGAGGAGGGAACCGCCCGCCGGTTCGGTATTGCCCCAGAGCACACCCATTGACGGGTCGGCGTCCGGCGTTCAAAGCCGGCGCCCGGCGTCCGGAGAATCGGACCACCGACGAGCCGGGTCCGACCCGGCGAGTGGTACGCCTAACTCCCTAAGCGATCACTAGGCTCACAGGAGATGTTCGAGTCGCTCACCGGTCTGTTCGACTCTCTTACCGAGCTCGCCTCAGGCTCTCACTGGACGTATGCGTTGGTCTTCGTGCTCGCGGCATTCGACGTGATCTTTCCGGTTCTGCCGAGCGAGACCGTCGTGATTCTCGCCGGAGTACTCGCCGGTGCAGGCGAGCTCAACATCGGACTCGTGATCGTCGCGGCCGCCCTCGGAGCGTTTGCCGGCGACAACCTCGCGTACTGGATCGGTCGCAAAGCCGGCGAGCCGATCCTGAACCGGCTGTTCAAGGGGGACCGTCGTAAACGCGTTGACTGGGCGAGAGATCAGATAGACCAGCGCGGGGGATACCTGATAATCATCGGCCGCTTCATCCCCGGTGGGCGGACGGCTGTCGCGCTCGGGGCCGGCTCCCTGCATATGTACTGGCCTCGGTTCATGATGTTCGACGCCGCCGCTGCCCTCATCTGGGCGGTCTACGCCGGCATGCTCGGCTTTCTCGGAGGAAAGACCTTCGAGGAGGAACCCTGGAAAGGCTTCCTCATCGCCTTCGTCGTCGCTCTCGCGATCGCCGGCATCACTGAGGGCTACCGCTACGTGAAGAGAAAGCGTGCGCTCGCTCGCGGCTGACCTTGGCGAGCTGGCCCGAATCGGCGCCGATCCGGCCGGGGGCGTCAGTCGTTTCGCATGGACCGAGCCGCTCGAACAGGCGAATCGATGGTTTGTAGAACGACTGGAAGAGGTCGGTCTCGTCCCCGAAGTCGATACCGCTGGAAACGTGATCGGCCGCTGGGAGGCCGGCGACGGGAAAGCCGTGCTCGTTGGGTCACACCTGGATACGGTTCGCTGCGGGGGACGCTTCGACGGGGCGCTGGGAGTGCTCTCGGCCCTGGAGGCCGTCCGGATCCTCAAGCGCGAAGCTGTCGAGCCCCGACGACCGCTCTGGCTCGTCTCGTTCAACGACGAAGAGGGGGCACGGCTTCACACCGCGCTCCTCGGAAGCAAGGCGTTCGTCGGCGACCTCGATCTCGGATACTGGGAGCTTGCCGGCGTCCCGCAGGCGATGGAAGAGAGTGGGCGGTCGTTCGACCGACTGCACGAAGCGACCGCGGTCGATCGCGTCGCTGCCTTTCTCGAGCTCCACATCGAACAGGGGCCTGTGCTCGAGTCTCGGGGAATCGATCTCGGGATCGTGACCTCGGTCGTCGGACTTCTCGGGTTCCGCGCCCGGTTTCGTGGTGAAGCGAACCACGCCGGTACAACGCCAATGGGCGGCCGTCGGGACGCTTTGATCGGAGCCGCCAGGGTTACGGCCGCACTTCGCGATGAGGCGCGTCACCAGGATGGAATGACCGCGAATGTCGGTCAGATCCGCGTGGAGCCGGGTGGCTTCAACATCATTCCGGGGCTCGCTGAGTTCTCGATCGACGTTCGCTCGCAGTCCCGAGAAGGGCATCGACGTCTGGAGTCCTGGGTACCCGAGCTCCTTACGGAGATCGCTCGGGACGAGGGACTCGAAGTCGAGCTCGAGGAGACGCAACGGGTCACACCCGTCCCGCTCGACGAGGAACTCGCGGCCGTTCTCGAGCGAGCAGCAGGCGCTGAGGAGGCCAGCACGGTGCGAATGGCGAGCGGGGCGGGACACGACGCGATGGTGCTCGCCCGAGAGGTGCCAACGGGCCTGCTGTTCGTACCGAGCCGCGAGGGTATCAGCCATTCGCCGGAGGAGTACACGACTCCCGA
Organism: uncultured Gaiellales bacterium; assembly: GCA_964436315.1. Lineage (GTDB taxonomy): Bacteria > Actinomycetota > Thermoleophilia > Gaiellales > Gaiellaceae > CAYTCZ01. The sequence goes on along the minus strand of CAYTCZ010000124.1, from coordinate 5,755 downwards.
GCAGTGCGAGCTCGGCGCCCGGGTTCTGGCGCGGGCCGTGGGCGAGCTTCTAACGCAATCTGAAGAGACGGCCTGATCTTGTCGGTCGTCTAGCTTGTCGGCTCATCGTCGTCATCGCACGGAGCGTTCGCGTAGCCAGACCGAAACGGCTGCTCCGCGCCGGTCTCCGGTTCGAAGGAATGCCTCCAGACGCAGCCGGTGTCGTTCGTCAGCAAATGAATCGATACGGACGTCTCGGACGAGGTGGTTTTCACTCGATGGATGTCCTCCGCCGGCGGAATCAGAACGTAAAAGTCCCCGCTCTCGAGGGCGCGACGCTCGCTCAGTTCGACCACGTCACCTCGGCGTTCGTAGATCTCCTCGTCCTGCGTGCCGCGGTAGAGACCGACGAGACCCCAGGCGAGGTGATCGTGCACCGGTGTTGCAGAGCCGGGCGGAACCACCAGACTGAAGAGCGAGAGCGACCCGTCTTCGGTGCGGTAGAGAAGCCACTGCCCGATCCCACCGCCCATGCCGCTGTCGGGTACCGGTTCGGCGTACTCGTCGGGAAGCCAGTCGGGATCTGCAAGCAACTCGGCGAAGCGGGGTCGGATCGCCTCGCAGGCAGCTTCGGGGGACGCCGCGGCGGCAATGAGCGCGTGGACGTCGGCGACGAACGCGCGGACGGTCGGTGTGTCGAGAACGAACTCCTCGCCGTTCACAAAGCCGGAAGAACTCATGCGATCTCCTTCTCTATACGCGAGAAGTCTTTCACCGACAAAAGGGGTATGCTCGCCAACCCGTGAGCGCAACGTCTGAGAAGGGACTTGCTTCGAGTCTGGAACGGCTCGGGACCGAGACGGCGTTCACGGTGCTAGCGCGGGCGAAAGCGCTGGAGCGAGACGGCCGGGACATCATTCACCTCGAGATTGGCGAGCCGGATTTCCAGACGCCGCTTCATATTTGCGAGGCGGCCGCCGAGGCGATGCGGGCCGGCGAGACGAGCTACTGTCCGTCGGCGGGGATTCCGGAGTTCCGCGAGGTTGCGGCCCAGTACCTGTCACGGTCACGGCAGATCGACGTCAGCTGGGAGAACGTTCTCGTCGCCACCGGGGCAAAGCCGTTTCTCTTCTTCACCGTTCTCGCAACCTGCAATCCGGGTGACGAAGTTGTCTATCCAGATCCGGGCTTCCCGATCTATGAATCGGCGATCGCGTGGTCTGGCGCCATGCCGGTCCCACTGCCTCTGCGCGAGGAGCGCGACTTCAGCTTCGACATCGGCGACCTAGAAGCGAGACTTGGGCCGAAGACGAAACTCGTAATCCTGAATTCGCCCCAGAATCCGACGGGCGGCGCATTGAGCACAGAGGAGACGGAGCAGGTCGCCCAACTCTTATTGGACAGCGGCGTCTGGGTGCTGTCGGACGAGGTCTACTCGCAGATGCTCTACGACGGAGAGTTCGCCAGCGTCGGGTCGACACCGGGGCTGCTCGAACGCACCGTCGTCCTCGATGGGCTATCCAAGACCTACGCCATGACCGGTTGGCGGTGTGGATTCGCCGCCGTGCCGGAACCCCTGGTCGACCCGCTGACGCGATTCTTCGTGAACTCGACCTCGTGCGTTCCGCCGTTCGTCCAACTCGCAGGAGTGACGGCTTTGACGGGGTCCCAAGCAGAGCCGCGTGCGATGGTCGAGGAGTTCCGACGACGACGTGATCTGATCGTTCCGGGACTCAACGAACTGCCGGGTGTCACGTGTCGAATGCCCAGAGGCGCGTTCTACGCCTTTCCGAACGTCTCCGAGGTTCCGATCTCCGCCGAGGATCTAGCGTCCCGCCTGCTCGAGGAGGCCGGCGTCGCGCTCCTGGCAGGATCTGCCTTTGGCAGTGTCGGGGTAAACAACCTGCGTCTGTCGTATGCCAGCTCGACTGCCAATCTCGAGCGGGCGCTCGAACGGATGCACGACTTCCTGGTGAAGCTCGAGAGACCTAGGCCGGGCGAGCCTGAGGCGTAATCGAGACCGGCTGGTCGCTTGGGTCGCCGACCTCAGCATCCTGCAGCAATCGGCGGAGCTCGAAGGCTGTCAACGGCTCGCTGAGACGGAAGCCCTGGGCGAAATCGCAGCCCAGTCCACCGAGGCGGTTGAGCGTTCTCGACGACTCGACACCTTCCGCCACCACGTTGAGTCCGAGGTTGTGGCCCAGCTCGATTGTCGAGCGCACGATCACCAGGTTGTCCTGCGTCGCCTCGAGTCCCGAGACGAACGACCGGTCGATCTTGATCTCGTCGATTGGGAGCTCCCGCAGGAACCACAGCGACGAATAGCCGGTACCAAAGTCGTCGATGGAGATGGTCACGCCGAGTTCCCTCATCTCCTCGAGGACGGCGCCGGCGCGGACCGGATTCGACATAAGGCTGCTCTCGGTGATCTCGATCTCGAGCGCCTCACCTGGAACAGACCACTTCTCCAGTAACTCGCGGACCGTCCCCGGGAACTCGATGTCCATCAGGTTGCTACTTGAGACGTTGACGGCGATTCTCAGCTCTAGGCCGTCTTTTCGCCAGATCTGACACTGCTTCAGAGCCGAGTCGAGCACAAAATTCGTGAGTGGCCCAATGAGGCCGGTTCGTTCTGCGATCGGGATGAAGTTCCCCGGGCCAATCGTGCCGCGTCGTGGATGGTTCCAGCGAAGCAATGCTTCAACGCCGACGACCTTGCTGGATCGCACCTCGAGCTTCGGCTGGTACACGAGCGCTAGCTCGTTGTCGTCGATCGCGCGTCGGAGATCGGCGACCAGCGCCAGTCGCGCCGCAGAATGGGGGTCGCGCTCAGGCTCGTACACCATGAAGGTCGCGTGGTCGTCCTTGGCGGTGTACATCGCGACGTCCGCCCCTTTGAGCAGCGCGTCGGCATCGGTGCCATGGTCAGGGAAGACCGCGATGCCGGCGCAGGCTTCCACGTCGATGGTGATACCAGGGAGGCAGATCGGCGCCTCGAGCCGGGCCATGATCTGCTCGGCAACCTCGACGCTTTCGCTCGCGTCGTCCGTGCCGCGAACCAACAGCGCGAACCCGTCTCCGCCGAGCCGCGCAACGGTGATTCCTTCCGACGCCATCGTCTCGAGACGCGCTGCCACCTCCATCAGGAGCTCGTCACCGAGCTGGTGGCCGAGCGTGTCATTGACCTCCTTCAACCGATCGAGATCCATGATGATCACAGACAGACCAGTGCCATCCCGTTGGGCCGCTTCAACCGCCTGGCGGGCGGTACGCAGGAAGGACGTTCGGTTCGGGAGACCCGTTAGCGCATCGTGAAGGGCGCGATGCTGGGCCTCCGCTAGTTGTTCGCGCAGTTCGTCGAGAACGCGTCCGTTGTCGAGGGTCGCGTGGGCATGTTCGGCGAGCGTTTCAAAGAGCTTGAGATCGTCGTCGTCGAACGTCTCGAGATCGCCAACGCGATTACCAACCAGAAACGTTCCCAGGACGTCTTCGCCTGTACGGAGGGGCGCAACCATCGCGTCGGAAACGCCCCGTGAACGAAGCTGGCGCTTGATGCGCTCATCCTCGATCGGTTCCGCGAAGAGGAGGCCAGACTGAAGCGTCGCGATCCGCGAGTGAACTTCGAGAGATTGCTTGTTGTCGTCCGGCTGGAGCAGTTCGATCGTTCCGTCGGCGCGGCGGGTACTCCGTAGCGACTCCTCATGCCGGCCCCGAGGAAGGAGGACGAGTTCGGCGAATTCGCAGCTAAAGGTCTCGCACGCCCCACTCAGGAGCGTTTCAAGGACTGTTTCGAGACTCCGCGCATCGCCGGCCGCGGCCCCAGATTCGTACAGGACGGCAAGGCTCTCGTGCCTACGACGGATCGATGCGTAGCCGCGGTAGGCAAGGAACAGGGCCGCCGTGAGTGCGAGCAGCATCCAGATTGCGGTCGGCTCCGACCACAGAAGCGCAGCGGCACAGAGGGCGAGGCTGATTCCGGCGAACGACGCGAACGCGCCGACTCGAAGCGCGTCGCCGAGGACGCGGTGACTCGCGCCGCCTTCTGAGAAGGAGAGGACGAGGAAGACGACCAGGTCGGTGATCAAGGAGGCGACGAAGACTGCAAGCAGCGCGGCGAGCCAGGCGCGAGCACCGAACTCCGTCTCGGGCCCGAGAATCGCGTTGAAGAGCAAGACGGCGATGCAGGCTTCCATGGTCAGCAGCGCGAGGGCAAGGAGCAGTCTCTGAGCCGACTGCCGTCGACGCAGCGCAAGTGCAATCCCACCGCCGCCGAACTGCGTGAGCACAAGAACGTACGGGGTTACGAAGAAGAGCCCGAGTGTGAGTGGAATCTCTGTCAGGGAGAACGAGTCTGAATCTCGCCGGAACTGCACCTGGAAGACGAAGACCGAGGCGAGGAAGGAAGAGACCGAGCATGATCCACCACGGCATCGCAATCGGTGCACCGAAAGCGCTCTCGTTCGAGACAACAAGCACGAACATCAGGGCGGCGGCGATCGTGAGTCCGATGATGAGGCCCCAGACCAGCGCACCGCGACTGGGTGTTGATGCTTCGGGAACGGCGGAGTTCGCGACGCGGCGATGAGCGACTCGAAGCAGGGTCACTAGCGCTCTCTCCATCGGGTGCGCGGCGACACGTCAGGCGAGCAGCGGTCGACCTCCCGCAGGAGGTCGATGTCGCGCATCTGATGGCTTAGTTCCGCAGCTCGTCGATAGTCCATGCCGCCGGCGAATCGTTCTCAGACTGTGTTCACAGTCTTCGGCGAATCCCGACCTCGGTCTTCACCCGATCGAGGGAACAGTTCGGCGTTGCAACGTCCGACCCGAGCCGGCCGCCGACCGACGGCGGCGGGCGGTCGGAGGTCCGCCTTAACGGCGTGGTTCGAGCGAGCTGAGTATCAGCTCATACTCCTCGTGATACGTGACCCCGCCGATCGAGGTCGAGGTCGTGCTGTCATTTCGGACGACCTGCCGCAGCACCAGCCCGGTGTTAACGTCGAGCCACCATTCGCGCAGACCCATTCCGTCTGTCAGCCCAGACTGTTCGGTCTCCTCTCGAATCCGAACCGCCTCGACGGTTGTGCCGTCGATCGTGACCGTCTCCGTTCCGACGATTGTCAGGGTAGCCGTCTCAATCGTCGAGTCTGTCGAACACCGGGTCATCCACGTGGCGCCGATCTCGATCGTCGCCGGGCGCGCCATCGTTCCCGGCTCGCACGCGTAGATGCGGGCGTCAGTTTGGTTGAAGAACTCGTGGATGTCCGTGAGGCTCTCGAGTTGGCGGCCGTCGGCTCTCTCGCAGAACTCCCACGTGGACGATCGTCCCTCGAGAGCGTCCCAGCGCATCCGGAGGTCACATCCGGTGTGGAGTACGGTGATCGTCGTGAGGTCAGGGTAGTCATGTCGCGCACCTAACAGCGCGTCCGTGGTCTCGTAACCGGTCGTCTCGTACACGTAGACACCGGGCTCCGGGATCCCGCTCGAACCGGCAGCTGGCACGGCGTGCTCCTCACGGAAGGCTGCAACGGCCGCCTGGACGGTGATGGGGTCACTCTCGTCCCGGAACGCGAAGAACCAGACGAGAAACAGCACGAGACCGACGAGAACTACCCCGGTGAGGAGCCCAAGACCGACGAGCTGAGCTGTGCGTCCGAACGGGATTGCGTCTCTCCAGAAACCGTTTCCGAGGCACGGAACGGCCCGGATATTGTCGCCTACGCCCTAGACGAGCGCACGAATCGCGTTCAGGATGATCTCGGCTGCGATCGCCGCGTCT
>CAYTCZ010000123.1:0-11343 GCA_964436315.1 uncultured Gaiellales bacterium | reverse complement strand
CGGGGGCGATCCGCGGGGGAGGTGACCATGGGACTCGTTGTCCCTGATGTGGGTCAGAGAGGTCGTGTGGGGGGAGCAGAGCCGTCCGCTTTCGCTCGACCTGCGATCAGCGTGAACCGGTGGGCGACACCACTTGTCTACTGCCTGACTTGCGTGACGATGGGCCTCGCCGTCGTGGGATGCGGAGACTCGTCGTCCGATGATTCCGAGGTCGACGCAGGAGCCGACATGAGCGTCGCCAGCGATGCGTCGGAGCCTGTCGATGGGTTCTCCGAGGAAGACGCCTTCGTTCCAACGGACGCCGGTACCTGCGACTCGCCAGGGAGCACGGAGACCATCTCGTGTGGCATGTGCGGGACCCAAGAGAGGTTCTGCACCGCCGGGGGAACCTGGGAGCTACTCGGCGCTTGCACCGGGATGGGGGTCTGTGAACCAGGGACCACCGAGGACCGCACTTGCGGAATGTGCGGCACGAGAATCGCCCGCTGCACTTCGACGTGCCAGTGGGAAGAAGACGCGGAGTGTATGGACGAAGGCGGGGTCTGCGAGCCCGGGACCCGCGAGGCGATCCAGGACGGGTGCCCTGGCGGTGAGTGGCGCGAGACGCGATGCACCGAATCCTGCGAGCACGAAGAGATCCTGGGCTGCGGTACGAAGCCGGAGATCGACGTCATGGTCGTGGTGCCCGATCGATTGGAGACCAGCGTCAGCGAGCGACCCGAGCCCGGGGCCGGCTTCGTGCAGCTCGCTATGGGCCTTCGGACTGACGTGACGGAGCCACTCTTCGTGGAGTTCTTCCCGGGGTTTCACATGGGTATCGTCAGCTACGGCGACTTTCCTGTCGGCCCCTACGGAAGAGACGAGGACACTGCCCTCTTCCGGCATAGCGAACCTCTCGACAACGGTGTCGTGGTGAGCACTCGCTTTTCCAACACTCGTAGCGCCAGCCACGGTGCTGACCTCGGCGGCAGTGGGATCGAAGCGCTCTGGTCCGTTGCGGGTGGTACCCCGCATCCAGAGGCGCAGGCCGCAACGGCGTGCGAAGCCGGTCGTGAAGGAGGGTGGGCATGTTGGCGCCCACGCTCTCGACGGGTCGTCATCTTCTTCGCTGACCTCCCCCAGCATGGCGGCCCGGACCTGACGGGTGGCATCTGGGAGCCGTACGCCGGCATCAGTCCGTCGCCCGCCACGTGGGCTGACACGGTCGCGCAGGTTCGAGCCGCGAACGTCGAAGTCGTGATGATGGTGGAGACCACGAATCGCGACGCTCCGAGCATCGACGCCGTCGACCAGCTCCAGGCCATGGCGGCCGACCTGGGTGTTCGGTCCGAGCACCTGCTCATCTATGACCGCGCGGGCTGGGATACGGCTCGAGCCAACCTCGTGACCCTCATCGGCGACCTCGTTCCCTGACGGCAGATCCCATGAAACCCAGCCTCCATCGCACGCTCTTTTACTCGTTGACCCTGTCGTTGGTGGCGGCCTGCACCGGTGAGCCTATAGCTGCACCGCCGCGGGCGGATGACCCCTTCATCCGACCGGGGGTGGGCCGAAGCTTCATCCTGAAGCGGAGTGAGGAGCCGGACGCGACTCCCCATGCGACCAGTCGGGTATGGGTGGAACGCGCCACCGGCACGGACTTCTCCCTTTTCGAGCGCGAGCTGGCGGAGACCTGTGCCGATCCCTCTGAAGGCCGGTTCAACTTCCTTCCGCCATACGATGAGACGCAGTACGCGCCACCCGCTGGTGACGAAGCATTCGAGAGCCTAGTCGACGTATCCGACTTTCAGACCGACGGTCAGAGTGAGCCGATCATACCGTGTGGGCGAACGGGGGCGCAGCTCCAGGCGTTTTACACTTGCATGGGATACCGATTCTCGACGCTCGCGGATTCGGTACTTCCGTGGGGCGTTGCAGGCACCCCCAACTTCAATCCCGGCGACCTCGCCGAGGCTATTGATCCCGTCCGCATCGATCCTCGGTTCTCGACCGAGCCGGAAGTGGTCGCACGGGCGCCATATGTCGTTCCGGTTCAGAACGCCTCCGATTCGGCAACGCTGGCTCTCCTGGCCGCGGACTATTTCAGGCGGTCTGCGTTGGTCGGCGCGGCGTCGGTCGACCCTGCCATCTGTCAGGACTCCTCGGCTCTTTCAGCGCAAGTATTGGCCGGTGGCTTGGGCGAGCAGGGTGGGCTCGACGAGGACCGTTTCACCACCCTGGGATTCGTCTTGATGGCCGGAATCCAGGAGGCCCTGGACCAATCGCAGGAGGCGGTCGACCTCAGCCGGGCAAAGATCTCCGCGGCCGCGCGAGAGAAGCTGAGCGCCGATGGCGACGAGGCCCGCGCCCGTACCGAGCTCTGGCGCGGTGCGGTCGATTCCCGGCTCGAGATGGCTGGTCTCCTCGCCGGTGTGCCCTGGAACCTGTTCGAGCCCCCGAAGGATGGGGAGCTGACGATGCTGGGCGCGGTCGTTCCGCCGTCGGCTTTGCCGACGGGTGCAATGCCCATCGCTGACACCACTCGCACGGACCCCGAAGTGGGGCGCGCTCGTGACGTGTTGACCCAACTTGGCGTGGATATCCGGCTGACCGACGAGCAGCTGAATAGCGGCATGCTCGAGCAACGGGTTCGGGCCGCCTTCACCGAGGACTTCCCGGTGGCCGCAGAGGACCTGGACGCGGAGGTGACCACCGACGACGAGTTCATCATGACGATGGGTCTCGCCCCATCGCTCCTTCGGAGCGCCGCGGATCAGCTGCTCACTGGCGCGGAGGTCGCCGGCCGAACCCTTGTGGACGATCCCGATCGGCCGGGGCGAATTCGCGGTTTGCAGAGCCAGGTGCCTTTGTCGGGGGCTTTCCTCTTTGCGTCGACGGCAGGCGCAGGTCACTTCGATGAGTTCCGCTCATCCTACGAGCCGGACGCGCCCAGTTTCGCCTACGCGTATCGCGGACATCTGAACGCACTCGACTTCGTTGCTGGAGCCACTCGTCGCGCGGTGGCGGGTCACGGGGACGCACTCGAACGTGCGGCGCAAGAGCTCGCGGGTGCCACGGACCGACAGATCCGCGAGGAAATTCCGATGCGTCTGGCCTTCTGCGTCGGACCGCCGGCACCCACGACGGCAGCCATCACGCTTCCATCGAGCGCATTTCTGAAGCTCTACGGTGTGAATCCGGGGCTGACCGACGAACGAGCGAGTCAGATATATGAGGTCTGGCTCGGCGACGCTGGACTCGAATGCGCAACCACCGGCGCGATCAGCGGGGTGGACTGCGATCCGGCGGACTATCGGTTCACGACCGCACCTATGGTGGTCGATGACGCAAGCGACTCCGGCCTGGGAAGTGGAGCGGTCGTCTGGGAGCTGTCGAGCGACGGTCTTCCTCCCCTCGTGGCCGAAGCGGCCAGCTATCGCATCTACGTCACCCGGCGTGTCGATGGCCCGGGCTCCGCTCGCGAGGACCTAGCGGGGATTGACCTGGAGCCAGGCGATGACGAAGGCGAGACTTCGCGTTGCCTCACCGTTCCCGTAGGAGAGGACGTCAACGAGGAGACCACGGAAGCGGTGGGCTCCTCGACCCCGGAGCCCTCCGAACCAAGCATGAGCTGCGCAGGGCTCGAGTTCGAGTTCGAGCTTCCCCTCGAAGACGAGCTGACCGAGGCCAGCACTGGTCGCGACGACATCGAGTCGTCGTTCGCACGCTTCCTCTCTCTGGCGAGACAGGCGGCTGACGAAGCGGACCTCCTTGGGGAACAGCTAATCGAGCAGGGGCTGAGCGCGGACCAGCGCGCAGAGCAGGCACGCGACGAGCTCGAGACGATTTGCGGCGGAGTAGTGAACGTCGCCGACTTGATGCCAGAGGTGGCGCCTGTCTCTTGCTCGAGTGACGCAGACTGTACGGACGGCTGCCCCGATGACGCCTCCGACGAGGAATGCTCGAGGTACTGCGACGACGGCTTCTGCGTGGGTTCCATCGCTTCGCTGCCCAGTCTCAACGACACGGACCGAGCGAGCCTCGAGCGCTGCATCGGCGCGGCGGGAGTTCAGTCTGTGACATTGGGTCAAGATCCCCTCTGCGTCTATCGGCTGGACGGTGGTCCTCCATGCAAGTGTCCGGGCAACGAGGAGGCGTGCGAGGATGCTCCTGCCTGCCCCCATCGGCCGCGGGGAACGGAGACTTGCGATGACGTCTACGGGGACCTGATCGCGAGCTCCGGACTGGATGGACTTCGAACGGAGCGTGTGACCCCACTTCAGCTGGTGGACCCAAGCGAGGTGGGTGGTGGTGAACCACCGGACTGCTACAGCCTCGCGCGACTCCGATCCGAGAGCTTTCTGTTCACGACTCGCGACGACGTACTGGACAATGTCCTCTCGCAGTCGTGGCTGTCTCAGGCTGGAACGAGGGCGGCTGCATCGTCAATCCGCGTCCAAGGGGACTACCTCGGGTTCATGAGCATCACCCGTGGCGGCAAGGATTGGCTATCTACGGGCAGTTTTCGAGACGGGTATGAGCCGGCCGCTTCCAACTTTCCGTGCGAAGCGGACTCTCGCGCCGCCGACTGGATCGGCTGTCTGGGCGCCGAACCTGACGCAGGGTACTCGCTGCTGTGCGGTCTCGAACGGAGCTTCGCGGGAAGCTGCACCGGAGATCCTGACGCCCGAATTCAAGCTGGGCAGCGTTTGGGTCGCGCGGTGGAGGTGTTGGCAGCGCTCAGCGGCGCCCAACCCCAGCTGTACCGAGGTGGCAGAGAGTCCCTGCCGAAATCGGCCATTGCCAACACGACCACTCCGCCATCGTGGTTGGGTAGTGTCCTCGGGCTGAGCGAGGCGGACACTCGCTTCCTAGGCCAAGTCGTTCACTTCGAGACGGTCGATGATCACGCGGGTGGGTATTGCCTCTCCGTACCTCTCGAGCGCGACGACATGCTTCCTGACGCCGAGGATGTCGTCTTGGCGGTTTCACCGCGTCGACCACTATTCATCGATGGTCTGCGACGGGAAGACTTCGGGCCCGGCCGACCAGGTGTCGATTGGCTCTGCTTGGCGGATCGCCCCTTCGGGAGCGACACTGATAACCCCGATCCCTTCATTCCGACGGAGCCCGATGCTGCGGAGTTGGTCCTCGACGGCGACGACGAGTCTCAGGCACGGCAGGTGAGAACCCTGCTTTGGGACCTCAGCCGTTCAGAGACAGGGGTAGTCGGCCGCAGCCCTGCCTACGCTAGCTACACGGTACGCGGGCTACTCGAGGCAACGAGCAGGTCGCGCGATGCGCGGCTCTCGAATGTCACCGAGGTGATTGGTGAGCCACAGTACGCGAGTCCGCGCCGCCGATATGACGCCGGGCTTGGCCAGTACGTTGGAACACAGGACATCACCCACGGTGAAGTTCTCGATGCTCTCGAGCTGGCTTGTCTGGCGTCGGAGCAGGGGCCGTCTGGCTGTTCCGCCGATCTCAGCGTTCTCCCGAACATCGAGAACGCAGCCGACCTGGTGAAACTGGAGCGGTACCTCGATTGCGCAGCTTCTCGGATCGAGCAGATCGCTGACCAGATCATTCTGCCCGACCTTCCGAGCGACCTGGTCGTTGACCTGAGAGAGCGAATCGTCACTGCGACGGTCCCAGCCAACCGCGGCGTTCAGGGTGAGACCGTTGCGCAGCTCCGGGGCGCACTCGAGGACATCCACGCATCGACCCGGATCATCGGCACCGTGCTTCGCGACTTCTCGCTCAACATGCAGATCATTCGCGGCACGCTCACCATTGACCAGCTGGAACAGAAGCTGACTCGGTTGCAGACGGTGGGGCAAATCGCACAGGCAGTCGTGAACTGCGCGAGCGGTGGCTTCGGTGCTGCCGCAGCCTGCGGTGCTGCGGCTACTCAGATCGCGGTTGCCGTCGGTACCCAGATCTTCCGCGAGCAGATCATGGATGTCGAGCGCCAGCAGACCCTGGCGAACGCTTTGTTGCAGTTCTCGGCCGCCATGGACCGCTTGAACGAGGCGCAGCGGGGGCTCGCCCAGTCGACAGCAAACGTGAGCTCTCTGATCGCACAGCACGGTCGCAACAAGGAGTCGGCGCGGCGAGCGGCTGCAAGGGTCCTCGGCCTCGACCGAGACGACGTCGGTCGCGAGTACAACGTCAACCGGGTGCTGCGCGCGCGGAACAGCCTTCTGGCCGACCGCTATGAGGCCGCAAAGAACCGCGCTATCCGCATGGCCTGGATCGCACGACGAGCGCTCGAGCAGAGGATTGGTTTCGACCTCTCCACGATGAGTGAGGACCTGGACCTAGTGGAGGCGCCCGCCACATGGGCGGACAGGGTGTGTTCGCTGACGGGCATCGACTACGACACCCTTCGCAATCCGGACCTCCCAATCCCAGAGTTCGACGACCTCTATGTCGGGGAGTACGTCCGCCGGCTGGAGTTGACCTTGGAGTCCTATCGCTTCCGCTATCCGTTCACCGATGGCGATGATTCGGTGGTCCTGTCTCTCCGAGACGACCTGCAGAAGACACGTGTCCAGTGCTTCCTCCCGGAGGCGAACCTGCTGGCTTCGAGTGGCGACTTCTTGGCTGCCCCACCGGCCGGCGAGCCTCCAGCAGTGGGAGGTTGGATTCGAACCTGTGATGCGGGTGAATACTGTGGCGCGCTGCTTCCTGTCAGTGAAACGATCGGTTCTGGCGACGGCGCGATCAGGGAGGGACCCTTCATGAGCTTCGAGGAGGAGGGCCTCCTTCGACCTGGAGGTGACGCGGTCGCCTTCGAGCTCCAGGCGGCGGCGCCCATCGATGGCTTCGGCGGTCTCGACCCGACCGAAGCTCGAAGCGTCGCACCCGGCTGGAGTCAGGCGGGTTCTCTCGTGGCCGGGACGTACTACGCGACCTGGTACGAGCGGCTTGCCGAACCGATCCTGCCAACGGCGGCCCAGGAGGCCGCTTGCGCGACCGAGTGTGACGGGGCCTGCGATCCGGCGCACACCCGCTGTAGTTGTCTCGAACGATGCCGCTCGCAAGCGTGCGGTGAGGCGTCGCCTGGGGCTCCATCGCTTGGGGTCGAGGTCGTGGGTCTCCGCGGGGACTCCGATCCGCCCGCGGTGGACGTGACCGGTGCCATGTACCTAGCTCCGACGTCCGACCCGTGGGTTGATGCATGCCGTTGGCGCCGAGCGTTTGCGGAGGTCGACATGCTTGAAACGACCGACGCTCGAATTGCATTCACCTTTGCGGCCGGAGGGGACCCCGGGGACCTCGAACCTGTCGTTTGGGCCGCAGCTCAGCTGGAGACGCCACCGAGTGTCGACGGAGCGATGACGTTTGCGCCCAGCGCCTTCATCGGGACGAACGAGGAGGCATTGCGCATCGCCCTCTGCAGCGACGACCGTGGAGAGGCGTTCCGAACCGGACTGACCTGGCGCTATGGATGTGACCAGCTCTGCCCCGACGGCTTCGGATCTTCCTGCAGCGCCGATAGAGAGGGCGGCCGTGTCGTGGACCGTTGCTACTACGAGACCACCTTCGGGATCACACTCGACGACATCGAGCGTGGTGACTTGATCCTCTCCGGAGGCTTCGCCCTCGGGAACTTCAACTACCGCCACATCGGTTTGGGGGTGAACGTGGTCGGTACTGGGGTGCTGGACTGCTCGAACAGTCGAACCCCCGATGCGTGCTACTCGAGTGGTTTTGTTCCGTATTCCTTGCGCCACGATGGGCCCTATCGGGTGCGGAACCACGAGGGTACGGTGTTCCCGCCGGCGGATCGTCCGGACCAGCTGTTCGTCGGCAACATCGAGCACGCCAAGGGGTTGGCTGCCGAACGCTTCCTCACGAACCCGGTGTCCAGCGCCGACCAGTCCTTGATGTCCGGCTACGTGCGGGGCGAGTTCCTCGGGAGGCCGCTCGAGGGCAACTACACCCTGCGCATCTGGGACGTTGAGGGGCTCGACTGGAGCCGGCTCGAGGACGTCCAGGTTTTGCTGAACTACCGATACTGGACGCGGTTCGAGTAATGGCCGCCCGTCGGCGGCGCGCTCGGTCCTTGCGCACGACCACGTTCCTGACGCTCTTGTTCGCCTGTGACCCAGCGTGCGAGCCGGATGGGGCGGACCCAGACGGAAGCATTCCGATCGATGCCGACGTTCCGCTGGACGTTGGCACTGCGCCGGACGCTGCGGCGGCGGATGCCGGCGTGTCTGATCTTGGAATCGACACGGATGGAGGGGCTCACGAGGTCGACGCTGGACCTTCCTGCGCCGCCACCTGCATGACTACGGACCCTTGCACGGTCGCTTCCTGCGAGGATGGCGCGTGCGTGGTGAGTACAGCGGCGGATGGGACCGCCTGTGGTGAGCCAGACGACCGAGTGTGCGTGGCGGGAGGTTGTGTTCGCCGACAATGCGGTGACGGCTATCGCGAACCTGGCCCCATGCCAGCCCGCGAAGGCTGCGACGACGGTAACGAGTTCGACGGCGACCTCTGCTCGAGCACCTGCCAGCCCACCGAGGTCATCGGCGCAGCATCCACGGTGCCCAGCCGCGATCTCGCCATCTTCCCGTTGGTCTCCTGGATCGCAACCGACGGCGCCGGCCGCGCGCTCGCGGTCTGGGCCGAGAACGATGACGGAGTCGACGCGGTCCGCGGACGACTCTTCGACCGACTCACCGGCGACCAGGTGGGCCCCATCGACCTCTCGGTTGGCTGGGCGACTCGACCATCGGTCGCTGGTCTCGCCGGAGGTGGCTTCGCGGTCGCGTACTATGACGCCCTCGCCGAAGACCTGGCACTCCGGGTCGTCGATCCCACCGGCACACCCGGAGCGGAGCGGGGCGTGTCTGGTTCGTCGTCCGGTTACGCGCGCGAGCCGCATCTGGCATCCCTGGATGACGGCTTCGTCGCCACTTGGGTCGAGCAAGTCCCACTCGGCGGGGGCATGTTGCCACACATTCGCGCACGCCGGTTCTCTAGCGCGGGCCGCCCCATCGATCTGGCCGACATCGACGTGGCCATCCCGATGGACGGTCCGCAGGGAAGCGCGCGAGTTGTGGCGAGCGGCGCAACCTGGGCAGTTGTCTGGGTCGACGACCAAGCCGGAGCGATGGAGCGCGTCGCGGTCCGGCGTTTCATGGGGGACTCGCCCATCGACGCCGAGCCACTGTACCTCACCGCACCCGGAGACCCTGTCTCGATGCCATGGGTCACGCCGTTGACCCCGCCAGAGGAATCCGCCGATGGCTCATTCCTCGTCACCTGGCGACGAGAAGGCGCCCCCGATGTCGCCGGCACATACGCGAGCGAGGTCTCGCCCGGTCAACCCCCGACCACGCCGATGCTCATCGTGGCGGGCACTGAGGCCGTCTCAGCCCCGCTTCCGTCGGAGACTGCACCGGATGGCTCGGTCACGCGGCACTTCCTCACCGCGTACCGGAACGATCCGGTGATGGGCGCCAACATCGTTGCGACGAGAACTCTCCCGCCCGAGGCGGCCGATCTCATGAACGTGCTCTCGACTGTCGAGGGCAGCCTTTCGGTCGCGGCCGCGCCGCGCGGTCTCTACTTCGCGTTCGTACGCTCCACACCCGACGGCTTCTACCGCGGCGCCCAGTCCGTGTACTTCTTGCCCACCGACTGATGCCATGAAGCAGTTCCGCCGCCTGGCGCCGCACGTCGCCGCACTCCTCGGACCCATCGTCTTCCTGACGCTGGGCACGCCCTACGCAGCGCGAGGGCAGGACGTTCCGGCGGGCGACTGGGTCGATTACTCCGACGTCCCGCTGAGCGAGGACATTGCCGAGGACATCGCTCCCCAGGACGCATTCACCGAGGCGGAGCTCGATGCGATCGACCCGGAGGCTGCCGAGGCCATTCGGAACGCGGGTGGCGCTGGTGAGGCACCGCCACCTGGCGCGGAGCCGGCAACCCTGCCCATTGGTGAGGCCAAGAGTGCGGTCACGCCCAACCGTATCTCGCTGCCCAACGCCGAAGGCTCCGTAGAAGGCATGGGCGAGAGCTTCGCCCCGGTGCTCTCGAGTGGCACCGCGACCTTCAGCGTACCGATCGCGCTCCCGGCCGGTCGCAACGGCGTTCAGCCGAGCCTCGGTCTCAGCTACGCCTCGACGGGCGGCAACTCCTGCGTCGGCTTCGGCTGGAACCTTGGTGCCCCCTTCATCCTTCGCCAGTCCGACCGGGGGCTTCCGCGCTACGTCGACGACGCCCTCTGGCACGAGGAGGAAGACCGCTTCTTCTACAACGGCGGCCAGGAGCTGGTGCCGGTCGACAGTCGTCGCGCGGCGGCGGTCGATGCATCGGGGCTCTACGACGAAACCGAGGCGGCTCGCGTCCCGGCGGACGTCGAGGGCTGGCAGCAATACCGCGCGCGCGTCGAGGGCGGCTTCATGCGCTTCTTCCGGAGCCCGGAGATGGGCACGCCCCGTTGGGTGGTGCAGGGGAAGGACGGAACGCGGTTCGACTTCGGTCTCCTCCCCACCGGAGAAGGGCCCTTCGACCTCGATGACCGCAGCGCGCTGAAGACCGAGACGACCGACCCAGGGTCGCGCGTCTACGCGTGGCACCTCACGCGCATGAGCGACGCGAACGGGTCCACGGTCTACTACCAGTACGAGCGTAGTCTTGGTCGCCAGCACTACCTGAGCGACATCTACTACATCAGCCCCGCGACCTGCGCCGTGAGCGGCTCGGACCTCGAGGCGGTGGCCGATGCGCAGCGCGGCTGCACCGAGTCGGTTGCCGACTATGGGGTCCACGTCGAGCTGACCTACGAGGGTCGCGACGACGTCTTCACGAGCTACACCAGCGGATGGGGCATCTCCGAGGACCAGCGACTCTCGCGAGTCTGGGTGTACGCGGCCGAAGAGACCGTCGGACTCCGCTACTTCGTTCGCCGCTACCGGCTGACCTACGAGGACAGCGCCACCAGCTTCCACAGCTTGTTGAGCTCAGTGCAGGTCGAGGGTCGCCCCGACGTCTCCGTGGGCTCGGGCAACGGTGAGCGTCGCGTCTTCGAGCTGCGACCCGAAGGCAGTGTTCCAGCCGCCGTATTCGGTCGGACCTTGCCCGCGATGACCTTCGGCTACACCGAGCCGCCGATGGGCCCCATCGCCGGCTTCGGTGGGGTCGACGCCACAGTACGCGACATCCCCGGCTCACCGACCGTGAGTGCCGACGCGGCCCGCGCCGACCTGTTCGACGTGAACACCGACGGGCTCCCCGACCTCGTCGTCACCGACCCCGCGCGGTATCGCACTGCTGACGGTGGCCCCGCGGCCGGCGTCTTCTTCAATGGCTTCACCGGCCCCGACGCGCGCCCTGCCCAGC
>CAYTCZ010000122.1:0-11434 GCA_964436315.1 uncultured Gaiellales bacterium | reverse complement strand
GGAGGGATCGGCGTGGCGGTAATCGTCTCGCTCATCGCTTTGGTGCAGCGCGGATACCGAACTACGCGGTGCTTGGGCGGGTTCCGAACGCGGACGAGCATGACGAGGACTTCCGTTACCGCGACGTGAACAAGAACCCAGAATACGAGACCTTCCCCGGCTCATCATCTTCCGTTTCGACAACGAGATCTTCTTTGCAAACGCCAACTTCTTCCGCGACCAGATCCGGCGGCTGGTGAGGGAGGCGGAGCCGCCTGCCCGAGCCGTTCTTCTCGATGCCAGCGGGATCACTCATGTCGACATCACCGCTTTGGACGTTTTGACGGAGCTTTGCGCGGAGCTTGCGAGCCAGCAGGTCCGACTGCTCGTCGCCCGTGCGAGGACGGCTATCCGGGACGAGCTCGATCGGGCCGGGCTCGTCGACGCAATCGGCGAGGAGAGTCTCTTCGAGTCGGTTCGAGGCGGCGTCGCGGCGTTCCAGCGTTCGAGCAGCGTCGACTAGGTCACGCGCACGGCCTCAGCACGGATCTCTCTTCGAACGACAATTGGCTCGAGGGACTTCCTCACCCTTCCCCACCCGGGTGGGGAAGTGGTTCCACCCGCCACCCGGTTTGAGCGTACTCAACCGGTTTTGGCGAGTTTGAGACGAGCCGTGAAAATTGCGTCACGCGAGCCGTGGCAATTGCGCACAGGAGCTGTGCGAATTGCGAGCCCGGAGGTCGTTCTCGATCCGCGAGCCGGAGCTCGTTCTCGATCCGCCGTGTCAGGTCGTCACGATGTTCGTGAGCCGGACGAGAAGCCATCAACTGTGTTGAAATCGTCTCGACCATGATGGCCGTCGGGCGGATCCTGCTCCCGCCGGGAGCGCCCTGTGGTTGAGATCGGCGCCTTCGCTGCGCTGATCGTTGCCTGGGGGCTTGTCTCCGGCCGGCTCCAGGGAACGATCATCACGGCCCCGATCGTGTTCGCGACGGCCGGAGTGATCGGCGGGGCGACAGGTGAGATCAACTTCGGATTCGAAGTCCTAGAAGAGGGCGAGAAGGACCTCTTCGCCGAGACGGGCGAGTTCTTTGTGACGGCGGCCGAGATCGCGCTCGCGCTCGTGTTGTTCACGGACGCCACCCGAATTGACCTGAAAACGCTTCGTGGGAATGCCCAGTTACCCGGACGCCTGCTCCTCGTCGGCTTCCCCCTCACTATTGGATTCGCCGGTGCCGTCGCGATCGGCCTCTTTCCGGACCTTGACATCTGGGAGGCGTTCCTCGTTGCGGCAATTCTCGTCCCGACCGACGCGGCACTTGGCCAAGTCGTCGTCAGCAGCCCGATCGTCCCCGTACGGATCCGTCAGGCGTTGAACGTTGAAAGCGGTCTGAACGACGGTATGGCCGTGCCGCTGTGGACGATCTTCCTGACACTCGCCGTCGCAGAAGAAGCAGTTCGCGCGATCGACGTCGTCCAGGTGATTATCGAGAAGCTCGGTTATGGCCTGCTCGTCGGAATCGCGGTGGGCCTGATCGGCGGTTGGCTCGTGAGTGAGGCATCAAAGCGGGGATGGATGACCGGCGTATTTCAGCAGCTCACGATCGCGGCGCTGGCGGTCCTCACCTGGTGGGGTGCTGAAGAGGTCGGTGGCAGTGGGTTCGTCGCGGCGTTCGTCGGCGGGATCGCTGCCGGGCACGCCGCGCGTGATCTAGGCCAGAAGATTGTTGATTTCACCGAGGACATTGGCCAGTTGCTCGAGCTCTTCATCTTTTTTGCATTTGGTGTGATCGCCGTCCTGATCCTCGACGTAGCCACGTGGCAGATGGTCGTGTACGCGCTCCTCGCGTTGACGGTGATCCGCGCACTTCCCGTCGCGATCTCCCTGATCGGAACGGACCTGCGTTCGTATTCAGTGATCTTTCTCGGCTGGTTCGGGCCGCGTGGTCTCGCCTCGATCATCCTTGGACTTCTTGTAATCATCGAGGAACCTCTGCTTCCAGGCGCGAACGACATTCTGTTGATCATGACGGTGACCGTGATGATGAGCATCTACGCGCATGGAATTTCCGCCGCTCCTCTCGCCGAGCGTTACGGCCGTAGGACTGAAGACATGCCCGAAGAGGCTCCAGAGATGGTTGAAGTGCCAGAGCTCCCTACTCGCCGGGAAGGCAGTCTTGCCGCGCCGCGCCGGTTAATGGGCTCTCGGCCAGCTGGACGCGAGCCGGACTCGCTCAGCTAGGCGACCGAATCTCTGTGCGCCGGTCCCGCACCCAGCCGACGTCGAGGTTCACGGTCAGCCCGCTCTTCCTCGCGATCGCGTCGGCAAGCGTCGCGGCACGAGGCGGCTCGTCTGGGCCGACGAGGCCGATCCAGATGTCGAGTTCCTCGCCGGACCGATCGAGCATGACGTTCCCCAGTCGCAGATCCCTTCCTCCTAGCCACGTCTCGACTCCCGCGCTCAGCTGCTGGCGATTCTGTGCTTCCTGGAACTGCGTCTGGCTGTGTTCGGCAAGGGGAAACGCGACGGCGATCACGACGACGAACGCCCCTCCAAACCCGAGCTGAATCCGTCGCGTCTGAAGCTCAGCGCGGCCGGCACAAACCCAGTCGCCATGAAGACGACCGATGCGGAAAGAACGATCGCTGCCAGGTTCGTAAAGAAGAGAAACAGGGCGCCGCGAGCGAGATCTCCCTCACCGGCCTCCACGTGATTCCGATGACGGCGGCGCTGAACGCAAGAATCGGAGTCATGAGCGGAGCGACGAACATCGCGCCGATGATCACCGCCGTCGAGTTTGCCGCGAGGCCGAACGTCGCAATGACGACCGAGAGGCTTAGAAGAATCCCGAAGCGATCGGGGTACGGACGCCGCTCAGGTTCCTCTTGGTGGGCTTGGCGGCATGATCGTCGGGGCACTCCTGCTCGCACCGATCGGTGGAGCTTTGCTCGGCGTGGGCGTTGGAGCTCTGATTGGCAAACTCACTGACGCCGGACTGAGCGACGACTGGATCAGGGAGGTCTCCGACGCGATCCCCGCCGGCGGGTCCAGCCTCTTCTTGCTGGTGAACTTCGCCAAGCGCGACGTGGTGTTTGCCGAGGTCCGAAACGCCGCGGTCGGAGGGAAGATCATCAACGCCACGCTTTCCGACGAGGCGGGGGCTGCGTTCAAGATGCGCTCACCAAGTCGCGCAGTCGACGTTCACTGGGCTCGGGCTTGCGCAGAGCGCCATTGCGCGGTATCGAGGAAAGCTGGATACTCTGGGCCAGCTCTAGTGATCTAGATGGTTACTTAAGGAAGAGGACTAGTCATCGAGACGACGCGACCGGAGAACATCAAGCTCGGCGGCGCGCGTGTCACCACGCGCAATCCCTGGGGCCTTTGGCTTCTGATCGTTCTAACGCTCGGGATTTGGGGTCTCGTTTGGTGGTATCAGATCAATCGTGAGCTGCGCGACTATTCTGAGGCTGTCGGGCGACCCTTTGGGAACTCCCCGGTTCTCTCGATGCTGGCGGCGATTCCGGCGATCTTTCTCGTTCCGGTCGGTTGGATCGTGGTGCTTCCGCTCCTGACGGTCATCTTCACAACGCGGCGCGTTCGCGAGACGCAGGAGTGGATTACACGGGGCGGTTCTCAAATCAACCCCTTCCTGACGATTCTGCTGGCAATTCTCTTCTGGTCGCATTCGGTCTACGTGCAGAAAGCGTTGAACGAGGCCTGGCTAGGGGCGAAGAACGGCGAGGGGCCGCCGCCGACGGCAAAGCCGACCGTGCTCGAGGCGGACGATGTGATGACCGCGTCCGAGGCACGAGATGACGCAGTCAACATCTCGAAGCGGATCGGTCGCGGCTAGGTACAGCGGCCTGACAGGACGGCTCGTGAGATGAAGATCCGTCGAGTGATCTGCGGGATCTCCCGTGCGCCGGAGAGCCTCGAGGCGGTTCGGCAGGCTGTCCGGCTTGCGCCGCCTGACGTAGAACTTCGACTTGTGAGCGTGATCGAGCCGCCGGTGGTCATGCCCTCGGCTGGTTTCACCGGGACGGAATGGTCGATCCCACAATACGACCCGGACATGTACAGCGCGATCGAAGAGGCCACCGAGGAGACGCTCAAGAAGGCGCGCGAGGAGGCTCCACCTGATCGAAAGGTCGAAACAGTCGTTGTTACCGGCTCACCGACGCATGGGCTGGTGGAGGAGGTCGAAGACGAAACGACTGACGTGATCGCTCTCGGAGTCCGAAACGAGAGCCGCGCGCTTGGGATTCTCGGCGGAAGCGTCGCAACGTGGCTCGTCCACGAGGCACCGTGTTCGGTGTACCTCGCCCGCGAAGCTGCCGAGTCAGCTCGTTTTCCGCGCTCGATCATCGTCGGAGTCGACGGGTCGGAGGCCTCGCTCCGGGCTTTCGACGCTGCCCAAGTGCTGGCCGTCGAAGCGGACGCTGCATTGCGCGTCGTCATAGCGCAACATCGCGGAGTGGACGCGGCGGATGTCCGTTCAAAGCTCCCCGACCTGCCGGAGCTCGACGTTGTCGAGCTCCACAACGACCCGGTCGACGCCCTCGTCGACATGGCGGGAGACATCACGGTCGTAGGAAGCGCCGGCCACGGTGGACTTCGGCGGCTTGGCAGTGTGAGCGAGAAGGTCGCCCACAAGGCGCCCGCCTCGGTGCTCGTCGTCCGCTAGGGCTTTACACGCTGCCCGGCGGGGGAGGCGGAGGCTGGCTGCCCGGAGGCTGGCCGGGTGGAGCGAGCTCGAGTTGATGGAAGCTTCCGTACTCGTCGACACTCAACTGTCGTCGTTCACTGCCTCGGCGAAGCACTGCCGTATGCGCCGTCTGGCTCTCGATCGTCCATCCCTGTGACGTCCAGCCGCTCAGTGCGGCGACGAGGATCTCTTGGCGCTCGGTCGGGCTCTTCACGGCGACAGGCTCGTCGCCTTTGCCCGATCGACGTCCGAGCAAGAAGATCAGGAGAACAATGAGCGCGATGCCAAGGCCAATCAAGACCCAACCCCATGCCGGAATACCCTCGTCGCCCGTGGTCTCCTGCCCCGTCGTATCGGTGGTGTCCGAGGGCTGAGGTTCAGGCGCCGGCTCGGGTGCAGGTTCAGGCGCCGGCTCCGGGGCAGGCTCGGGCATGGGCTCGGGCGCGGGTTCGGGTGCTGCTCCGCCACCATTTTCGCCTCCGCCCTCTCCGCCTCCGCCCTCTCCGCCACCGCCCTCTCCGCCACCGCCACCGCCTTCGATCTCTTCCTGGATTGTCGAGATCGCCTCTTCGATGTCTTCACGACCACAGCCGGCGACAAGGATGGCGAGTGCAAAGAAGGCGAGAAGCGCTGCAACCGTTGCTCTCGAGAGGCGTCCTGCTCGAAGCATCAGAGAGCTCGAGTCTAGTTAGGGAGGCGGACGAGTCTTCCAGCGCATATCGCCAGCATGCGACTCGATGACGGAGGCGGTCGGGCCGTGAAATGATGACGCCGTAACGAGACCGGGGCCGACGAACTGGAGAGGAGTGAAGCCGTATGGCCGTAGAGCAATCGAATGTCGAGGTCCTCGTCGCTGTGTTTGGGACGGAGGACGGCGCCGAGAACACGCTTATACAGGTCGAAGAAATGGAGAAACAGGGCATCATCGAGATCATCGATGGTGGGGTGATGGTGCATGAGGAGGAGTCGGGCAAGATCGAGGCAAAGGAACTCGGCTTGACCTCGGTCGGTAAGAGCTCTGCCGGCGGCGCCGTCATCGGGGGCATCATCGGGTTGCTCTTTCCACCAGCGTTTCTCGGGGCGACGGCGCTAGGCGCCGCGCTTGGTGCCGGGGCCGGGAAGCTTGCGAAGATTCACCAGACCGACAAGGAAGTTGATGCGTTCCTGAACGAGACTGCCGAGAGCCTCGAGCCGGGGACCTCCGCCCTCATCGTCGTGATGGAGGACAAGCTGGTCCAGCAGCTCATCGACGGTCTAGAGGGGTATTCGAAGCTACTCGAGAAGACGCTCAACGCCGATTCGGCCGCTGCGCTCGGCGTCCAGCAGGTGACGGTAACCGACGAGTCAAGCTCGAGCTGACGGCGTCGTCATCTTCGGGCGACCGGTCCTGACGTCCGGTCGTTTGGGTGGCGGTAGGAGCCGAATTCGAGAAGGAGATCTGCCTATGGCACAGCAGGAAATTATCGTTGTCGCTTTTGATAAACCCACGCGGGCATCCGAGCTGCTCACCAACATGGCCGCCATGCAGGCGGAGCACGAGATCGATCTCGCGGATGCGGTCGTGGTCACGAGAGACTCGAAAGGGAAAGCGCACCTTCAGCAGACCATGGATCTGACTGCCGGGAAAGGCGCGGTCTGGGGAGGCTTCTGGGGCCTCTTGATCGGCCTCATCTTTCTTGCCCCGATCGGCGGTTGGCTTCTTGGCATGGGTGTCGGGGCCTTGATCGGGAAGCTCACAGACGCGGGCCTTGACGATAAATGGATCAAGGAGGTTTCCGAGAGCATTCCGGAGGAGGGCTCTGGGCTCTTCCTGCTCGTGAACTACGCCGACAAGGACGCAACGATCAAGACGCTCGGCCGCTACGCGGGTGAGGGGAAGATCATCAACACGACACTCTCCGAGGACGCCCAGCAGGTCTTCCAGGATGCGCTTACCAAGCAGGGCGAGACCGCAGAAACCGCGAGCTAGTCTCTATCACAATACGAAAGAGCCCCGGTCGTCCCGGGGCTCTTTTCCCACTCGCTATGAGCCGAGAATCTTGGCCTTCTGCGCGGCGAATTCCTCTTCAGTCAAGATGCCCTGTTCTTTGAGTTCGGCCAGCTTCTTGAGCTCCTCGACCTTCTGATCCATCGATTCTCCTGCGGGCGCCGCGGCCTGCGGTTGGGCTTGCTGTGCCTGTTGTGCCTCGAGCTGCGCTAGACGGGCCTCCTGTTCGGCCTCCTGCTGAGCTTGATTAGCGCTTCGTTCGCCCGCCTTCTTTCCCGCATACGCGGCACCGCCGGCGACCGCGGCGGTTCTCAATACGGGACGTCTTCGAAACGGCATTTGTCCTCCATTGCTCTGTGATTTCGTTAAGTCGACTCGAATTATCACATCGATGCTTTGCAGGTTGTAGTAATCAATGCAGCGGCGAGGAGGGTGATGGATCCAACCAAGACCGCACTCGAGGAATGCGCTTCGTGGGATGAGCTGCGACGCCATCACGCCGAGATTCGGGCCCTCCACCTCCGAGAGCTCTTCGAGCGCGATTCCTTACGGGGTCAGAGGCTGACGGCCGAGGGCGCGGGCCTCTACCTCGACTACTCGAAGCACCGGGTTACGGACGAGACACTACGACTGCTGGTGAAACTCGCGCAGGAGTGCCGACTACGCGACAGGATCGACGCAATGTTCGCCGGCGAGCGAATCAACCGCACGGAAGACAGGAGCGTTCTCCACGTCGCCCTTCGCATGCCGGCGGAGGCCTCGCTTCTTCTCGACGGAGTCGACGTCGTCAATGAGGTTCATAACGTGCTCGATCGGATGTCCGCGTTTGCACGGCGCGTTCGTGACGGCGAGTGGACGGGGCAGACGGGACTACCAGTTCGGAACGTCGTGAACATCGGCATCGGCGGCTCGGACCTCGGCCCGGTGATGGCCTACGAGGCACTCCGCCGCTACTCGAAACGCGAACTCCGCTTCCGATTCGTCTCGAACGTTGACGGCACGGACTTCGTGGAAGCGACGCGTGACCTCAACCCGGCGGAGACTCTTTTCATCGTGTCGTCGAAGACCTTTACGACGCTCGAGACGATGACCAACGCGAGGACGGCGCGCGACTGGGTCGTCACTTCCGTTGGTGCTGAAAGCGCGATCGCCAAACACTTCGTCGCGGTCTCGACGAATGCCGGAGAGGTTTCGGAGTTCGGAATCGACACCGAGAACATGTTCGGCTTCTGGGATTGGGTCGGGGGGCGATATTCGATGGATTCCGCGATCGGCATCTCGACGATGATCGCCGTCGGCGATCAGGGCTTCCGAGAAATGCTCACCGGTTTCCACGCGATGGACGAGCACTTCCGGACAGCCCCATTCGAGGCGAACCTGCCTGTGTTGATGGGCTTGCTCACGGTCTGGTACTCGGACTTCTTCGGCGCCGAAACCGTTGCGGTTCTGCCGTACGACCAGTACTTGAAGCGATTCCCGGCGTATCTCCAGCAGCTGACAATGGAGTCCAACGGTAAGTCCGTACGGCTAGACGGACGGCGCGTCGAGTACGAGACGGGCCCCGTCTATTGGGGCGAGCCGGGGACGAACGGACAGCATTCCTTCTACCAGCTCATTCATCAGGGCACGCGGCTCGTTCCATGTGACTTCATCGCCTTTGCGCAGTCCCTGAACCCGCTGGGCAACCACCACGATTTGCTCAACGCGAATGTGTTTGCGCAGGCCGAGGCTCTGGCGTTTGGCAAGGCGGAAGCAGAAGTACTTGCGGAGGGGACGCCAAAGTGGCTCGCACCGCATCGAACCTTCAACGGCAACCGTCCGTCGAGTGTGATCCTTGCGGAGCGACTCGACCCCCGGACTCTCGGGAGTCTCGTCGCCCTCTACGAGCACAGCGTCTTCACGCAGGGCGTGATCTGGCACATCAACTCGTTCGACCAGTGGGGTGTTGAGCTCGGCAAAGTCCTTGCAAATCGCATCGTTCCCGAGCTTGAGAGTGAAGCCGAGCCGACTCTCGAGCACGACAGTTCGACGAATGAATTGATTCGTCGCTATCGTCGCCTGCGGGCCTCCTAGCGGGTCGCCCTCGCGGGGCCGGACTGCTCGGCAATCCGACAGCCGACGACATCGGATAGGCTCGCGAACAATCGATCAAGGGGGAACACATGGCAGCAAGCGTGTCGCGTGACACAGAACAACAATTTCGCAGCATCACCTCAGGCGATGTCGAGTTTCTCGAGGGACTTCTGAACGCACGGCTCGAGCTTCAAGACGCATCCGGACTCGACCCGAGGTCGTTTTCGATTGCCAAGATCGCCGCACTCATCGCGTTGGACGCCCCTCCCGCCTCCTATCTGACGCAGGTCACACTGGCTCTGGCTGAGGGCCTGACGCCTGAAGAGGTCATGGGTGTACTCATCGCGGTCGCGCCACAGGTAGGCTTGCCAAAGGTCCTCGCGGCAGCACCCGAGATTTCTCTTGCACTCGGGATCAATATCGAGGAGGGGCTCGCGTAGCCATTTCTTCGCTCGGGCCCGGTCCGCCGGGCCCGGGAAGGCTCCTCCTGTTGAACTGAACGGCTGCCGGACTCTGGCATCTCGACCCTACGGGCAAGGGCCGGCGGGAACACCCGTCACTCCTATCCTTGGTGGTAGCGAACATGAGCGATGCCACCGACGCAACGAAATACCACCGCTGGCGTGGAATGCCGGAGCGGTTTCTCCGCGAGACTCGGCGGACCGGACTCAAGCTTCTCAGCGTGCTCGCCCGCTCCGCACGGGAATACAGCGACGATTACTGCCCGCAACTCGCCGCCGCGATCTCCTACCACGTCCTTTTCTCGATCTTTCCTCTCGTCATCTTCTTCGTCTCGATCGTCGGTCTCGTGCTCAACAACGACTCAGTCCGGGAGAGCCTCACGCGCGAGTTGCTCGACGCCATTCCGCTCTCCTCGGACGCTGAGCAAGACCTTCGGAGTGCCGTCGACGGCCTCGCAACACCGCTCAGCGCGGTCGGTCTGATCAGCCTCGCCGCGCTCCTCTGGACCGCTCGGGGCATGATGGGAGCGATCCGTCAGGGACTTAACGCCGCGTGGGATGTCGAACGCTCCCAGCGGCGCACGTTCGTGAAGGCCAAGGCCGTCGAGATATTCCTCCTGGCTTCTTTCGGACTGCTGATCGGGCTGTCGATCGGAATGACGATCGCAGTTCGGATCATTCAGAACGCGGCCGACGACCTAGGACCGTTCGGCGGTGGTGCCTCCGGCATCGCGTGGTTTCTCTCCGTCGCCGCTCCGTACCTCCTGTCGTTCTCGGCCTTCGTGTTCCTGTACCACGTTGTTCCGGCCACTCGACCGAGTGTGCGCGAAGTACTGCCGGGCGCAATCGTGGGCGCACTCCTCTTCGAGGTTGTCAAGAACGGATTCGCCTTCTACCTCGCGAACTTCGCGAACTACAACGCCGTCTACGGTTCGATCGGCGCGATCATCGGCTTTCTGTTCTTCGTCTACCTCGGTGCGAGCGTCTTTCTGTTCGGCGCCGAGGTTGCGTCGGAGTGGCCTCGCGTGCGTGTCAGCGAAGTCGAGGCGGCGATGAAGGAAGATCTCCCGCCGGACGCCTCTCGCCTCGACCGAATCCGTGCGCGGGCGAGGCGGCTTCTCTAGAGGTTCACTCGGCTCCCTCGGGCGGTAAGGTCGGCCCGGCATGGCGGAAACCTCCGACGACCGGGGTCGAGTTCGACTTCCTCGTCGGTGGCTGCGCTCCCTCAGTTCGACTGGCAAGCATTTGCTGTATGCACTCCCGGGTGCAATCAAGGGATTTTCGCGGCACTACTGCACCCAGCTCGCGGCCGCGATGTCGTACCACGTGTTGTTCTCGATCGTTCCGCTCGCGATCGTGATCGCTTCAGTAGCCGCGCTGATACTCCAGAACCAGTCGCTCCAAGACCGGCTGATTGAAACACTGGTCGAACAGCTACCGGTCTCGGTAGACGGCGCCGAGGACGTCAGAAATATCGTCTCCGGCGCGGCGACCCCCGCTAGCGCGGTCGGCCTCCTTGCCCTCGCCGGACTCTTTTGGGCTGCGAGCGGCATGATGGCTTCGCTCCGTGCGGGGCTCGACGCAGCGTGGGCCGTACCAAAGCGCCACTCGTTCCTTCTCGGAAAGCTCGTCGACTTCGCGCTTGTGGCCTTCATTGGTCTCTTGCTCGTCGTCTCTGTTGTGATGACCGCAGTCGTCCAGGCGATCACTAACGCAACGGAAGAGCTCGAGAAGGCCTTCATGTTTCTTGGGCCGGCGTCGTCAGTGGTCGCCTGGGGCCTAGGCGTACTCGTTCCGCTCCTGCTCTCGTTCGGGACTTTCGCCTTTCTCTATCGGCTCGTGCCGAGCACGCGGCCGCGCACTCGCGCGGTGATCCCAGGCTCGCTGATCGCTGCGATCGCCTTCAACCTCCTGGCGCAAGGGTTCGCTATTTACGTCGCGTACTTCTCGAACTACAACGCCCTCTACGGCACGCTTGGAGCGCTGTTTGGCTTTCTCCTGTTCGTATACCTCTCTGCGATGATCGTTCTGTTTGGTGCCGAGCTGTCGGCGCAATGGCCGAGTGCCAAGCCCGTACGGGTCGAGGCGGTCCTGCGTGAGAAGGTTCCTGTAGGCGCGAGCCGTCGAGACCGGGCGCGGCTTCTCTGGGAGGAACTCGCGGTCGTTCGTCGCGACTAGGCGCCGCCTCGCTCGGCGGCGGGGGGACACTAACTGCCGGAGCCGCCGGC
>CAYTCZ010000121.1:5350-11492 GCA_964436315.1 uncultured Gaiellales bacterium | reverse complement strand
CGCTGTGCGTAGAACGCATGACCCACGTCGATGACGAACGCGGTCATCGAC
This sequence comes from uncultured Gaiellales bacterium, assembly GCA_964436315.1. Classification (GTDB taxonomy): domain Bacteria; phylum Actinomycetota; class Thermoleophilia; order Gaiellales; family Gaiellaceae; genus CAYTCZ01. Next base: position 11,441 of record CAYTCZ010000121.1, on the reverse strand, counting down.
AGGAGGGCGACGATGGCCACAACGAGGATGGCGAAGACTTGGCCCGAGTCCTCTCGCGGCCGTCGTAGGATTGAAAGGCGGGCGCGCTGGCTCCCGCGATTCGCAGATGCGATCACTGGCTTATCCCCTTTCTCGGCCTGGAGTCTGAGACGCCACTCCAAGCCAGAGAACCCACATGTATTTACGCCGGTGCCACAGTCCCATGGACTACGCCACCTGTGCACTGACCGTACCCCGATCGAGGGAGTTTGCAATCCCTCGATTGAGGAACTCGGAGCGCTCTTCTGCCCTATGCAGGTGCTGCCATCGCCGACGGCTGCGGTCAGCTCGTAGCGCCCCGCATGACGCCGCGAGCAGCTCGAATCCGAATCAACAGATCCGCAGCGGACTCAGATCATGCTCGCGATTCGACTAAGCGCAGCGGAGATCGCACCCCCGAAGGCGGTGAGCGCAAGAATGATGCCGATCGAGATGACGCCGAGGACGGCCACGTACTCGGTCATTGTCTGGCCCTCATTCCGTCGTCGGAGCCCTTGCCAGTTCTCCATGTCGCTGCGTGTGGCGGCCACGGACGTCGCACGCATCCGCGTTGCCTGCCCTTGGACCCCGTCTTCGTCGGGCTGACGACCTATCTCCCTGACCCGACATGCGGATACGATCACTGGACCATCCCCCTCCCTGCCCGGCCGGCGCAAGCTGCCACTCCAAGCCAGAAAAACACCGCTTACTCATGGCTGGGCGTCGTAGCTCTCGCCTAGAACACCCGTGCATTGAGGGTACCCCGATCGAGGGAGTTTGCAATCCCTCGAATGAGGGACTCATGGTGAGGGGCCGAGCGCTTAGAGGTCTACTTCGACGCCGATCAGACGATCCAGCGGATCGGTCCGAGCTGCGTCGGAACCCGGGCCGCCGTTTGCAAGGTCACGCACGACATCGCGAACGTGGAGATGGTCCTGGCCGTAACCACCGTAGAGTCGATCGCGACCGCGATCGCCCTGGAGGGTGTCGTCCCCACCGCCTCCGAAGAGGTGGTCGTTGCCGTCGCCGCCGCCGATGGTGTCCTTTCCCGGGCCGCCCTTGACCGTGTCGTTCCCCGTGGAGCCATAGAGGCCGTCGTTACCCCTTCCGCCGCGGATGATGTCGTCACCGCCACGCCCGAAAACGATGTCGTCACCGGCCATCGCGCAGATGACATCGGGGCCGTTCGTTCCCCGAATGTGATCGTCGCCGGGAGTGCCGTAGATCGTGCATGCGGGCCTCTGCGTCGTCTGGCTCGTACCCGCGGTACCGAGACCACTGACGACCAGGAAGACGAGTACCGCGGGTGCGACGATCGCCAGAAGCCTGCCGAAACTTGATGGCGAGATTCTGGTCTTGCGGCTCATCAGAGCACGCCTTCTGTCTCGGATCGTTTAACGATCCTAGGAGGAGGTTCGGAAAAGATGCTCGAGAGCCGTTTGGAGTAGCACATCTTTGCTCTTGGCCATACCTCGAAAGAAGGATCGATAAATCCCTCACTTGAGGGAGAGATGATTGGCTATTTGGTTTACACGTCATGAAATGGACACGTCGTCACTCGAAAGAGTGAATTAGTCTTGTAATTTGCTCAAGTTTCCCGTTCGATCATGCAGAGAGGATCGAAAAGATCACTCTCGACTATCCGTCAGTCCCAACCGAATAAAGCATTATGCTCGCGCGCAAATCCCCTCCGGGAAGCCCTCCCCAGAAACTCCTTCGATTCGCGAGAGTCCTCGTTCTCGTGATCCTGTTCTTCGCCGGTGCAGCTCTGTCCGCCGTCGGTGGCAATGCGGTCGTCGGATCCGCCTCAACCGAGCCTCCGCCCGTCGAGCAACCGCCGGCTGAACCTCCGCCCCCACCGGCTGAGCCCGCCGAGCCTCCACCGGCCGATCCCGAGCCCCCAGCCGATTCCCCGCCGGCCGACAGCACGGAAGCCTCGATCGCCGAGGCAGAAGAAGTTCCTCAAGCTCCAGATCCGCAGGACTCACCGAAGGAAGAGGCGGGCCTCTCTCCCGCGAAGCAGGAATACGGGAACGAACCGGATCCGAAGCCAAAGAATGAAGCCGAAGAGCAGAAGCCTATTGGTCCGCGGTGGCCAACCTACTGGGTGCGGCGCGCGGTGCCATCACCCGTCTACACCGAGAACCTCCGACCCTGGTTCGCGAAAGAGCTCCAAAAAGCGGCGACGAGCGCACGGGTCGACTGGGAGCTACTACTCGCGGTCTTGAGGGTCAACGGGAAGACCAGCAAAGCATCCGCAAAGGCAGACGAACTCCGTCGCCTCGCCAACAAGCTCGCGCGGCTGGGGCCTCGAGACGATGCCGCGCAGGTGATCGCTCGGCTTTCCGGCGACCAGTTGTACCAAGATCAGGTCATGGCTCTCGCGCGGTACCACCGCGTGGTCGGCCTTAGGGCATTGACTCGGGGTCTCGAGACGGCGCGCAAGCGCCTGACGGCCCGTCTACTCGAAGATCCTCGTGTCGACCTGAGGCCCGAAGGCCGCTCAGACATCGCGGCCGGACGCATCGACGTGCGGGTGATGGCGATGATCGCCTTTCTTGCCGACACGTACGGACAGGTCAGCGTCACCAGCCTGCTCAGCGGTCACCGGCTGTATGCACGACCCGGCGTGATCTCGGCACACATCTACGGTCGCGCGGTGGACATCGGCTCGCTGGGTGGAGTCAGCATTCTCAGCGACACGCGTCCGGGTGGAACCACCGAGCGCGGCGTCTACAACACGCTGCTCGCCCCGGGGCAGATTCGGCCACGACAGTTGATCTCCGTACTCGGGCTCGGCGGCCCCTCGTTTCCGCTCTCTGACCACGGCGACCACCTGCATATCGGCTGGTAGCAGCCGCCGGACGCGTCAGGCTCGAAAGGCTCAGCGTGCCAAGGCAGAGCGCTTGGCGCTTTTTACGAACGGAGATAGGTCAAAACGGCCAGAACGCGGCGATGATCTGCCGGTGCCGGCGGAAGCCGAAGCTTTCCGAAGATGCTCGTGACGTGCTTCTCCACGGCTCGCTCGGTCACCACGAGACGCTCGGCGATGCCACGGTTCGACCGGCCCTCCGCCATGAGTTCGAGGACTTCGCGTTCTCGAGCGGTCAAGCTTTCGAGCGGGTCGTCTCCACGTCGTCGGCCGACTAACTGAGAGACGATCGCGGGATCGAGAGCGGAACCGCCCTCCCCCACGCGGCGGACTGCGGCGACGAACTCGTCGATGTCGGAGACCCGGTCCTTCAAGAGATATCCGACGCCCTCTGCGCTTTCGGAGAGAAGTTCCATCGCGTACGTCGTCTCCACGTACTGCGACAGGACGAGGACGCCAACCTCGGGATGCTGAGTCCGGATCTCCTGCGCTGCCCGGAGGCCTTCGTCCGTGTGTGTCGGGGGCATACGGATGTCGACCACCGCGACATTCGGCGAGTAGCTCCGCACCTTGAGGAGCAGCTCATCCGCAGTGCCGGCCTGGCCCACGACGTCGTGGCCTGAGTCGACGAGCAGTCGCGCGATGCCCTCCCGGAGCAAAACGGAATCGTCTGCGAGGACAACGCGCATACCGGCAGGCTAACGCGGACTCAAAGGGATCGGTATCTCGGCGCGAATGATGGTGCCGTCCCCAGGTGGACTGGTGACCTCGAACGCGCCGTCGAGCGCCTCGACGCGGTCGGCCAAGCCGCGGAGACCCGTGCCGGCAGCCGGATCAGCTCCCCCGATCCCATCGTCGCGGACTTCGACTCGCGCTAGGCCGTTATCTCGGCTGACGCTCACAGAGACCGCAGATGCCTCGGCGTACTTCGCCACGTTCGTGATCGCCTCGGCGACGATGTAGAAAGCCGCTGCCTCGACGGCGCTCGGCAGACGGTGGTCATCTGTACAGATCAGATCGACCGGTACAGGCGCGCGAGTCGTGACACTCTCGAGCGCGGGCACGAGTCCTCGGTCAGCCAGCACTGCCGGGTGAATGCCGCGCGCAAGCTCTCGCAGCTCGTCGATGGCGTGTCCGAGCTCGCTCGTTGCTCCGGCGATCAGGTTCTCAGCGGTGTTGGGATCTGAGCGAATCGATTTCTGGGCCATTCTGAGGGCGAGTGAGAGTGCGACCAGACGCTGCTGCGCGCCGTCGTGGAGGTTTCTCTCGAGTCGTCGTCGCTCGCTGTCGCCGGCCTCAACGATGCGGGTGCGCGACGCCTTGACCTCGCGTATGTGCGACTCGAGTTCCTCGTGGAGCCGCCGGAGCTCGGCCTCGGCGCGCTTCCGTTCCGTGATGTCCCGAACGATCGCCAATACCTCGGTGTCCCCAGATCTCACGAGGCGCGCTTCGAAGTCCTTGGATTGTTCCTTCAAATCGAGGCGATACTCGAGGATCTCCATTTCACCAGCGTCGAGCACTCGAGCCAGCCGGACGGTGAACTCGTCTGCGATTCTCGCCGGAAGCACGTCGTGCAAGGTCTGGCCCAGGAGCTCGTCCGGCGGCGCGGCGAGATCGCTCGGTTCCTCTGCTTTGTAGTCGAGATACGTCCCCTCTTGGTCAAAGCGAAACATGAGATCTGGGATTGCATCGAGAAGCGCCCGGACGTGTTGCTCGCTTGTCCGCAACTCCTCGATACGAGCCCTGAGATCCGCCTGCAGCTGTTCATTCACGAGTGCGAGGCTTGCGGCAGCGCTCACGGCTCCGAGGAGTTCCGGTTCGTCGAGCAGGGTTGCGTCATGGATGAGCGCGGCGACTCGGGTGCCGTCTCGCTCGACGGGAGTAGTCGCTCGGTTCGTCCCCTCTTCAGGGAGCGAGACCGGTCGCCCGTTGAGATCCACGAATCCGCCGGGCTCTGCTCGCCAGTACGCGATGGCGAGGCTCGGGTCGCCGAGCGCCCTTACGAGCGACGCGCGAAGCCCGCCGGTGTGCGGAGCCGTGCCCAGATCGACAAGCAGATCTGCGACCGCGGCCTGTGCAAGACGGCTTCGAACGATGCCCCAGAGAAACGCCGCGGCCACGAGCGTGAGCGCCACAAAGATCGCGGGCTCGCAGATCTCGGCGGCGCTCTCGCTCACGCGGTCGAGGACGAGCAATGCGGCAAGCAGGACAACGGTCGCGCCACCTGTCAGAAGAACCGGCCACAGAATCCTGCGTGAGGCGGCACTCGCCCGATACCAGCGTCGAGCCAGGATCACTGCAAGCGCGAGGAGTGCAGCAACCCCCATCGCGATCTCGAGACTGATGATCGCGTCGACCGCGCGCGAATCTTGCTCGACCTGGAGCGCGTTCTCCGGGCACGCTGTGCAGTCGTCCTCGAGCGGATCAAAGAAGAGAAGCTCCGCGAGATGCAGTAGAAGGACGACGGCGTATGCCCAGATCGCGAGACCGGCATGCAGGCGGTTCTCGAACCTTCCGGTCGGATAGACAAGGAGGAGGTGGAAGAAGATCGCAAATGGGAGGATCGCGATCGTGAGCCCGGTCGTGTACGGAATCGACGCATTCGAGGCCGCGAGAGCCGTCGCCAGCAAGCTGAAGCCGAACGCCACCATGAGCGGCCCGGTGCGATTGTCTGGGCGCCGCCACCAGGCGACCGTTCCCGAGAACGCGAACGACCAGGCGACGACGAACGCGAGCGCGGCTGAGACGTCGAACTCGACGTGATCGCTCGTGAGGAGCAGGCCGAGCGCAACCGCGGATCCCACGACGAGGCCTATCCCGATTCCGACGAGGCCTGAGACCCCGAGTCTCATTCGTCGAGCAGAGCCTCCAGGGCCTCACCGCTGAGTTCCGACTTTGCCACGAAGCCGGTCGCACCGCTCTCGGCGATCAGAGGGCCGTAGTCGACGGCATCCCTGCTCGACGTGAGGACAATCAGTGGCGATACGCCGTTGTTGCCTCGGAGACGCGAGGCCACTGTGAACCCGTCGATATCCGGCAGCTGAACGTCGAGAAGCACGAGGTCCGGTTCGAGTTCCTTGGCCGCGGCGAGTGCGCTAGCACCGTCTGCGGCCTCCCCGACGATGTCGTAGCCCTCGAGTTCGAGCAAAGCCCTCGCGCTTCGACGGAAGCCCGAATGATCGTCGACAATGAGGACAGTGA
>CAYTCZ010000121.1:1185-5250 GCA_964436315.1 uncultured Gaiellales bacterium | reverse complement strand
AGTGACCACGTAGTAATCGTGGCAGAGTCAATCCCCGCTGCCCATACGGTTTCCCACACTCTTATAGGTGGGAGGCTGGCGTCTCCTTCTGGTTTCTAATCTTCGTAGCGGTAGAAGCCTGCCCCGGATTTCCGCCCGAGCAGGCCAGCCTGCTGCATGCGGACAAGCCGTGGCGGAGGGGCCATCCGAGGCTCCCGAAAGCTCTCCCAGAGCTGCTCAGACGCGTGGACGTGTACGTCCACGCCGATCAGGTCGACCAGGGCGCACGGGCCGAGCGGCCAGTTCGCTCCTGCCTCCATTGCCGCGTCGAGGTCCTCGGGGCTCACCCCCGTCTCGTCCAGCACCCGGACACAGTCATTGAGGAGTGGGATGAGGACACGGTTGACGAGGAAGCCGGGCGTATCGCCGCACCGGATCGGCTCCTTCCCGATCGCGCGAGCGAACGCCTCGGCGCGGTCGAGGCTCTCTGCATCCGCGAGTTCGGTGTGGATGATCTCGACAAGGGGTAGCGCCGGCGCCGGATTGAAGAAGTGCATCCCTACGACCCGGCCAGGTCGGGCGCTCGCGGCCGCTAGCGCGGTCACGGAGAGAGCAGAGGTGTTCGTGGCGAGTAGGGCGTCCGGACGCACCACGTCGTCGAGACTGCGAATCAGGGCGCGCTTGGCTTCGAGATCCTCGGTAATCGCCTCGATGACAATGTCGCGGTCGACGAGGTGTGACAGCTGAGTGGTCGTCTCGAGGCGGCTGAGCGCGTCGACTCGCTCCTCATCGGTCATTCGACCTCGATCGACCGAGCGGGCAAAGCGATCCCCGATCTCCTCGCGCGCGCGTTCGCCGAGGTCGTCGGAGACCTCGTGGCCGAGAACTGGGAACCCCGCGCGGATGCAGACCTGGGCGATTCCGCCTCCCATCGCACCGAGTCCGACGACCCCGACCGTACGGATCTCCATCGGCGCGATCCTATACCGCCATCACGTCTCGCTATCGCTGACCATCTGCAAGGGCCGAGTGGGTGATTGAATATGCGCATGAGCGTGACAGTGGACGAACGCCTGTTGCTCGTCGGAGGCGAGTGGGTCGAGACCGGCGAGTGGCACGAGATCCGGTCTCCATACTCGGGTGAGGTCATTGGTCGCTGCCCGCGGGCAGGAGTTGACGAGACGCGGCAGGCCGTCGAATCTGCCGCTCGAGCGATGGAGTCGCCACTCCCGGCGCATGTGCGTGCGGCGATCCTCGACCGGACGGCCGCGCTCCTCGCCGAACATGAACATGACGTTGCGTCGGTGATCTCGAGTGAGGCCGGAAAGCCGCTCAAGGCAGCTCGAACCGAAGCCCAGCGAGCTGCCTCGACCTACACCACGGCGGCCGATGCGGCTCGGGCACTCGTTGGGGACGTGATTCCAATGGAGGCCTCGCCGGCGGGCGTGGGAAAAGTGGCATTTACGACCCGAGTTCCGGTCGGCGTCATCGGCGCGATCTCGCCTTTCAACTTCCCGCTCAACCTGGTCGCGCACAAGATCGCCCCGGCTCTCGCAGCCGGCTGCGCGGTCGTGCTTAAGCCCGCACGCCAAACGCCACTGTCGGCACTGTTCCTCGCTCAACTGGAGGTCGAGGCCGGCCTCCCGCCCGGATGGCTCAATGTCGTCGTCGGTCCATCTGACGAGATCGGTGGCGTGCTCGTGTCCGAGAACCGAGTGACAATGATCACTTTCACCGGATCGTCTGAGATCGGATGGAGCATCCGTCAGCAGGCGCCGCAGAAGAAAGTCACACTCGAGTTGGGCAACTCGACGCCTGTGATCGTCGAGGCCAACGCCGACGTCGAGGATGCAGCGGCGAGACTCGCAGCCCACGCCTTCTCTTTCGCGGGTCAGAGCTGCATCTCGGTACAGCGGATCTACATCCAACGGTCGGCCTACGACCAGTTCCTCGAGGCGTTTCTCCCACGTGTCAAAGCGCTCAAGGTTGGTGACCCGGCTGACGAGCAGACCGACGTCGGGCCTGTCATCGACTCCGAATCACGCGAGCGCATCCTTGCCTGGATCGAGGAGGCGGTTTCGGGAGGTGCAACCGTTCTCGCCGGCGGCGATGCCCCGGACGGGATCATTCATCCCACCGTCTTGGCGGACGTCGCACCGGACATGAAGGTGTCGTGCCAGGAGGTCTTCGGACCCCTCTGCACCGTGAGCCCGTACGGCGACCTCGAGGAGGCCTTCGCGCTCGCCAACGGGACGGAGTACGGCCTCCAGGCGGGAATCTTCACCTCCAATATCTCTGACGCACTGGCGGCGGCCAACACGCTCGAGTTCGGCGGCATCACCGTGAACGAGGCCCCGACTTTCCGAGCTGATCAGATGCCCTACGGCGGCGTGAAAGCCTCTGGAAACACAAAGGAAGGGCCCCATAACGCTGTTCGCGAGATGACCCAGGAGCGCCTTGTGGTCATCGCCACGGACTAGCGCTGACACGCGAGCAGGATCGGCCGCATCCAACCAGCGGTTCGAGGGTGCCCCCGTATCCCCCTTGAATAGTGGGATTGCGAGGTTCTGTCATGCCGCTGTCATGGACGGGATCTCCGCAAATGGCCTCGACCGGCGTATCCCTTTAGTCACGTCAACCGGGGTTGACACATGTGCTCCCTGTATCAACTGGAGAAAACTCCCACCGGTCGCGACAGTAGCCCTCAAAGTCTTCAGGGATGCGTCTCGCGGTAGCGACGGAGCGTGTGTCTTGGAGCGGCGAAAGGAGTGGAAGCCGCTCCAAGACTGTTCACAAAACTGCACATAGTAGACGTGCGCGGGTGCGCTGGGGGTGAGGTCGCCAGAGCGTCGGGGTTTGACGCCGCTAAAAGGGTGAAAGTCGTCCTCTGTGTTCCGACTTGGGGGAAGGGGGACTATAGGGGGATGGGGGCTGAAAGGAAGGACAGGTCCTTCCGTATCCCGCGCAGGCGCATAGAGCCCCTCACTTGCCATTGCCCTTTGCCCTCTTCTCCGAGGCCTCAGCCTCTGCGATCACCTGCGTGACCAGTTCGGCCATGCCTGCGTACAGCTCTCGCTGCTGCCAGATGCGTTCGATCGACTCGCGGCTCATGCCCCTCTTGGCCGTGAGGGCTGTGGCCAGCTCCCTGATAACCGTGACCCTGGCTTTCTCGTCCTTGAGTTCTTCGGGGTTCTCCGCGTAGCTCTGGGCCAAAAACATGTTTAGCTCGGCGTCCGACCACTCGTTCATGTCGCCCGTGGGCAGCTCTGCAGCCGTCCGTTCTAGCGTTGAGGTCTCCTCCGACTGTCCTGGCCTGCCTAGGCCGTGCTCCAGCAACAACCTCAAGGCCGATGTGCGGGCCTGAACGTCCGGGAGAGTTACGTCGAAGTGCCGTGAACAGAATTTACAAGTGACACGGTGGGGCTTTTCTCCTGTGGCCAGTTCACGGAGGCTTCCCACTAGCTCGGGGTAGCTGCCGGCCAAGTCCTTCGCAAGGCGCTCACGCAGCTCCCAGGGCTGCAGCGGATCGCCAGTTTGGTCAAGGGCTTCGACCACTGGTTCTGCGTCTACAACCTCCGGTTCCGGCTCGGGTTCTGGTGGTGCCTGTGACTCAGCCAACAGTTGTGTGGTGTGGAACCTGCAGTACGGACTCAGAGAGCCGTCCTCTAGCTCGACGCGGTACGTCCGGCACTCGCTGCCGTCCTTGAGCATGAACGTGCATCCGGGCCGCTTCGGGTCTGCACCTCTCCGTTTCCGGCCGGCCATTACACCGCGCTCCAGCCTCGTGCCAGCATCTCGGCTTGCCGTGCCTGGGCATCGGCAACTTCGGTGCCGTTCCCGAGATTCGCCTCGATGAGAACAGCCGGCTTGTCGGTCCTCGTGAAGCTGCGGCAGGCTCGGGCGCTGTATCCCGCATCGTGGATCAGTGTCCAACCGACCGCTGCGAGGTCATCGCTAAGCGGCATGGTCAGCCCTCTGCTGCTGTTTACGTCGCTCCTCTTCCCTGCGGCGATGCCGTACTGCGGCTTTTCGCATGTTGAGGTCGCTCAGCCTCGCGGCTCGCTTTTCGGGGAGCGGCTTCCTATC
>CAYTCZ010000121.1:0-1175 GCA_964436315.1 uncultured Gaiellales bacterium | reverse complement strand
TCAACCAGGCGGGCAGCCCGCTTCTCGTGAAGGCGGCCTCTACCCATTACCTGCCGCTCGTCGAAGTGCGGGATTCCCGCCCATCAATTTTCCGAGCTCCGCGTCGTTCTTCGCAATCGCCTTCTGCACCTTCGCGCCAACCTCGCGGGCAAGGGTTAGCAGTTGCGGGTCTCGCTCCACGCTGGCCCAGAGGTCAATGGCGTCCAGAACGCTCATGCGAAGTGTCTGCATATCGCTGAGGTCTGTGCTGTCCTGGTCGGCCAGCTTAGACCGTAGATCGAGATTTGGCGGCGGCACTTGGCCTCCACCCTGCGCTGCGGCCTGTGCGATCTGTCCGGGATAAGCCGGGGTAATTGGGCCTCGAATCATTGGCATCTAGTACCTTCCTTGTTGGGCTTTCAATCGTTTTGCAAATTCGCGTCGATACTGCGAGTCGCGCACCCATTTCGGCTTGGAGTGCTCACGAGCGATTCGCTGCTCCAGCTCCAGAACTGAGCCCGGAATTGGCCCGCTATCACGTTTGGCGAAGCGCTCGTGCTCCGGCGGGCCGATGCGGCCGTCTTTCCGGTAAGCCTCCTGCTCGCGGAGCATGTGATCGAGCCGCTGTCGATCTGCGGCACAGCGCTCACACCCGTGGCTAAACATGACACCGCGATAGTCGTAAGCACCGCCTACATCGATCTCTGAGCCGTGGCGGTGACAGCTCCGCAAGCGTCCACTATTCATTCGTCATCCCCGTTGGGTGGCTCTTGCAGTTTCGAGTTCTGCATCATCGACTCCTCAAAAGCAGCTCCAACCCCCGATGCGTCGCTGTGAACCCGCGCTTTGTATTCCCTTTGAGACTCCCGCGATGGATCACGGCCGGAGTAGCGCTCCCACTCGCTTTCAACCCGCTTCTGAGGCTCCAGGAGCTTCTCTTGTTCGCGTTTCTCATATTGCTTGAACGACATCGGCTCCGGGACTTCTTCGCGGTTTTCCCATGCCTCCTGCGTCCACTTCATCGCCAGTCCCTCTGCCTTCGCTTTGGCCTCGTCGGCGGAGATTGACGGGTCGTGGTCTAAGTCCCAATGCTTCGCGACGCCCTCGTAGGCTTTCCGCGTGTGCTCGTAGTCCCTCACGTCGTTGAGGCTCTGTTCGAGCAACTTCTCTGTCTGAAGTTGTGACTGCGGGGCACC
>CAYTCZ010000120.1:7100-11520 GCA_964436315.1 uncultured Gaiellales bacterium | reverse complement strand
GCCGAGCAGCGCGTGGACCTCTCCCTTCTTGAGGTCGAAGTCGATGTGATCGTTGGCCAGGACCCCCGGGAACTGCTTTGTGATTCCTTTGAGTTCGACGAGGGACTCAGAGGCCATCGGGAGACAGAGTACGGGGCGACCCGGCGGCCGCCCCGTACGGATCGTCGTTTACGGAGCCTGGACTTCCTCGACCACGGGGGTCGGGTCGATCTCTCCGCTGATTAGGCCTTCTTTCGCAGCCTCCACGGCAGCGATCACATCGTCGGGAACATCCGGGCTGAATGGAGCGAGCAGCTCGGAATCCGGGAAATCCACGACCGAGAACACGAAGTTCTGTCCACCCTGGAACTCACCGGACTGCATCTGACGAATGACCTCGAACACCGAAGCCTCGAGCGGCTTCAGGGCGCTCGTCAGGATGTGCGGGCCAGCGAACGACTGATCGGCATCAACGCCAATTCCGAAAACGCCTTGCTCGCCGGCTGCGTCGAGCGCGCCGAGTCCGCACTGTCCGGCGACCTGGAACACAATGTCGGAGCCCTGCGCGATCTGATCGAGCGCAATCTCCTTGCAGAGTGCCTGGTCGACGAAGTCGTCCGAGTATGCGTTCAGGAACGAGACAGACGGATCAGTATCGATGATGCCCTGCTGGAAGCCCGCGATCCAGTTGTCGACAGGCGGGATCTTGATGCCGCCGACCGTCGAGACCACCTTGGTCTCGCTCATGAGCGCCGCCATGACGCCGGCGAGGTATCCCGCTTCCTCGGACGGGTAGAGCAGTCCGAGCGTGTTCGGTAGGACGCAGGTTCCGCCCTCCTCACAGCCGTCTCCTGCTCCTTCCGTCCCGTAGAAGTGGTCGACACCTGCAAAGCCGGCATCCGGGAACTCGGCTGCGACCGTGATCGTGTCCGCCGTCAGGAGGAATCCGACCGCGATGACGAGATCGTTGCCCTCCTCAGCAGCCGCCGACAGGTTCGGGAGGTAGTCCTCTTCGGCGTTCGAGACGAAGATGCGTCCCTCCACGCCGAGCTCTGCCTCGGCCCGTTCGAGCCCCCGAATCGAGAACTCGTTGAAGCCGCGATCGTCGACGCCGCCCGTGTCTGTCACGAGTCCGACCGAGATCGCCTCTCCCGCCGGTTCTTCAGGAGCAGGCTCCGGTGCTGGCTCCTCAGCTGGCGGTTCAGGCGCGGGCTCGGGTGCCGGCTCTGGCGCCGGTTCGGGAGCCGGTTCAGGCGCGGCCTCCGCCGGCGGCGCCGGCTCCGCACTGTCATCGTCACCGCCGCAGCCAGCGGCAACCAGACCGAGCGTCAGAACGACGAGTACCAGCACGAGCCACGGCAGTTTTCTCTTCTCTCTCACACAACCTCCCTCTTTCGCCCTCTTCCGTATTGTTGGCGCCGGATGGTAACCACCCGACCAGGCAATTGCTAGGACGCTCGGAGGCCGGTTTCGTTAGTGGACTGCGTGCTCTCGCGCTTGGTCGAGTGCGCGCTCGAGTTCTGCCTCGGTAACGAGCACTCTTCGTGGCTTGGACCCCTCGTAGCCAGAGATGATCCCACGCCGCTCGAGCATGTCGACGAGTCGGCCCGCGCGCGTGTATCCAACCCGAAGGCGCCGCTGTATGAGAGAGACCGAGGCGGTCTGGGTCTGGACGACAACTTCGATCGCCTGTTCGAGAAGCGGGTCCTCGTCCGGATCAAAATCGTCGTCGCCTTTTGGCGATTCCGCGGCCTCGACCTCGGGAGCCTCGAGGAGCGATTCGTCGAGCTCTTGCGGACGCTGCCCACGGCAGGCTTCCACGATGAGGGCAATTTCCTCTTCGCTGACGTACGCGCCTTGGACGCGTTGGAGCTTGGACGTTCCAAGGGGCTTGAAGAGCATATCGCCTTGTCCGAGAAGGCTCTCCGCCCCTGCCGTGTCCAGGATGACCCGGCTATCGGTCTGGCTTGATACCGCGAACGCGATCCTCGACGGGACGTTGGCCTTGATCATGCCGGTGATCACATCCACCGAGGGTCGCTGCGTCGCGAGAACGAGGTGGATACCCACTGCGCGCGACTTCTGAGCGAGCCGGATGACCGCGTCCTCGACCGCCTGCGGCGAAACCATCATGAGGTCGGCAAGCTCGTCGATGACGACCAAGAGGTATGGAAGCGGCTGCTCGCCCCGTTCGACGAGGACTTTGTTGAGTTCCGGAAGATTTCTCGCGCGCGCAAGGGACATGCGCTCGTAGCGATGCTCCATCTCGGTAAGCACGTTCGCAAGCACCGCGGCCGCTTTCTTCGGACTGGAGACCACGGGTGTGAGCAGGTGCGGAATCGACTCGTACAGGCCGAGTTCCACGCGCTTCGGGTCGACGAGGATCATTCGGACTTCGTCCGGCGTTGCGCGGAGGAGAATCGAGCAAAGCATCGTGTTCAGACAGCCCGACTTCCCCGACCCGGTGGTTCCCGCGATCAGGATGTGCGGCATGCGAGCGAGGTCGGCCGGGACCGCTGAGCCGGAAATGTCCTTTCCGAGCCACACCGACAGCGGGCTCGAGTTCCCTGGTAGCTCACCGAAGATGTCGCCGAGGGTGACGATGTTCGGCGCCAGATTGGGCACCTCGACACCGACTGCCTGCTTGCCCGGAATCGGAGCGAGGATTCGGATGTCGGTTGTTGCCAGAGCGTAGGCCAGGTCGTCCTTCAGGGCGGCGACCTTCCCGACCTTCGTCCCGGGAGCGAGCTGTAATTCGTACCGCGTTACTCGGGGACCCGCGACCTGGCCGCTGATCACGGCCTCGACGCCGAAGCTCGCGAGTGCCTGAACGAGAGCCTCGGCGACCCGGTCGGCGTTTGTCGTCGGTGCCCCTTGAGCCATTCGCGACATCTTCAGGACCGAGGCGTCGGGAAGTTCGTAATCCGAATGCTCGCCGGCTGGCACTTCGAGGGAGATCTCTTCTCTCTCCGTAACGAGCGGCTCCGGCTCCTCTGCGGGCACGTCTTTCGTTGTGAGTTGTTCGATGAGGACCGGTTCTTGGACCGGCGTCGTCGCGACGAGATCGGGGAACTCCTTGGCAGCGTCAACAGGGGGCTCGGGCGGTTTGGCGATTGTCGAGGGAGGCAAGGACCGAGCCCTCTCCACCGGTTTCGGACGCACTGGGATCGAGTGCCGTGCTGCGACCGCCGTATCGCGCGCCGTCCGGGCAGAACGCCGAACGATTGCCCCGACCGACGCTCCTGTGAGCAGGACTATTCCGGCCGCGATCGCGAATGCCGCAAGGATGGCCCGGCCCGTATCTCCGATCAGGCGTTCGAAGACCGATTCGAGTCCTGAGCCGATCGCGCCGCCGTGGTTGGCCCCGAGAGCGACCATGAGACCGAGCGCGAAGACCACGATTCCCGCGCGGAACGGCTGGACATCGACGAGTACGGAACGCGCAATCATCAGCCCCCCGATTGCGATGAGTGCCAGGGGGAGGAAATGGCGCGCGTCGCCGATGGCGACATCGAGCCACTCGTTCACTTTCGAGCCAACGATGCCGCCGTCCCAGCCGATCCAGAGCACGATGGCAAGGAAGAGACCGACGGCCGCAAGACCAAGTCCGACGAGTTCCGTGTGGTGGCGGGACTTGGGCTTTCTGTCCCGCTGCTGCCGCTGTTTCTTCTTCGTTCGTGCAGGAGTCTTCGGGCGAACCTTGGACGATCGCCGTTTCTTGGCCATGGCGGCCACTTCTCCCCGCGTGGGCAGCCTCCTCCCGGTCCGTTCCGTCCCGCGGGCGGGCGGGCGCGGCTATTTGTGAGCACCTGCGCTAATTTCGACACGCACGGTCGGTGACACGCGAGTGTCTTTCGGCCATCCTCCCACCTGGGTGGCGGGTGGCACAGATCCCCCAAACCCCACCGTGGGAGGGGAGTTCGCGTCGCGAGCGTCGAACCGCGAACATCCCACCATGAGCGCTTGCGAGAGACCCGGAACTCGCCCAGCCTGCGGGGAGCACGCTACCAAGCTTCCGCAGTGAGCTCGGAGAAGGCGCCCAGGAGAGCGCTACGGCAAGGTGCTCAGTCGCGCGATGAGAAAGTTGAGAAAAGCCTCAGCCTTGATGTCAACCGCGACCTTTGCGTTCGGCTCGTTTTCGGTTCGCCGCCAGAGATCGACAACCGTTCGGCCGCGGCACAGGTTCGATTCTCGCTCGATCGCGACGTGGCGCTCGACCGTTTCGACGAAGTCGGGATTGACGACATGCGCAAACGGCGACGGCGTCGTGCACCGGGGAACCCGGGAACCCGTAGGTCTCCCGGTGGAACTGGTTGAAGAACTCCAGCAGTTCGGCAACCATCGTCCCTGTTCGTCCGTGCGGTGCGGAGTTGGGCGCCGTGCTCGGACGTCATCAGCGCCTCGTGCGTGACGTCAAGCCCGATCATCGTCACATCGAGAC
>CAYTCZ010000120.1:0-7000 GCA_964436315.1 uncultured Gaiellales bacterium | reverse complement strand
GCGACGTTCGTGAGCGGGCCAGTCGGAACGAGCGTCACCGGCTCGGGTGCCGACGAGGGTCGCGAGGCGATGAAGTCGACTGCATCGGCCTCCGATGCCTCGCGTTGAGGCGGAGGGAGAGACGGGCCATCAAGCCCACTTTCCCCGTGCACATGCGACGCGACGAACCGCTCCCGGGCTAACGGCCGGTCTGCACCGGCTGCAACCTCGATGTTGTCCTTACCGACGAAATCGAGAATTCGAATCGCGTTGGCCGTCGTCTTCTCGAGAGTTTGGTACCCCGATACGGTCGTCACGCCGAGGAGTTCGATCTCGGGGCTGGCGAGCGCCAGCAGCAGGGCGATGGCGTCGTCGTGACCGGGATCGCAGTCGAGGAGAACCGGGGTCGTCATGCCGGCAGTATGGCGTCGACCTCCTCTTTGGTCGGCAGGGAGGGTTGCGCTCCCGGGCGTGAGGCTGCGATCGCGCCTGCGGCTGTCGCCCGACGGAGCACTTCGTCCCACTCACGCCCCTCGAGGAGAGACACCACAACGCAGGCGCAGAAGGCGTCTCCGGCCGCCGTCCCGTCGACGGCGGTCACTGCCGGTGGACTCGCTCGGGCGACCTCGGCTTCTTCGTCTAACAGAACTGCGCCTTCGGAGCCGAGGGTCACGATGACTCTCCCCCGCTTTGCTTCCGCGCTCAGACACTCGAGTTCATGCGTGTTCACGATGATGAGGTCAGCGCCGCGCGCAAGACGCTCTGGAAGCCGTGAAGCGGGCGCGGCATTCAAACAGAACAGGTCGGCGGTCTGTTCGCTCGCGCGCACCACGACGCTCATCGGGATCTCGAGCTGGGCGAGCACGGCGTCGACGGCCCCAAGTTCGACCTCAGCTGGAAGGAGTTCTCGATTCGCTCCCGGAACAACCACGATCTCGTTCTCACCGGCCGAGTCGACGACGATGAGCGCGATCCCTGTCGGAGCATCCTTCACGTGGAGGTCCAGGTCGACGTCGGCTTGGACGAGGCCCTGTGTCGCCTCGCGGGCGAACTCGTCTCTGCCGATCGCTCCGATGAAACGCACGTCGGCGCCCAATCGTGCCGCAGCGACCGCCTGGTTGGCACCCTTTCCCCCCGGGACGCGATCGAGGACTGCGTCTGTCACGGTCTCACCGGGCCGAGGTAGGCGCTGAACCCGGGCGACGAGGTCGAGGTTGATGCTCCCGACGACCGCGACCTGAGGCTTTTCGCTCACATTGGGCTCAGGCCGCGAGGGCGCGTAGGTCGCTCGCCGCGCCAAAGAGATTCTCGCGCAGATCAAAGAGGCCCGCCCAGAGCGACTCTCGATCGGGCTGCGAGCCGAGCCGCACCGACGTCGAGAGGCCTTCGAGCGCACGGATCAACACCGCGAGTTCGAGATACGCCTGTGCAACGCGATTCGGACATGACGAGACGCCCGCACGTCGGAGGACTGGTTCCCACTCGAGAACCTCACCTGGCCCGGGTTCGCCGTACCAGGACCGCCCCTCCGCCGCGTCCGGCTCCAGCTCGAGCAGATAGCGACTGAGCGGCTGCTCCAGGCCCGCGAGGGCAGTCTCCGCGCGCTCTGCGGCTCGCCGTAAGGCAGCCTGTCGAAGGCCGGGCGTGGACGGCTCGGGGACTCCTTTGGCCCATCGGTCGAGCAGTCGACAGAAAGCCAAAGCCGATGCTTCGCTCGCGTGCAAGGCGCGGATCAATCGGGTCGCCGTCGAATCCGTCGTCCCATACGCCGTGATCACCGCAGGCCAACCTTGGGACGGCGGCACGACGTCGAGCGAATGATCCTCGGGGTGAGTGGTCATCTCTCTAACTAGTACAACACGAATCGATCGACCGGAACCCCAGTGAGGAGATCACACCTCAACGACGACCGGAAGAATCATCGGCCTCCGACCGGTTCGCTCGACGACGAACTGACCGACGGCATCGTGGATGTGCTCCTGAAGGAGCTTCATCTCGTTGACGTCATCCGCAAGGCACTGGGCGAGGGTGCGCTGAGCTTCGTCGCGAGCCTCGTCGAGGAGTGGGCCTGGCTCCGCAAAGCCGCGGGCGATTACCTCTGGCGCCTCGATTTCCCGGCCGTTTTGGCCGCCGACTGTAACGACAACGATCAGCACGCCGTCCTCCGACAAATGACGTCGATCACGGAGCGCGACGTCGTGAACGTCTCCGACGCCGAGACCGTCGACAAAGGTGAGTCCCGCATCGACTTCACCCGTGATGCGCACGATGCCACCGCGCATCTCGATCACGGAACCGTTGTCCGCGAGCAGAATTCGATCCGACGGCACGCCGACGTCTTGGGCCAACCGCGCCTGTGCAGCGAGCATCCGGAACTCGCCGTGTACCGGCACGACGTTTCGCGGTCGCAGAAGCGAGATGATCGTCCGAATCTCGTCCGCATGACCGTGTCCCGAGACGTGAACTGGAGCGATTTCCTGATGAAGTACTTCCGCTCCCGAGCGGGTGAGACGGTTGATGGTGTCGTGAACACGAAGCTCATTCCCCGGAACCGGCTTGGCCGAGATCACGACAGTGTCGCCGCGCTCAATCGAGACGTGCTGATGGTCGTTGAAGGCCATCCGCGTGAGAGCGGACATCGGCTCGCCTTGGCTGCCGGTGCAGAGGATCATCGTCTGCTCAGGACGCAATTCCTCGAGGTGACCAGGCTTGACGACGATCTCGTCGGGAACATCTATGTACCCGAGGTTACGCGCGATGTTGATGTTCTTCCGTAACGACCGACCAATGACGGAGACCTTCCGCCCCGTCTCGAGCGCCACCTCGATCGCCTGTTGCATGCGGTGAACATTCGACGCGAACGAGGCGATCAGAACGCGACCGGAGCACTGAGGGATAATCGACCGAAAAGCCTCGCCGACCGATCGCTCCGAGGGAGTCGAGCCAGGGCGTTCGGCGTTTGTCGAGTCGCCGAGCAACAAATCGACCCCGCGGTTGCCGAACTCCGCAAGCTTGCCAACGTCGGTTCGGAAACCGTCGACGGGTGTGTGGTCGATCTTGTAGTCACCCGTGTGAACAATTCGGCCCGCTGGCGTATCAAAAACAACGGCCATTGCATCCGGGATCGAGTGGGCCATCCGAACGAATTCCACGCCAAACGGTCCGATCGAGACTGGTTCTCCCTCGGGCTCGGCCTCGTGTAACTCCGTTCGGTCGAGGAGACCGTGCTCGTCGAGCTTGGACTTGACGAGTCCGAGCGTGAGCTTGGTCGCCCAAACCTCGGGTATCGGTATCTCGCGCAGGAGAAACGGAAGACAGCCGACGTGATCCTCGTGACCATGAGTCAGGACGACAGCCCGAATCGCGTCGCGGTTCTCGCTGAGATAACTGAAGTCGGGAAGCACGAGATCCACGCCAAGGTGCTCGTCGCGCGGGAAGGACAGACCCGCATCGACGATCACGAGCCCGGCGTCGCACTCGATGACCGTCATGTTCTTCCCGACCTCACCGAGGCCGCCGAGCGGGATGATTCGGGTGGAGTCAGTTGCCATGCCTGGAGTCTACGTAGCCGCGCGGAAAGCTCAGCCGTTCGCGCGTCGCGGGTGCTCCCACAGCATCAAAGGAGCAGGACGGCTAGGACGAGTCCGGCTAGTGCGATCACGAAGCCAGCGGCTGCCGCATGGCGAATGAACGGCCAATCGGGTAGCTGGATGACCGAAAGGACGACGACTGGGTCGCCTGGAGCAATCGGAGCGATTCGATCGCCGTTGTTTGCTCCGCGGGGAACCTCGACCTCGAGCTTCCTCTCGCTCCTCGTCTTCCCCGACCCGTGGCACTCCCGACACGGCTCCGCGTAGACGAGGCCTTCGCCCGAACACTGCTCGCAGCTTTCGAGTTGAAGCAACTGGCCGGCGGCTGAGCTCAGTCGGTGCCGGTGTCGCCCGGTGCCGCCACAGCTCGAACAAACCGTCGAACGCGTTGCCGGCGCTGCTCCCTGTCCGCTACACGTCGCGCACTCTGCCGGAACAACAACCGGTACTTCGTGGACTCCACCGCGCGCGGCAGCGACGGAGTCGAGCTCGAGCTCCACAATCGCCTGAGGTGTCCGTCCACGGCGCGCAGCAGCCTCCTGCTCGAAGTTGACAACCGTCCCTCCATCCGTTCCGCCGCGTCCCCAACCGCGATAGCCGAATTGGTCATAGAGAAGACGTCGTCGCGGTGTCGAGAGAACTTCGTACGCCTCGGCGAGTTGACTAAATAACTCCTCCGCCTGGGGGTCGGCCGAGACATCGGGATGGAGTTCCCGCGCACGGGCGCGAAACGCCCGCTTCAGAACGCGTTCGTCCGCGGACTTATCGATCCCGAGGATCTCGTAGTAGTCACGGTCATGACGGCCCATCCCCGTGGTCCCCAAGGTTACAGTCGGGTTCGGCCATGCAAGGCAGCGCGAACTGCCTTGCACGCGATATCTACGTCACGGCGAGCACCAGCATCACGAGCCCGGCTACGAGTCCCCAGAGGACGAGGGAGACGGGGATCGCGATCCGCAGAGCACGGACGCAGCTGGCTTCCGGTTGGATCGCGACCGGCGGCTCCTTCCGACGTTCTGCCGGTGCCTCGATTCGTGGCGAGGTTGCACCCCTCAACCCTCGGGAAGTCTGTGGCATGTACCGGACGATTCGCTCTCCGGCCGACTCCTCCTGCGGCTCGCCCGGTGCTGGGGCGACGGCTGATCCGGGGACGAAGGAGTAGGGAGCCCCGATGCTCGAGTCCGAGAACTGGGGCTCCCCGCGAGCAGAAGGAGGAGAGAGAAGATGAGTCTGGCAGGGGCAGGCGCTCGAGGACGCGAAGCGCTTGCTCGGCAAAGGCCTCCTGACGAGTGAGGGCGCCTACCACGCGCGCCAGCGCCGCCTCATTCAGCCCCTCTTCCGCCAGGAGAGAATCCACGCATTCGCCGACATCATGACGAGCTATGCGAGTCGGGCGACTCAAGATTGGAGCGCCGGTAGTCCGCGAGATATCAGTGAGGACATGGGCAGGCTCACCCTTGCCATCGCCGGGAAGACGCTCTTCGACGAGGATGTCGAATCCGAGGCGACCGAGGTCGGCGAAGCGCTCGCAGACGCCATGGAGGTGCTCTATGGACGTTTCGGCAATCCGCTAAATCCTGTGCTCGACCGGCTTCCCCTGCCAGCGACCCGTCGTTTCCGTCGCGCGAAAGAGCGACTCGACGATCTGATCACAACGATGATCGCCGAGCGCAGACACAGCGTCGCAGAACACCACGATCTCCTCACGCGATTGATGACAGCCGAGACTCTGCGTTGGCGAGCGCTTCGCCTGGACGGAAGGCATCCTTCCACTCGCGACGATCGCTCAGAGTTGGCGGCTCGCACTGGTGCCCGGGCATCAGGTCGAGCTCCTGCCGCGAGTGACGCTGCGTCCGAAGTACGGCATGGTGATGATCCCCGAGCTGCGTCGTTGACGCTCCGCGCACCGAATCCCTCGAACCGGAATACTTGCTCCTGATCATGACGAGGGATAAGCAGCAGGCCGCGTATCTTCTCTGCCAGGCGAGGCTGGCAAAGCGACCCATCGACGGCTTCCCCGCCGAGCTCCGACCCGAGACCGAAGAGGAGGCATACGAGATCCAAACTCGTGTCCACGAAAGCCTGATCAAGGCCGGCCTGGGACCGGTCGGCGGCCACAAGATCGGCTGCACGACTCCGGTGATGCAGAAGTACATGAACATCGACCATCCCTGTGCGGGTGGCGTTCTCGGTCCGGTCGGGCGCGAGTTCGGCGACTTTCGGTACCGAGACTTCGTCCGCCCCGGCGTCGAATGCGAAGTTGCAGTACGGCTCGGAGCGGATCTTGCCGCGGCAAATGCCCCGCACGATCGGGAGTCGGTGGCGGCTGCGGTGTCAGCCTGCATGGCCGCTATCGAGGTCGTGGATGACAGATATGTCGACTACGCGGCGATGCCGGCCCCGATGCTCGTTGCCGACGACTTCTTCGCGGCCGGTTGCGTGCTGGGCGTCGAGCACCCCGATATCGACCCTGACATGCTCGCGGACGTCACGGCGACGATGTGGGTGAACGACGAGAACGTGGGAACCGGTCGGGGTGACGCGATCCTCGGCCACCCACTCGAAGCTCTCGCGTGGCTCGCGAACCGAAAGGCCGAGAGTGGCGAGAGCCTCGCCGCCGGGGAATTCGTGCTGTTAGGAAGCGTCGTCCAGTGCCACTGGGTCGAGCCGGGCGACGACGTCCGCATCGAAAACGACGCGTTGGGCTCGGCCCGAGTGCGTTTTCGACCCTGACTGGGGTCGGGCGGCATCGCTCAAAAGGGTGACGAGTTCACCTAGACCTTGGTCAGTAGCCTGCTCATTCGGCTGGCGCTTTAGTCAGAGCATGGTCTTCTACGGGGTCGTCTCGACACGAATCCACGAAGTGATTGAGTTCGTTCTCACCCTCGACGAGGCCGAGCAGTTCATTGCGACCGTTCGAGGCGACGATCCCGAGCTCGCCGGCGACCTCAAGGTGGTCAGGTTCTTCTTCGAGTTCAACCCGAACTAGAACTCGAAACTATCGATACATGGGTCTCGATCCGTGAGCATGGTGGAGGCGACCCGTGCAGCCGGGACCCCTGCCTCGGGTCGCCCCCCTTGCGCACACGCAGCGGAGGTCGCTGACGGCACCAACCCTCTCCCAGCGGTGCGCATGGCGCGTACCTTCGACCGCCGCTGTACGAGTCCTTCACGCGCGAGAGCAACTTTTCGGCGGTCTCCACGCTCCAATCTCGAGGCGCTCTTTCGGTATCAGGGTTCCCGGAGAGCCATCCGACGGGCTATCTTGTAGCAATGCAGGAGACAAACCTCGCGCTTCTGGGTGGGGGCGCTCGTACGTTGAGGACTCATAATGTTCTCTAGAGACGTGATTCCACGAGGTGAGCGACCATAAGCAGGTTCTTCCGTAGCGCACTCTTCCCGCTGATCATCATCGTCCTGCTGGTCTATCT
>CAYTCZ010000119.1:0-11557 GCA_964436315.1 uncultured Gaiellales bacterium | reverse complement strand
GCGTCAGCTTCCCAAGCTGAATGTCGCCGGTTCGAGTCCGGTCTCCCGCTCCGAGAAAACAGGCCCGCCAGGCGATTCCTGGTGGGCCGTTTGCGTTCGTGGTCCCTGCGATGGTCCCCTCATCCCCGGTCCGCGCCGCCCGCGACCCTCCGTGGGGATCGTGCCAGCGCTGGCGGCATGCCAACGAGAGGTGTGCAGGTCTCCCAGAGCGTGGTCTTTACAGAGACCGAGGACCGAGGTTCAATGTCAGCATGATACCGACCGATCAGGCGCACGCGGCTAAGCTCCGTAAGAAGCTCGACGAGCTATTGGCCGAAGCCCAACGGTTGGCGAATGAACTCGAGCAGTTTTGCTACATCCGAACCGCGGATGATGAGTATTACGAGGAAGAGGATCTCCTGGCGCTTCAGCTCAAGGACACCCAAACGCAGCTCGTGTATGTGCTCATGTCGGCTCTGGAGTCCATGGGCTTCCACGAACTACTTCGCCGTCTATCCGCGTGGTTCGATTCGGAGGATTGGAAGCCCACAGATCTGCGAATGGCCCCCTGGATCGGGGAGTTCTACAACCCCGCTCTAAACCAACTGCATTCGTACCTGAGTGCCCTCGAACCATACCTACCTGACAGTAGCGGCGAGCACATCCGAGAGTACAACAGGGAGCGCCTTAGGAAGTTCCTCCTCTCGACTCCATCCATCATCCGCGACGCGAAGATCATTCCCTCCAAGGAAAAGGATGTCCAGGACGAGGTCTACCGAGTGATGCGTTACGCCTTCCCGGATGCGGAGAGGGAACTCACGATCAAGAAGACTCTGAAGAACTGCAAACCAGACTTTGGAGTGCGATCGCTCGGCGTCGCCATTGAGTACAAGTTCGTGGACTCAGAGCAAGACCTAAAGACTCACCTCGGGGGGATCTACGAGGACATCCACGGGTATGCAGGATCGAGCGATTGGACCTCGTTCATCGGGATCATCTACATGACCGATGCCTTCTGCACACCTGCTCAACTGGAGTCAGAGATTGCCCTCTCCAATGTCCCTGACAGCTGGGAGGTGCTGGCGGTGACTGGAAAAGGCGCCAGGCAGAAGAAGAAGACGTAGCGCCTGATCGCCCAGGTGAGCCGGGCCAAGCCAAACACACGGAGATAGAGTTCCTTGATCCATCAGCCGAGGAACTGGATGAGCTTGTAGACCGCCTCGACCAGGTCGGCGCCGGCTTTCCCGGCCTTCAACGACTCCCCGAGTCCCTTCAGCCACTTCACCATTCTGGCGCGCTTTGGCGACTCCGCTCCGGCCTCCTCCTTCACCTTCGCGAGAGCAGTTGAAGCCGGCCCCTGTGATTCGGGCTCGAGGTCGCTGAGGCTCGCCTGGACCTGCTCGACGAGCGAGTGGACCGACGCAAGCTGGACTTGCATCGTCGCGTCGGCTCCGGGACTCCCTTGCTGGACGATTGCCCGACCGACGGCGCCGTAGAAATTGGTCACATGTTGAATCTGCCGAGCGGCGGAGCGCTCCTTGTCCGTGAAGGTCAGCCCATCGCCTAGAACGCCGTGCTTCTCCAAGGAGAGTGACCAATCGAGGACGATGTTGCGAATGCGATCGAGGATGGCGTGCAGGGAGTCCTGGCCAAGGATGGCCGACGTAGGAAGCGTCACGATGCCATCCTTCACAACTCCGAGAGGAGAGTGGAGCTGCCCCTCTCCTTCGACCAGATGCTCGAGTCGAGCAACTGGGTGGCGAATCGGAAGCTCACGCGACTGCTGCCGCCCCGTCTCTTCGACCATGATCGGGATCAGTCCGTGGTACGGGTTGTGCGCCCGCACGGGCGCTTCAACTATCCGATAGTCGGGAACCTCCACCTCCGGTGGATAGCCGTCGCGCTCGTACGACAGCCAGGTGTCCATGTCCCCCACGGACAGCTTGCTCGCGACGGCGACGGCCTTCCTCAGGACGCTGGATATGGATTCATCGCCCATCGCGGCACGTTGCAACTCGAGAACCAGTGCTGTCATCGGGGCTCTCCCGCCGGCTCCTGCTCCGGCCAACGGCGTCGCTGGAGCGGCTCCATGCATGGCTCGAAGCCGAGTTCATCGAACGCAAAGGGCGAGTGTGGGTTCCGGCAGGGCCACGTCTCCTCCACGATGGCGTCAAGGCCGTCCGTGCTGAAGAAGACGACGACGCCCGCGACCTGCGGATACTGCGCGCCGTCGTGCACGAGCATGTCTTCCACGGCGGCGACAGCCAACTCACGGTCCGCGACGTCGGGCTCGGCGCACGTGAAGACTACCCCCGGTCGGTCACTCGGCAGTTGCTGACTGGCTTCCCCGACGACCTTGGCCAAGCGGGCCGCCTCATCGTTCGGGCCCTCCGACAGGTCGCAAACCGTCTGCATGGACGCTACATCGGAACCTGGCTCAAGACGCGCGAGGGTCACGGTTCCGACCCCGTCGAGACTCGCTGACCGGCGGTCGCCCTCGCCGGATGCGAGCGAGGTCCGAATCGCACGGACGCTGGCGCTGACGAGGCGCTCCCGTCCCTCGGCGGACTGCTCGCGCAGGAATCGGCGCAGGGATTCCCGATCCCAGCGAAACGACAGATCCCATCCCAACCGCTCCGGGAAAAGCAGCATGGAGATCCAAGATGCGAGCCCCTCCTCCTGGTCGGCCACCGACCACTTCTGCTTGGACTTCACCTCGATATTGAATGGCGCCGCGCCGTTTACCGCCAAGTCGAATCCCTTCGAGTCCGCCGTCGCAGCCGACTCAAAGCGGAACGGGTGGCCGCCCTCGAGCAGGAGTCGCGCGACCCTGGCCTCGAACGAAGCGCCAAGGAACTCCTCATGCACCCTCATGCGTTTCAAAATGGAGGCGTCGCCAGACTGGGCTTCTCGCACCGCGAGCACTAGGTCGGCCACGTCCGCGAGCTTCCTCAGGCTGGGCTCCCAGCTCCAGTACATGCAACGCGCGACCACGTGCGCCACGTCCTTCTGCTCGACCAACCAGCTTTCGTCGAAGGTGGTCAGAAGCGCTTCGAGCCATGCTCCTCGCATGCCCCACTTGCGGTCGTAGGCGGCGAACGCCTGCTTGCTCCGCCACCCGGTGGGCGAGACAACCTCATCCACCAGAAAGTGACCATCCACCATCTCATGGAGGTCTCGAATCGGCTTTCGCGGCTTAGGCATTGGCCATCACCTTCGCCGCCTTCGGCGCCTACTTCGTACCCGTCGAGGTGCTCGGCGGCGCGGAACGACCCGCGGCTGGTCGCGCCCATCGAGCCGGTCCAGCGCCTCAAAGGCAGCAGGTGCGCCTGCGGCGAGAGCCCGCTCGAATAGCGAATGCGTCCGTGCGTTTTCGTCCGGCAGGGCGAGCCGGAGCGAGATGCTCGCGGCGAGGCAGTCACCGATCACCGGAGCCGTGTGAATGCCAGGTTCTCGAGAGAGCACCGCCGACAGAATCTCGTCGGCAAGGGACAACACTAGGAGTGGGTGGTCTCGAAGGAATCGCTCGAGCAGAGTCCCCAGTCTATACAGGCCGTCGTCGCTCATTTCGCTGATCCGCCGCTGCAGCTGCGAGATCAGCCGAACGCAGGTGTTGTCCGGCCTCCAAACGGATTCGTCGCTTACGGCACTCAGGACGATATCTAGGTCCTCTGGAGCGGCCAGGGAGATCCATTGCTCGCCGAGCAGTGCTACTTCCGTCCGACGATCGTTCGTACCGAGCAGCCCGTCGATGGCGCCCATGACCCCCCGGGCGTAGCCCTCGCAGCCGTCGGTCTGAATCCAAGACGACAACAGCTTGCTCGCCACGCTGGAGTGGGCTCCGCGTTCCGTCGACAGGAGGACAGCAAGCTCGGCCGCACCAGTCTCGTAGCCGCTCTGCACCAACCGCATGAGCCACAACTCCATCTGGCCAGCAGTCAACTTCCCACGATGGAGTGCAAGAAGGTGAGTGGCGGCTTGCGCCATCTCCGGCGACAGTGGCCCGCGCGTAGCCTCCTCGACCAGGGGAAACCAGTGGTCACCCCCCAGCAACGGCCAGCAGTGGGCGACCTGATTCAGCAGCATCGGGATGGCTCGAGGAGGGGAACCAGTTCGCAGAACGGCTCGAAAAGCCCGCGCCCAGGTCTCCGGAGCGATCCCTCCCTCCCTCAGCAGGTATCTGGCCAAGGCCATTAGCCACGGATACGCGCCGGGAGGAATGACCCCGCCCAACGTCTGTCCAGGGAAGAGCAGAAGGTGTTGGACATCGTCGTCCGTGTCAGCCCGTTCTGCCTCGGCCGGGCCCGCGGAGTCGAGCCGTGCGGTCAGAGCCTCGATCGTCGCCGGGCGAAGCTCGATGCGCTTGGTGAGCTCCGAGAGGGCCCAGGCACACTCGTCATCAACGTGCAGAGGACTATCGGAAACATCGAACAAGGAGACCGCCAGGCGCTCAATCGCGGCCGGGTTCGGGTGATGCTTCGCAAGGGCCAGCAACAGTCCGCGAGCCTGCCCCTCGTCTCGCATCTTCTCAACCAATCGTAACACCCGTTCGGGCTCGTCCTCGGCCAGCTCCCGCAGCTCTGAGACGATCTCTCTGGGTCCCCCGATTGGCCGATCGCTATCATCAAATTCGAATGGGCGGCGGTCGCGCTTCAACGCTTCCAGAACGTCCGCGTCACGCGCGGCGACGAGCTGCTCCTTGGTCATGGGGCTTACGACGAAGCCGCCTCGTCCTCCGCGATGCGGCTCGAAGGGCGGTCCTGGAAGCTGGGCCTCCTCATCCTCATCGAAGCGCCGCCGCGGTGCTGCCCGAAACTGTTGAGGCAGCAATGATCGGAGATGAAGTCTGTACTTGCGGTTCGCACGCAGCCGTCGCCGTCGATCCGCGGCCGACTCGTCTTCGCCAAATCGTGTGTAGAGGGCAACTTCCCCGATCGCCTCATCGAGCTTGCCAACGGCTTCGGTGTCCAAGTCACGGAGACTCGCAACGACGTCGCTGGATTCGGGGTCGAGGCCCAACCGTTCCTGTCCGCCCAGGAGCCACAAAACCTTGGCTCGTGTGCTGCCGTGGGACCTGCCCATGACCTTGGCGTACCGACGCAATCCCGCACGCTCCTCTGTCCGCGATGCCCGGGCGAAAAACAACGCCGGTGACTTCGTCAGCAGAGTAGCCAGCAAGCGATCCAGAGCTTCGTCCAAGTCAAAGGACCAGCTGTAGAGCGGTGGACGGAAAGACTCGATGTCCCACGCATCGGCGATGGGCTCGAACAGGTCCAACAGGGGCTCAGGCTCGACCTCAAGCAATTCAAGCTCATCGAACACTCGTGCATCGCCAGACACCTCCTCCCCATTACAACCAGCCCCGTAGACTTCGGCGAGACAGCTCGCGAGGAACTTGGCCGCACGCATGGGCGAGTCAGTCGCGATAGCCGCGGCGATGGGGCCGAACTCGAATCGAGACTCTCTCACCAGATGCGGGGTAATCCGACCCACCAACGAGTCTGCCTCGGGACCCAACCTCTCCGCGCGCGACAGGATCCGGGTGATGCGCGACCGCCCATTGGGGTCCCCACCCCAGCTGAGTTCAAGTGCACGCACTGCGCTTAGTGGCGCGAGCCGGAGGTAGCGTGCCGCCATCGGCTCCGCCTCGTCTGGATGGTCCACCATCCAACCAGTCAGAGAAGTCTCCAGTGCGGTCAGCCACCCACGATGGCGGATTCCCCCCAGCGCGCGACGGCGCGTCGCAGGATCTCGAACCGCCTCGCGAAACAACGCTTGCTCCACGGGGCTGGGGCTCGCGGCTTCCAATAGGGTATCGACCACTAGTAGCTTGACGTGAAGCGCCGCCGTCTTCAGAAGCCCCCCAGCCAGCGCATGGTATTGGCGTCGTTCGGTCTCGCGGAGATAGACGAGGGCGCTTCGAACCAGCGGTCGGATCTCCAATTTGCTCTGATGCTTCCGAATGTGCTCCTCAAGCTCATCGTCGCGAATCAGCGCCCGGACACGGGCGAAGTCGCTCAATGACTGATGCCGAAACCCGACCCGGCCAGTCGCGTGATCCGCTAACAGAAGCCCCGCCTCCAAGAGCGCGGCGACTGCAGCTGTGAGGTTCTGAGGGGGCTGAACCCACAGCATGCCCGATGCGTCCATCGCGCCCGCGATGGTGAGTGCGGCTTCCTCCCGCAAGGGGTCGTCAGCGATAGCCCGGCGCCAGAAGCGCTCCCGCAACTGACCAACCGAATCCGGAAATCCGAATCTGGCCCCATCCTTCAACCGCAGTTGAACCATCAGGTCAAGAGCGTGTGGGGTGGAAAGGTGGGGATCTGCGGGAGTCGGCACGACGCATGGCGCGAGCAGACTGCTGAGGTGTTTGGGGGACAATCCGCCCAGATGAACCTTGCGCGCCCCATCAGCGACCCGACGTAGCCGAGCTTCGTGGAGCAGCTCGAACGGACGGACTGACGCCACCACCCGAACGCCGTCCAGCTCGATCGCTCGACGGATGACGGCGAGAAGAGCGTTCAAACGGCCTGTGTGTGAGTCCACCACTTCACAGAGCGCGTCCAGCTGGTCCACCACCAGCACTGCGGTGCCGTAGAGGGCCACCAACTCCTGAAGGCTAGATTCGACAGGGGCAAGAAGGCCAAGGTGGGCGCGCAGCTGCTCAGGTGTGTCGACTCTAGGTGGAAGCTGGTCTGCTTTGACGGCAAGGACCGGCGCATAGCCCTCTCTAGCCTCATGGACGAGCCAGCCCAGCAGCGCGCTCTTGCCGGTCCCAGGCGCACCAACGACCAGAAGGGCTCCGTTCTCGTGCTGGGGCAAGTCCGTCTCCAGCCAGGAGGCGATCGCGGACTGCTCGCGCTCCCGGAGAATCCAATGACCGTCGGTCTTGCGGGGGTACTCTCGGACCGCCGTCGAGACCCTCCAACACGTCTCGAGGAGGGTCTCGCGTGGCGCTCCCGGAATCCTCGGTGCCGCCGACGTGCGATTCACGAGATCGGTCGCTGCGGAATCCCAGCTATGCTTGTCCTCGATTGCCTCCTTCAGTGCGCCCACGACCGCCCTTGCCGCAACGGGTTCCCCAAGCACACCCGCGATGGCTTGGGCCCATGCATCCGGATTGCCGGCTTCGACCACGACGGACTCCGCGGCTTTGGGATCCACCCGCTTGAGAAGCCGAGCTACTCCAGCCCGTTCGCTAACTAGCACAGGGGTGCCCACCGAGATCGCCTCGAGCGTGACCAGCCCGAACCCGTCCTCGAGCGATGGCTGCAAGACCAGCGCGGCTGAGCGAAGGTCGTGCGCAATGGTCTTCCGACTTGGGTCGAATGGCTGCGGGTAGAATCGTTTCGGCTTCGGGTAACTTGCGCGGACCTCCCTCTCGAACGCGTTCTCGGTCCCGGCGGCGACTCCCCGGACCATCAGTTCGGCGTTCGGGAACCCGCTCTCCGTAACGATCCGCATCGCCCGAGCCGCAACGCCCACCCCCTTCAGCTCAGCGTCTTCCGCCCGCCCCAGAAGCATCACCCGAGGATGCTCGACGGGACTCGCGCCGTCGTCCGGGAGAGTCGTGGGCAATCCCGGAACGAATGGTCGGACTGCAAGGTCCGGTGCCTGGGCGTTCCACCAATCAGTCAGCTGCGATCCTACCGCGAATGCTGCGTCGGCGTGCTCGATGAGCCTCTTCGTATCGCGAACCCGCCCCGACCTTGCTGCGATTGATGCGTCTGACTTCAGTCCATCGATCTGACCGGGGTGAACGTGAAGAATCAGAGCGAACCGAGCCCCGACATGTCTCTCACGCCACCTCGCTGCACTCGGACCCGTGGGCCGGTCGTGTCCGACAACAATGTCAGGCTTGACGCCCAACTCGAAGGGAGCACCATCCAGCACTCCCTGGTCTGCCCCACTATGAAGAGTGACGCCAACGTCGAGCGCGTGGGACCGATCCTCCTCAGAGCACCGCGGAACCACACAGTGGACTTCGTGCCCGACACGAGCGAGCGCGAGGCAGAGCTCCATGTTGAACGCCGACAGCCCGCCCTTGGAAGGGAGCCACTCCGTAGCGAGAACGACGATAGTCGACACGACATGAGTCTAGCCGTCGAGTGTGACGACGACCATCGCTGCGGCCCCGCTCCAACCAAGTCGTGAAAGGCCGGGGACGAGCAGGTCAATCTGCGCCAGCCCGGAATCAGGCACCTGTCACCCACGAGCACAACGATCCAACGTTTGTCTCAAATCCAGGCCACGACTATCGCCTGACCACGATAGTCGTGGCCGCCTTCGGCAGCTGTCATTCTTCTTCGGAAGACACTCTACGGACGACAGACAAGATCCCGGGTGGGAGCTTGCCCAACTCGCCTGCCCGCAGGTGGGCCACGCTGAAGCCAATCGACTTGTGAGCGTCCGCGGCACATCCAGCCCTTTCGCTACACGCAGGGCAGATGGCCGACCGTGGATCGTAGCCCCCCGTAATATCGAGATCCACGAGGCGACACAGCGCCACCCTTCCCTCGAGATGTCGCCGATGGCGCACTGCCTCCTGGAGCGGGGCGAGGCGCAACAGGTCGCGGACGAGCTGCTCTATGCGAGTACCAGAGCGCTGCTCTAGGCGATCTTCCCACTCCCTCCGGAGGTGCGGGTCGTCCCAAGTCTCGAAGTGCTCGAGCAGGCGCTCGGAGGCCAGCGAGCTGAGCCTTGGGAAGCGCCCGCCTCTTCGGATCATGGCGAACCGAAACCTCATGAAGCTGCCTGGGTCGATCCGCTGCTCGCGGCACCACTTAAGGTAGCGCCGGATCGCCAGCTTGTCCGAGGTGCGCCGGACGGTCCGAGGGCTAGCCTCCGGGCTCGCGACCCGGAGGAGTGCGTTGTAGAGCGATAGCCCTTCCATCGGACTCATCGCCGGCCTACTTCTGCCGCTACGTGTCGCGGCAAAGCGATACCTCCCGTCCGGTGAAAGCGACAGGGGGTGTGCGCCCAACGGCACAGAAGAACGTTAACACCTAGAGCTGCTCCGATTCTGCGTATCGTCGCAGCAGCAAGGAAGAAGACGCGCAAGCGCGGCAGGTAGCCGGACATCAAGAAGCCAACTTCCTCATCCGGAGAACCCCAAGTACGTGGTCGCGGCGAGCTGCCATGTCGAAGTCCCTCAGGCTCAACGTGACGCCTTCTGGGCGCGAGGACTGAAGGGACGACAGGACCTCCCGCCGGAACTCACGTAGCCATACGTCGAAGAAGAAGGTGGGCCGCTTGCATGTCTTGTCTTCGCGGATCTCCTTCGGCACCTCTCCCCAGGTGCCCAGCTCGTAGAGCGCTGCGCGTCCCTTCTCCGGGAGAACAGTTATCCACCCCTCCTTCTTCGCAACACGGAGCTGGCGGCAGACGGTTTGGCGGCCCACTCCGAGGCTCGCCCCGACCTTCCACTGACCTACCGAGGCAACGGCGCGTCCCCGCTGGGTCAGATCGCACACGCGGCGGGTGCCACCGGCAACCTTGGTCCACAAGAACCTCCGCAACGCGAAGTAGGCCATCAGGGGGCCGCCGAGCAGCGACGGATCCATGAGCAACAGGTCGAAGACGGCGTGCGGGAGCTTCTGATAGTGAAACGCCACGACGTCAGCCCCTGGTGGTCCGGGCGATCAAGTCACGCAGGCTGTCTCGGCAGACGATGAGCCTGCCGCCCCCGGGTTTGGAGGCTACGAGAAGGCCCTTCGCAACCCAACGGCGCACGGTCCGCGGAGTGACATGGGCGAGGCGGGCGACCTGGTCCACGCGCAGCCATCGCGGCGCGCGGTCAAGGTCGGCGGGTGGTGATTCGGTGGTCATACGAATCAGCTACCCGATAGCCAAATCCCACTCGCGACCTCCGACCGCGCCCTCACGCACGACTATCCGCCGCCCGCGATAGTCCGGCGGCTACCTCGAGGTGACGACCGCAAGGCTTGGTCCGCCAACCGTCGGACGACCGGCCAGCCTCAGGCCCCCTGGGCCACCGGCGGACCCGCGCTGACATGCTCCCATAGCCGGTGGATGCCCGCAGCGATGCCCATCGCTTCATCCAGGGACCGAGCCTCACGGGGAATCCCTCGGTGCACGTCGAGGTAGTGCCGCTCGGCAACCGCGACGCTGTGCCCGAGCTGGCGGGCGCTCAGGAAGACGGTGGCTGCACCGAAGATGCCCGGCGCGTTGGTCAGATACGTGGCGCAGGTGCTTCGCAGGCTCTTCCAGTCGAAGGCCGGCGCGCCGAACTTGGCCATCATCCGCCGGCGGGCGTTGTTCACCACGTTTTCCGATAGCGGTTCGTCGCCACCGAAGACGTAGGCCCCGGTCGATTGGAGCTTCATCGCGAGCAGCAGACGTCGGAGCCCCGGCGAC
Organism: uncultured Gaiellales bacterium; assembly: GCA_964436315.1. Classification (GTDB taxonomy): domain Bacteria; phylum Actinomycetota; class Thermoleophilia; order Gaiellales; family Gaiellaceae; genus CAYTCZ01. The sequence goes on along the minus strand of CAYTCZ010000119.1, from coordinate 1,201 downwards.
ACCTCGAGGGTGATCGTCCGGCCGTGCCGGGTCTTGGTCACGGAAGACCCGAGGCGGACTTCTCCTGCCTTGCGGCCGTCGCGATCGAGTACGTCGAGGTCGATGTCTGCCCACCGAACGGAGAGCGCCTCGTTCAGCCGGGATCCGGTGAGCAGGACGTAGGCGACGAAGGGCGAGATCGGCGGGTACTTCGGCGTGGTCCCGACCGGCCGCGCGCCCTGGTGCTCTTCGCGGGTCATGTCGTAGCACTCGGCGTCGTGTCGCATCGCCGACGCGAGCAGCTGCTCGATGTCGACCTCGCGGAGCACCACCGGGGGATCCTTGGCCACAGGGAGCGCCCGAAGGGAATCCGCGATGTCATCGCTCGAGAGGCTCGGCAGGTACTCCCTGCGGCGCCAGGCCGTCAGCAATGTCTTGATCGCCCGTAGCTCCCCGTTGACTGTCACCGGCGCGCGATAGCCACCCCGGCCGTTCTTCTGCTGGTTCCCGGCCTTCACCCGCGGAGTCCCACCGCGACGGTTGCTCCGCGGAAGTTGGATGAGATGGCTTCGGAGCTGGGCGAGGTGTCGTCGCGACAGGTCCGACGTGCGCTGGACGGAGGCCCCGGGCGCCCAGTCCGTGAGCCGCTGGAACGCCGCCTGGTAGGCAACCAGGGTGCGGGGGCGCAGTCGCGCTCGGGCGTCCTTCAGATACTCCTCGAGGGCGGCCTCGAGGGTCGGCCCGGGCTTGTCCGGCTCGATGCCGGCGGCACGGTCCATGACGATGCGCGCCAACTCCTGCGACTTCTGCCGAGCCCAGACCACCCTCGCCTCGTGGGTCGTCTGCTTCAGCGTGATCGCGACCTCCTTGCCGGTGTCGGGGTCGGTGAAGTGAGCCCGCCACGAGACCCTGCCGGACTTCAGCGAGCGCTTCTTGAGCTTCACTCCGGGGTGGCTGGTACGAGTTCGGCGCTTCCGCTTCTTGGCCATGGGTCCTCCGCTCGGGGGAACGACCTGGGACCCGCAGAATGGTCCCCGAGATGGTCCCCTCGATTTGTCCCCCAGTGTCCTCCACCGGCCGATCGCGTCAACGGAGAAAGCACGAATACCCCACGAATATCGGACGCTAGAGGACACCAGCGGACATGAGCGGATCCGTCCAAGAGCACTTCCCAAGCTGAATGTCGCCGGTTCGAGTCCGGTCTCCCGCTCCGAGCAAGCCC
>CAYTCZ010000118.1:0-11573 GCA_964436315.1 uncultured Gaiellales bacterium | reverse complement strand
GTCTAGCAACCGCTACGGGCGAGCTAACTCCAGCACGAAGGCGACCACGTCTTCGATCTCCTCGTCGGTCAACGTTCCCTCGTACGAGGCATCCCGCCGCCTCCGCGTCGGACCTGGTCGCGGAAGATGAGATAGCGCGGTGTTCGCGCGTCGAGATTCGGCCCGATCGTCCCCGCCGAGCCGGCCGCCGCGAGCGTGTGGCAATTGCCGTGGCCGGCCGCCGCAAAACTGCAGCAATCACCCCGGCTACGCCGAGAACTCCGAGCACCCCGGCAAGAAGCAGGCGGGTTCTCACCTTCTCGCTTACGCGACTTGGATCTCGGCTGCGAGTTCGCGCGAGATAGCGTGCTCGACACCATTCCACTTGAGCGTGAGCGGTCCGCCAAAGGGGGCGGCCTCTCTGACCAGGATCCTCTGGCCTGGAACGAGCCCCAGCTCTGCCAGATAGCGAAGGAGATCCGAATCGCCGTCGGGCACCCGGGTGATGACCACGTAAGTCCCGGCCGGGACGGAAGCCAAAGGACTCGAGCGGTCATGCACGACTACGAGGCGCTGGTTCGGAATCGGATCTCCATGGGGGTCGCGCGTCGGATGACCCAAAGACGCGTCGATCCGGGCTTCAAGCTCCTCGGAGAGAGCATGCTCGAGTCGGTCGGCTTCGACATGCACCTCGTCGATCGGAAGATCCAGGGTCTCGGCGAGATACTGCTCGAGCAGCCGATGGTGACGGATCAACTCGAGTGCCGTTTCCTCGCCGAGCTTCGTGAGCCGCACCCCCCGATACGGCGTGTACTCGACGAGCGAAAGCGACGCCAGCTTCTTCACCATCGAGGTCGCCGACGACGGCGAAACCTCCATCGCCTCGGCGATCGCCGATGTGCTTGCGCGCCCGTTTCGGCTCTGAATCTTGTAGATCTCGCGGAGGTAGTCCTGGACAGCCTCACTCAGTTTCTGGGCCGGCATCGATGGGCTATCCGATCAGCAGGCCCGTGAGGTACATGACCAGGACTCCCACGAGGAAGCCCCCAATGACGTAGCCGGAGCTCAGGCCGCCCGGCGCCCGCTTCGAGACGTACCGACCGACTTCGACGACAACCTGCAGGGCCGCGCCAACAGCGATCGAGAAGAAGAGAACCGCGAGGACGTCGTTGGTGATGAAGCCGCCGATCCAGGCGCCGAGGATGGCAGGAACGCCGGCGATGAGCACGAGCCCGGCCAGCTTTCCGATGCTGGGCCGCTTGTGGCCATCCGCAATTGGGCTCGCGATCGCGAGACCTTCGGTGATGTTGTGGACCATGAAGCCGATGATGAGGAACGATCCGAGAACGATCTCGCTGAGCGCGAACGACGTTCCGATCGCCAAGCCTTCACCCAGGTTGTGCAAGCCGATGCCGACGGCAACGAGCGTTGCGAGGGCCACCCCGCTGAGCGAGGCGTTTCGCTCGCGCCCTGCCTTGACCGAAAACCTTCCCGCAGTCCAGGCGAGCGCGAGATAGCTGGCTGCGACACCGAGGACGACGAGACCGACCCCACCGAGAGCCCCCGGAAGCAGCGCCTGCAACTCGAGCGCCTCCGCAAGAGCATCGAAGGCGAGGAACGTGAGCAGTCCCGCCGTCAGTGCCATGAAGGCGGACAGCCACTTGGCGCTCAAGTGCCGAAGCGAGGGAAGCCATGCCACGCCCAGGGCCACGGGGAGGATCCCGACGAGGAAACCGATGATCGCGTACCCGAGGAATCCTTCAGGCGTTGCACCCTTCGTCTCGATTGCCGCCGGAATCTCCACTGCCGACTCGATACCGCTCGAGCTCGTAATCCCGATGACGTACGGATCCTCCTCGACCCAGAAGTAGGGGATCACCACCGTGCTCGAGCCAAGCCGGCCGAGGGTTGCCGACCCGTCAACCTCGTAGTTGACGATGGCATCGTCGACGGTTACCGAGGCGATCGTCAGCTCGTCGGTCTGCGGGTTCGTCACGGAGACTCTGATTTCGCCCTCTTTGAACTCCACTCGGCGGATGTCGAACTCGTCCGCGGGCGGCGGATTCGTGCCAACCAGGTCAACGAGCGAGCCACCGGCGGCAGCGAAAATCGAGACCGCGGCGACGAGCAGCAGGATCGGGACGAGGGCCCAGAGCCGCCAGCGAATCTGCCGTCGCGGCGCTTCGACCTTTTGTTCACCAGTTACGGCACTAGATTCCATTGCTCCTCACTCCACGACGTTGAAGAAGCCCATCCAACCGAGTTCGGCGAACTCGGCCTGATGGGCGTGGAACATGAAGACCCCGGTGTTCTGAAAGTCGATCTCGAGGATGGCCCGCTCGCCCTGACACAGCATCACCGTGTCCGTGAACTCGTAGTCGAGCGTGGTTCCGGTTCGGTACAGCCGGAACATGTCCCCGTGCAGGTGGAAGGAATTGATCAGATCGAACTCGGTGATGTTGACGAGGTAGATCCGAACGGTCTGTGACCGCTTGACGATGATCGGATACTTGGCGTAGTAGAAAGACTTGCCGTTGACGGTGTAGAAGTTGTTCTCGCCGTCCCCGTCGGTGTCGAATCCGTTCATCACCATAACGAGTTCCTGGGCGGGCGGCCGTGGCTCAGGCGGATCGACGATGAAAGCGCCGTACAGGCCCTTGGCGACATGCTTTTTGAGCGGCGTCGAGTGGCAGTGGTAGAGGTGGCAACCCCACGGCTTCGCCGGGAACTCGTAGACGAACGTCTCCCCTACGTCCACGACTTCGAAGACGCCGTCCATGTTGGCCGGATGAATACCGTGGAAGTGAATCGTGTGCGGATGCGTGCCCGCGTTTCGGAAGTTCACGTGAAGGAGATCGTCTTCGGTCGCCCTGATGATCGGGCCCGGTACCGTCCCGTTGTACGTCCAGGCGGGATAGAAGATCCCCGGCGCTACTTCGACGTCTCGGTCGACGGCGACGAAGTCGTATTCCTTTAGCCGTCCTGGCTCGTACGGCGTCGGAGCAGGCGGGTAGAGAAGGTCATCGAGATCGTGCGGTCCGCCCGGTGCCGGAACCTCGGCGCCGATGTGGGCCGCGTGCGTGTGATCATGCGGATCAAGATCTTCGTCGAGGGGCGTCAGACCGCCGTCCTGGGCCGCAGCCTCGTCGATTGCGTACTTCACGGCTGGGATCGACGCGATCAGGGGCGCCGAGAGGCCGATAAGCTGTCTGCGAGTCAAAGCCATTTTTAGACCTATCAAAACTCTAACTTCGTCGGAACGCATCGTCAATTGGTCGGAGTAGTCAAAACCGGTTGCTGCGCGCTGGTGGGCGCGGAATCGAGAAGGCACCGCAGGCCGGCCGAGGTCGAGTAGCCTCTGGGCGGCACCGAGCAACCTCCCTCGACCCTTTGAACACCATGCGCTCACTCCGGTTATGAACCTGCGCGTAGGCATCGACGTCGGTGGGACGTTCACCGACCTCTTCCTCCACGACTCAGACACCGGGCAGTTCTGGTTGGCAAAGACCCCCTCGACACCGGAGGATCAATCGGTCGGCGTACTCGACGGAATCGAGCAGCTGACCGAGGGCGCCGGGATCGATGCGAAAGACCTGGCAACCGTCCTCCACGGGACGACAGTGGCGACGAATGCCGTTCTGGAGGAGAAGGGCGCACGCGTCGGGCTCTTGCTCACGCAGGGATGGGGGCACCTCCTCCACCTCGCCGAATCCTGGACGCCGGGCCCACTGTTCGGTTTCTTCAATTACCTGAAGCCGGATCCCCTCGTGGAATTCGAAGACATTCGGGAAATTCCGGAAAGGATCGATTCCGGCGGGGCGATTCTCCAGGAGCTCGACGTAGACGCCGCGAAGCTCGCCGTCTCCGACCTGAAACAGAGCGGCGTCGAGGCAATCACGATCTGCCTCATGAACTCCTACGCAAACGCAACACATGAACAGTTGCTGAGGAAGATCTGCGACGACAGTCTCCCGGTGTCCATCTCCTCTGAGATCTCACCTGAGTTCCGCGAGTACGAGCGCGCGGTGACAACGGTGATGAACTCGTACGTCGGCCCGACCTTGGTCCGCTACCTCACGAGCCTCGAAGCGAAACTTCGGGCGGCCGCAATCGACGCGCCGCTTCAGATCGTCCGCTCCGACGGCGGACTGGTGTCGGTCGAGGGTGCTCGAGAGCATCCTGTCAACACGGTCCTCTCGGGTCCCTCCGGCGGGGTAAACGGAGCCGCCTTCGTCGCTCATCGAGCCGGTTTCGACCGGATACTCACCTTCGACATGGGCGGCACGTCTACCGACGTCGCCATCTCCTTTGGGGGAGTCCCAACCGTGACACGCGAGACGCGGGTCGGCTCGTTCCCCGTGCGCGCCCCCTCCGTCGACGTCGAGTCGATCGGCGCGGGCGGGGGCTCGATCGCGCACGTCTCACCCGTCACCGGAGCACTCCGGGTCGGGCCGCAAAGCGCCGGAGCCGATCCTGGACCGGCCTGCTACCGACGTGGCGGTACCAAGCCGACAGTCACCGACGCCAATGTCGTACTGGGTCACCTGCCGCCGCGTCTGCTCGGCGGAGCGATGGAGCTGGATGTCGACGCGGCGCACGCCGCGGTACAGACGATCGCTGACGAACTTGCCATCGATGTGCACCGAGCAGCCCAGGGGATGGTGGAGATCGTGAACGAGAACATGCTCGGGGCCCTTCGGGTGGTGACCGTTCAAATGGGACTCGACCCGCGCGACTTCGCTCTCGTGTCATTCGGGGGCGCCGGAGGCCTCCATGCCAACGCGCTCGCCGCCGAGCTCGGCTGTTTCCCGGTGATCGTCCCGCACGAACCAGGCGTGCTTTCCGCCCTCGGGTTTGTCGCAGCCGACGTTCGCAACGAGTTTGGACAGACCTACATCCGTACGACGGATCGAGCCACGGCTGACGAGATTCGGTCCGTCCTGCAGAGGTCGGCCGAGCAGGCCCGCGCCTGGCTGGAGGCAGAGCATGTGCCAGAGGAAGATCAGAGCCTCTCCTACGTCGTCGACATGCGGTACTACCGACAGGGGTACGAACTTCCGGTTGAGGTAACTGCTGAGGAACTCGAACGTCTCAGCCTCGAGCAGCTCGCCGATCGATTTCGGGAGGCGCACGACCGCCTCTACGGTTTCTCATTGCCTGGTGCTGTCGAACTCGTGAACCTTCGAACACGTGCCCGCGGTCAGCTTGTCAAGCCCGAGCTTCCAGAGCACGCATCGACGGATGCCGACCCGTCCTCTGCCCAGATCGACGTTCACGAGGTGTGGTCAGAGGGCTACCGGCACGAGGTGCCTCTCTATGAGCGATCGCGTCTCGAACCCGGGATGCGAATCGACGGCCAGGCGATCGTCCAGCAGTACGACGCAACGACGCTGGTCCTGCCCGGCTACGTCGCGACCGTCGACGCTGGGCTCAATCTGCTGATACGCGCAGAGGACGCCTGATGGCGGAGCGCCAAATCGACCCCGTCACACTCGACCTCATCGAGCACGCCCTGAAGAACGCTCGGTTCGAGATGGACGAGGTGGTCCGCCGAGCCGCAATGTCGCCGACGATCCGTGAGCAGCACGATGAGTTTCCGATGATCGCCAACGCCGGTGGCCAGATGGTTGTGGGTCAGTTCGGCTCGTACATCCCCGAAGTCATCGAGCGTTTCGAGGGCAGGATCAACGAAGGCGACGTCGTCTTGCTCAACGATCCCTACCTCTGCAAGGGATCCATCTCGCACGCGAACGACTGGCTCGTCATCGTCCCGATCTTTCACGAGTCGGTGCTCGTCGGATTCTCGAGCCTCTTCGGCCACATGATGGACGTCGGTGGACGCGTGCCGGGAAGCCAGGTTTCGGACGCACTCTCGATCTGGGACGAAGGACTGCGGATCCCTCCGGTCAAGCTCATCGACCGGGGCGTTCTGAACGAGACCGCGCTCAGCATCATCCTGAATAACACGCGGACGCCGGAGATGAATCACTCCGATCTCATGGCGATCATCGCCGCCTGTCGAGCTGCGGAAGCACGGGTCATCAACATCTGCGATCGCTTCGGCCGCGAGACGTACGTGGCCGCGTGCGATGCACTCCTCGAGCGGACGAAACAGGGCATGATCAGGCTCATCCGCAGATACATCCCGGAGGAGAAGGTCACCTTCTGGGACTGGGTCGACGACGACGGGCGCGGCAACGGCCCCTTCAAGCTCCAGCTCACCATCTGGCGAGAGGGCGATAAGGCCATCTTCGACTGGACGGGTACCGATTCTCAGGCTCCTGGCTCGATCAACTTCCATATCCACGAGAGCCTCTGCAAGATGTTCTTCGGCGTCTACCTGATCATGGCGTTCGACCCGGCGATCCTGTTCAACGAGGGGTACAACGACGTGTTTGAGGTCATCCTGCCGGAGGGGTCTCTCTTGAATCCCACGTTTCCTGCCCCGCTGTCGAACCGGCTGAACATCCACACGAGATTCTTCGACTGTCAATCGGGAGCACTTGGCCAGGAAGCACCAGATCTCTCGATGGCGGCCGGCTACGGCACGAGTCCCTATCTCGTCTACGCCGGTATAGACGGGCAGGGTGACTACTTCCAGATGGTGGAGCTCCTGTTCGGCGGACTCCCGGGTCGGCCCGCGGGCGACGGCCTCGACGGCCACTCCTGGTGGCCCCTGTTCCGGACGACCCCCGCCGAGTACATGGAGTCTTACTATCCCGTGGTCGTCGAGCGGTACGAGCCGGTGATCGATTCGGGAGGCGCCGGGCTCCACCGCGGCGGCACGGGCATCGAGAAGGTCTATCGCTTCCTCGAGCCTGGTGGGGTCACCATCAACGACGATCGAGCGATACTCGATCCATGGGGCATCGGAGGCGCCCGACACGGCGGCCGCTCGCACAAGACCATCGTCCGAGCTGACGGACAGACGGTCGAGCTGGCGTCCAAGGTCGACAACTTCGAGGTGGCTCCCGGGGACCGGCTGATCTTCCGAACCGCCGGAGCAGGCGGATGGGGCGATCCGCTCGATCGTCCGGCAGAGAACGTCGAGCGCGATGTGCGCCGGCATCTCGTTTCCGCTGAGACCGCGCGCAGTGATTACGGCGTGGTAGTCAGCGATCCGGAGGCGACGGAAGAACTCCGGGCGGCGATGCGCAGGGAGCGAGGCGACCCGCCACGCTTCGACTTCGGCGACCTGCCCGACGGACTGGTCGCGCCGGAATGACAGCGGCGATGGGCTACTGAGGCGTTAGGCTCCTGCGGATGTCGACGGCTGCAAGCAGACTCCGCGAGCGCCTCTCGACGGGAGAGGTTCTGCTCGTGCCGGGGGCGTACAACGCTCTCGTCGCGCGCGTCTTCGAACAGGCCGGATTTGAAGCCGTCTACACGGGTGGCTACGCGGCCGCCGCGGCGAACTTCGCGCTCCCGGATATCGGCCTCATGACGCAGAGCGAGATGACCGCACACATCGAGCGCATCTCTCGCGGGGTATCAGTGCCGCTCATCGCAGATGCCGACACAGGCTTCGGGGAGCTGACAAACGTCTCGCGCACGGTCCGGGAGTACGAACGGGCCGGCGCGGCAGCGATTCAGATCGAAGATCAGGTCTTCCCGAAGCGCTGCGGGCACATGGAGGGCAAGAAGGTGATCGCGCGCGATGAGATGGTCAAGAAAGTCCGGGCGGCACTGGCCGCACGTCAGGACACCGAGACGCTGATCATCGCGCGAACCGACGCGATCGCGGTGACCGGGCTCGCCGATGCTATCGACCGCCTCAAGGCCTACGAAGACGCCGGGGCTCACGTTCTCTTCCCCGATGCTCCACGCACTGAGGACGAGATGCGAGAGATCGCAGAGTCGCTCGATTTACCGCTGGTCGCCAACATGTCAGAGCACGGAAAGACGCCCCTCCTGGACGCGACGACCATTAGCGAGCTCGGCTACGCGATCGCGCTGTTCCCGTCCACCTCGTTATTCGCTGCGGCCCGATCCGCCGTCGACGTTGCGCGCGCGCTCGAGGGCCATGGAACCTCGGAGCCGATACTCGATCGGCTCATGGTCTTCGGCGAGCTGAACGAACTACTCGGACTGTCCGCCTGGCAGGACGAGGAGGAGGCCGCAGCGGGATGACCGAGACCGTCTTCACGGTCGAGGCAACGCCGATCGTCTTCGGCGCGGGTGCGTCGGACGAGACCGGTTTTCACCTCAGCCGCCTCGGTGCCACTCGAGCCATGCTTGTCAGTGACCCACACGTGAGAGAACTCGGAATCACAGAGCGTGTCAAGGCGAGCCTTGATGCACGGGGAATCGATTCGGAGACTTTCGACCGGGTTCGAATCGAGCCAAACGAGGACTCGATACTCGAGGCCGTTCAGTTCGCGTCGGCCGGTGAGTTCGACGGCTTCGTCGGCATCGGCGGGGGTTCGTCGATCGATACGGCAAAGTTGTCGGCGCTCTTTGCCACGCACGGCGGAGATCTCCTCGACTACGTCAACCTGCCGATCGGCAACGCAACGCCGGTGCCCGGCCCTCTCCTTCCGCTTGTTGCCGTGCCGACGACGGCCGGAACCGGCAGTGAAGCTACGACCGTCGCCATCATCGACTTCCCACGCCTCAAGGTGAAGACCGGTGTCTCGCACCGCTATCTGCGGCCCCGAATCGGCATCGTCGACCCGGAGCTGACCCTGGACCTCCCCCCTGCGGTCACCGCGTCCGCCGGGATCGATGTCCTCTGTCACGCGATCGAGTCCTTCACCGCAATCCCATTCGACAAACGGGAGCGCACGGGTCCCGAAAAGAGGCCTCCGTACCAGGGCGCGAACCCGATCTCGGACCTCTGGAGTAGCCGGGCGATCGAAACGGGCGGCAAGTACCTGCGCCGCGCTGTCTATGAGGGCCGAGACCTCGAGGCACGAAGCGCGATGATGCTGGCCGCGACGACGGCCGGAATCGGATTTGGAAACGCCGGCGTCCATCTGCCGCATGCGTGCGCCTATCCCATCGCCTCACTGAAGCACGAGTACACGCCCGACGGCTATCCGGACCCGAGTGCGTTCATCCCGCACGGCTTCTCGGTCGCCGTGACGGCGCCCGCCTCGCTTCGCTTTACGCGAGAGGCCACCCCCGAGCGCCACCGAGAGGCGGCCCGACTGTTGGGCGGCGAGGATGTTTCAGTCGAGTTTGGCCGCCTCCTCCGCGACATCGAGGCACCGACGTCGCTCGCCGAGTTCGGCTACGGAGAAGAAGACATCCCAGAACTCACGACGGGAGCCCTCAAGCAGGAGCGACTCCTGGTCGTCTCGCCGAGACCGGTCGAGCGCAACGACATCGAGCAGATTCTTCGAGAGTCACTTTGAGCTGGACCGAAACTCAAGGACAGAGCAACGCGACCGGAGGTGCGATGTGGTCAAGGTGAACGTCGAGGAAACGCTCGAACCGATCGACGTCTCCATCGATGTCGAGATCACCGTCGCCAACTATCGGGAGATCGTGAACGAGAACGCCGGATCGCTCGCCGGGCTATTCTCGCGATTCGGCGGCGTTCAGAAGAAGGTCGACGAGGAGATTCGAAAGCAGACGATCGCCGGGGTGAAGAAAGGTCTCGACGAGCGGCTTCGTGACGAGGTATTGGCGGGCATCCGGGAGAGCGTGAAGACCGCCGTCGGCGGCGACCTGGAGCGGCAACTGAAGGAGCGAAACGTCGATGGCAACTTCAGCGTTTCGGTGGACGCTCGGTAAGCGACCGTCTCAGCGCTACGCCGCCGTCGCAGCCGCCGCCGGCTTCCGAGCGCGGACGATTGCCGAGGAAGCAGAATCGTGGACGCGATGGGTCTCTTCGATCTCGATTGCCTCCAAACCGGCGCTTCGGAGCGCTTCGACGAACTCTGCTTTCGTAAGCGCTCCCGCTATGCAACCTGTCCACTGCTCCATGTCGAGGCGGATCTCATCACTCATGGCCTCGTCGGCGACGATGTCCGTTACGGCAAACCGCCCTTCTGGCCGAAGAACGCGTGCGACCTCACGCATCACCTCGCTCTTGTCGGCTGACAGGTTGATCACGCAGTTCGAGATGACGACATCGACACTCGCGTCGGGGAGCGGGATCTCCTCGATGTATCCCTTCAGGAACTCCACGTTCGCGACGCCGGCCTCACGTGCGTGAGCACGTGCCGCCTCGAGCATTTCATCGGTCATATCCAGGCCGTAGACATGCCCTGAGGGCGAGACCCGCCGGGCCGAGAGAAGGGCGTCGGCCCCAGCGCCGGAACCCAGATCGAGAACGACGTCGCCGTCGTGAAGCTCGGCGACGGCCGTCGGATTGCCACAGCCGAGCGAGAGGTCGAGCGCTCCCTCTGGGATCTCGCCGCGATCACTCGCCCCGTAGAGCTCGGAGCCAAAGCAATCCGCCTGCTCCTCGGTTCCGCAACAAGAGCTCGAGGAGCCACAGCAGCCGGTCGACGCGCTCGCAGCGGCCGCGTACCGCTCGCGGACAATCTCGCGAAGCTCGTTCATCTCACCTAGTTCAGCCATGAGCGCAAATCCTCCAGTGCATCGGGCAACACGTAGTAGTAGGCCCAGAGTCCCTTTCGCTCGACGCCAACGATCCCGGCTGCTCGAAGCGCCTTGAGGTGGTGTGAGATCGTGGGCTGAGAGACGTCAAACAGCGGGACGAGCTCGCACACGCAGACCTTGCCGGCGTGCCGGCGAAGGACGTCGACGATCTGAAGGCGGACAGGATCACCAAGCGCCTTCGCGATCGCTGATAGCCGTTCGGCCTCTTGCCCGTCGATTTCAGGTCGGGCGACCGGCTCGCAGCACACCTCACCGGCGGGTCGCTTTTGTTTGGGGACTAGGGTTAGATCGACAGCCATCGATGGAAAAGTGTAGTGACTAAATCGATATTTGTCAATATAAAGAGCATCACGGTTCGCGAATAGACTCCCGTCGCGAGATGATTGATCGAAAGACGGAGTTTGGTGCACGGGTCGAATACCTCTTCCGGACCGAATCGATTATCTGGCTCGTAACCGTCCGGAAAGACGGGATGCCACAGCCGAGCCCTGTCTGGTTTCTCTGGGAAGGTGAGAGCTTCCTGATCTACAGCCAGCCTGCCACTCAGAAGCTCCGGAACATTGCGCGGAGTCCCCGCGTCGCCTTGCACCTCGACGGTGATGGACTCGGCGGCAATATCGTCATCGTGAGCGGCGAGGCCGAACTCCCGGCTGATCAGCCGCCGGCTGACCAGGTTCCCGACTTCCTGGACAAGTACGACTGGGGAATCAAGCGGATTCGGCGCACGCCGGAGGAGTTCGCCCAAGACTACTCCGTGCCGATCCGAGTACGAGCCATCGGCCTCCGCGGTCACTAGCGGGGAACGACGGGTCGGCACCCCGATGGGGGTTCTGTTCGGCATTCTGGCAGCGCTCTGCTGGGGCCTTGCCGACTTCGCGGTCACGATCGTCTCACGCCGATCGACGACGTTCCAGACCACCGTCGGCATGCACGTCGGCTCGGTGCTCTACGCAGGCCTACTCGTGGCGGCAACGACCGCCTTGACGGGATTCTCGGGCAACGACCTTTGGCCGTTCGTCCTG
>CAYTCZ010000117.1:7804-11837 GCA_964436315.1 uncultured Gaiellales bacterium | reverse complement strand
CAGCGGGTGGTCTGGGCGGCCGGCGACTACCCGACGCTCTCGGAGCAGATCGCGGACGTGGGCGAGCTCCTGGTGGAGCGAGCCGGCGTGGTCGCGGGAATGGACGTGCTCGACGTCGCCTGCGGCACCGGCAACGCAGCGCTGCCGGCGGCGCTGAGAGGAGCGCAGGTCTCGGGCCTCGACCTCGTCCCGGAGCTCCTCGAAGCCGGACGGGTGAAGGCCGCCAATGAGGGTCTCGACATCGAGTGGGTTGAGGGTGATGCCGAGAGCCTGCCATTCGACGATGCGTCGTTCCATCGGGTCCTCTCCACCTTCGGGCACATGTTCGCGCCGCGCCACCAGCGGGCCGCGGACGAGCTAGCGCGAGTCTGTCGCAAGGGCGGTCTGATCGGCATCTGCTGCTGGACGCCCGAAGGCGTGACCGGCGACGTCTTCCGGGCGACCGGTGCCTACCTGCCGCCCCCGCCCGAGTTCGCCTTACCGCCACTCCTCTGGGGCAGTGAGGCGCACGTCCGCGCAATGTTCGGCCCTGCCGCGAAGGAGATCGACTTCGAGCGTCATTCGGCGACGATCGAGTGGGACTCGCTCGAGGGCTGGGCCGATCATTTCCTCGAGCGCTTCGGACCGCTCGTGACTGCGCGGCAGATGCTCGGAGATCGCTTCGCCGAGCTGCGGGCCGAGATCGTCGCCGCGTGGGAGGCGCGAAACGAGGCCGACGACGGCCGTCTCGTGCTTCCGCAGGAGTACCTCCTCTCGCTCATTCGTCTCTGAATCGGGTTGCACGCCCGACATGAATGGTGTCCCCTCGCGACAAGCGTTCCGGAGTACGGCGCAACCCTATGAACGAGTCGTCGAAGGGTCAGACCGTCCCATGCACCCCACTCGGCCAGCGGATTTGAGCATCACTATTCCAGGCCCAGGAGAAAGACGGCCGTCGCCCCGGGCGGCCGCGTGGCGAGGTCGCTTTTGAGAAGTCTGGAAATGCGTCTGGTCGACTGCCGACGGGTAGGGGAGGGCCATCAGTCGGAGGCGAGGATCCCGAGCAATTCGCCAACCTCTTGGTGATCGGCCAGCGGATGGCGGAGATGGCGCTTTGCGTTTATCTCATAGGTGTTTCGCCGGCCCGCTTTCGTCTTGGTGAGAAAGCCTTCGTCGGTGAGCTCGGCGACGATTCGCTGTACAGCCCGCTCGGTAAGCCCGACGCGATCCGCGACGTCTCGCAGCCGAATCCCAGGATCGCCTGCGATGCAGAGGAGTACCACGGCGTGATTCGTGAGGAACGTCCACCTTGGCGGGTACGGGTTCGACATCTGGAATTGATTTCGTGTAGTTAGAATCACGTAAAAGAATACTGAGATTCTCGAGTACTTCCAACAGGCGGTCTCGAACGGGCACCTTCAATGACCAGGAGGTTTCTGACTCGCTTGCGCCGCTTCCAGCTTCCGGCCACAGCTGAGCGGATCGATCTACGCCGCGGCGGCCTCCGGCATGATGCCGAGCTGCGTCAAGACCTGCACCTGGTTCCTCCACGGCCTCCGCACCAGTCTCTCGAGTCCGTCCAATGTGACACTCCTTCAGTCGCAAACCTCAGGCAAGCCGCATTCAGTCGCGCCGGGCCACTGAAAGACCGGGAGTCACCTTGGCGACTGTCCTAGCCGCCAGGTGGGAATCGCGCTCCCGATTCCGCTCAGCAACCGCCTCGATCTGCTGGCCGAGGCTGCAGCACGGGGAGGGATGCAGACGAGCCGAAAGGAGTTCGTCGCCATGCTGATCGCAGAGGCAGGGGGGAGTGCCGCGAGCATCCCCCACCAGCTCAGGCGCTACCGGCCGATCAAGGCGGGCGCCGGCGTCCGACACGGGCGGGAGGAGGAAACCCATACTCTTCGTCGACCCCGGCGTGGTCCCCGCCCGCGGGGCGGCAAGCGCTGAGTGCGCGCGCTCGCCGCAGACATGGTGAGCTTGCTTCCTGCCAGCTGAGGTTATGCCGCGGGGACAGAGGCACATGCTGGGAGGAGTCCCTTCAAGCCGTCTCCGCGATCGAGCTAGCGCGCTCGCCACTCCTCGGGCGGGAGGTCGGGAAGCTCGAGGTCAGAGATTTCTCTCTCGTCCTGCTCCGCTGGCGCCTCGCCCCGAAGGAGAGCACGGAGGTTCGGGCCGAGCCTGAGCTCGATCGTCGTCGACGGCAGCGGGTTCTCGCCGAGGAGATCGCGGATCGCCCGCTCGGAATCGAAGAGGGGACAGAGCGAGCAGCGGGGATAGACCCCGTAGGTAAAGCGGAAGCGGCAGTTCCCGAAGGAGCTGAGCTGGGAGGCGGCACACCAGGCCATCTCCTTGGCGTGGTAGGCAGATCGGCTCGCCGTTTAGGGAGATCTCGCTCGCCGGCCAGCGGCCGACCCGCTCGAGCAGGGCAGCGAGGCGGTGGTAGACGCTCGCCTCATCGGGAAGGAGGAAGATCGCCCGATACCTTCCGGCTCGAGCTCGCGGAGTAGGTCGGCGGCCCGTTCGGCCTCGGCGAGTGCCCGCCCGAAGCGCTTCGAGCGAGTGGGGCCGAACTCGACGGAGACGCTGCGCCCCATCGACCGGACCCTAACGCACCAAGAGTCTCCACCGCCGTTTCTCGTCCCAGAGGCAGCGAGCCTTGGGACTGGTTGAGTGATTCGAGAAGCTCGAGACAGTGCGGGCGGCGTCCAGAAACTCCGACACGAGCACCCAAGTGGTTCCGCGGGTCGGCGGATGAGGGCTCTGCGAGGGTCATCACGGGTCTTCTGTTTGGGATCGACTGGCTCCGGAATCGAGGTCAGGGTAGAGTCGATCCGTCCCGGCCCGGGGAAGAAGGAGTTATCGATGAAGGCCGCGCGGCTTCACAGGTACCACGAGCAATTGAGCCTCGACAGCGTCGACGAGCCCGAGTTGATGGGTCCCTCCGACGTGGTCGTGCGTATCGGCGGAGCCGGGCTGTGTCGGACGGACCTGCACATCGTCGAAGGTCAGTGGGAAGAGAAATCGGGTGTGCGCCTGCCCTACACCTTGGGCCACGAGAACGCCGGCTGGGTCCACGAAGTGGGATCAGCGGTCACAAACGTCGCCGTGGGCGATCCGGTCATCGTCCACCCGCTCGTGAGTTGCGGCTTCTGTCGCGCCTGTCGTGCTGGCGATGACATGCACTGCGCGGACTCCTCCTTTCCCGGGATCACGATCGACGGCGGCTTTGCCACCTTCCTCCGGACGAGCGCCCGCTCGCTGGTCACGCTCGATCCGAATCTGCATCCGAAGGATGTTGCTGCCCTTGCGGATGCTGGACTGACCGCCTACCACGCCGTCAAGAAAGCAGCAGGGCAGCTCCCGCCCGGGACGAAGGCGGTGGTGATCGGAGCCGCCGGCGGCCTGGGTCACATCGGGATCCAGTCGCTCAAGGCCCTGACGCCTGCCGAGATCGTCGCCGTGGATGTCTCAGAGCAGGCTCTCGAGCTCGCCAGACAGCTTGGTGCCGAGCAGACGGTGCTCGTCGATGGCTCACAGGTTCAGCAAGTGTTGGAGCTCACCGGGGGAGAGGGCGCGGAGGTCGTGATTGACTTCGTCGGCGAGAAGGGAGCGATCGAGGACGGTGTCGGGATGCTCCGCCGTGCGGGGACCTACTACGTCATCGGCTACGGAGGAACGCTCAGCGTTCCCACCATCGACATCATCTCCACCGAGATCAACTTCGTCGGCAACCTCGTAGGGACCTACAACGACCTCGCAGACCTCATGACCCTGGCTTCCCAGGGCAAGGTGAGGCTCCACACCGAGGAGTATCCGCTCGCTGCCGTCAATGAGGCAATGGCCGACCTCGAGAGCGGTCGACTCCAGGGCCGGGCGATCCTGATACCGGAGGGATCGTGACGTTTCGCCTCTTTGTTTAACTGCTGGACCGTCCCTCGGAGTCACGCTCCTTCGGTGGCTCCTCATGAGCTTCGACTTACCTCGACTGGATCAGGGCGAGAGCCTTGGTTGAAACTCCCCCGGGCGAGGGCGGAGGCGGCCGGGCCAGCGC
>CAYTCZ010000117.1:2741-7704 GCA_964436315.1 uncultured Gaiellales bacterium | reverse complement strand
CGAGAGCCTTGGTTGAAACTCCCCCGGGCGAGGGCGGAGGCGGCCGGGCCAGCGCCTCCCCCTCGGTGAGCTTCGCTCGCCGCCTCTAGGCCGTGGCGGGCTCGGGCATCAGGCCCAGCTGCTTGAAGAGGGCCATCGAGTCGAAGTACTGGCGGCATTCCTTGACCCGGTCTCCCTCGAAGGTAAAACAGAGGGCGGCAGGGGTGACCTGGTGCTTCCCCGTCGCGGGGTACTCGCCGAACGATCCCGTCAGCGTCCCCTCCCAGACGACCTCGAGGGTCGCTTGATCGCCACTGGCGATCGCACTCGCTACCTTCCCCTTGGCATCGGGCATCGCTTCTGCCCAGCCCTGGAAGAGTTCCACGATCTCCTGCGCACCCTTTGCCTGTCGCCCGGTGCCGTACTCGGCGTAGATGGAATCGGGCTGGATGCCGGCGGTGATGCGGTCCCAGTCGTGGGCGTTGAAGGCATCGATGAACTCCCGCGCTGCCGCGACCCTGTCTTGCTCAGCCATAGCGTCTCCCTTGGTTTCGGCACGAGTCGACTCGGCCGAGCGCAGACCCGACGTGCGCCGGAAGAGTCACTCGCGCCAAGGCTTCGGAAAGCATCGTGACAGCGATCTCGCTCTGGCGCAAGGCTCGAGGCACCTTGACGAGGCGGTCGGGTACGGCGTTGATCTCGACTCCTCAATTGGATCGAGAAGGTCGGGAAGGCCAGAGAAGGGTGTCGCACTTTCTGCCTTCTGCGACGCTGTGATCACGACGCGGGGACGGCATGGGCGTCGGCAGCCCGGTGGAGCCGCTCCCGCGAGAGCGGAAGACAGACCGCGAGCAGGGCAACCGACGCGGCGACGATCAGCCAAAGCGAGGCGGTGAAGCTGCCGGTGCCGTCGCGAACAGCGCCCAAGACGAAGGGACTGAGCGCGGCAAAACTATAGCCGGCCCCGAGCATCAGTCCGGTCACGGCACCCACCTCGGCCGGCCGGCGGGCGGCATCGAGCGGGAGGGTGAGCACGAGTGGGAACTGGACGCCGATCGCAATCCCGATCTGCACCGCCCAGAGCCAGCCAGCCTCCGGGTAAGAGGCGGCGCCCACGAGAGCGCCGACGAGCAGAGCGGAGGCCGCGACCAGGTAGGAACGGCGGGAGCCGAAGCGGTCGGCAAACCAGGGGACGATGAGCGCCGTCGGCACAGTGACCGCGTTGAAGACGGCGACGAGCGACCCCGCGCTCTGCTCGCTCCAGCCCCGCTCGATGTAGGCATCGGGGAGCCAGGCGTTCAGGCCGTAGAAGACGATTGCCATCAGGCAGAAGACGGCGACCAGCACCCAGGCGACGGGGCTGCCGAGCGGGAGCCGGGGCGGGCGAACGCGGCCCCTCGTATGCACAGGAAAGCCACGGGTGAGCGAGACCCAGACAAGGAGGAGGATCGCGGTGAAGAGGGAGAAGACGAGAAGGGAGGCTCGCCAGCCGAAGAGGGCATGGGCGAGTGGAACGGCGAGCGCCGCTGCGGCGGCCGAGCCGAGGTTGATGCCGGTCGCGTAGATGCCGGTCGCAAAGGCGGGGCGGTGGGCGAAGCGCTCCTTGACCGCGACGGGGAGGAGCGCCCCGGCAAAGCCCATCCCGATCCCGAGGCCGAAGGTGAGGAGGAGGAGGCCGGCGATCTCCGATATGAACGACCGGGCGATGCCGAAGGCGGCGATCGCGCCCAGAGAGAGCGCGATCGCCCAGCGGGAGCCGAACAGACCGCGCAGGGAGGGGGCGGACGGGGCAAAGAGGCCCATGCAGAGGACTGGGATCGTTGCCAACAAGCCGGCAACGGCGTGGGAGATGCCGAGGTCGGCTTGGATCTCTGGGAGCAAGGGCCCGATGCCGACCAGCTGAGGACGAAGGGCAAGGGCACTCGCGAAGAGCGCGACGAGCAGACCGACGCGAGGAGCGGGGGGACCCGGCTGCACAGCCGACAGCCTTTCAGGAATCTCCGCGACGATCCCTGCGCGCGGGAGAGGTCTGGGAACTGCGAGTGCCGAAGCGGGGAGAGATCAGCGGCCTTGTCGCAGAGCCGGCGGATCACACCGATGGTCGCAGCGCGGTCAGTGCGAGATGGGCGTTCGGAGCAACGTCGGCCGGGATGGATGCGGGCAAGGACTACCTGTAGAGGTCCGCTCGAGTGAGCGGCAATCGACTCCTTCCTCGCTCGGGCTTGACGAGCAGAACCTGGTACAGGTTGAGGCGCCCGGACTCGAAGCCGTGGGTAGCCCCCGCCCAGGAGAGCCGCCAGATTCGTGGGATGAGGGAGCCAACCAGCTCGTTGGCCTCCTCGCTGTGTGCCTCGAGTCGTCGAAGCCAGTGGCGAAGCGTGAGCGCGTAGTGCTCGCGCAGGCTCTCGACATCCCGGATCTCGAAGCCCGCGGCTTCTGCAGCAGCGAGAGCTGTATGGACGGGGACGAGTTCGCCGTCGGGGAAGAGGTAGGTGGTCGTGAATGACTTCCCCCTCCGCCGGGAGGTCGTGGGCGCGGCGATTCCATGGTTGAGCATGATCCCGCCTGGTCGGAGAAGCGCGAAGGCGCGGGAGAAGTAGTCGACAAGGCCCTCGCGGCCGACGTGTTCGAACATCCCGACGCTGACAAGCTTGTCGTATTGGGCTCGGCATTCGAGTTCGCGATAGTCCTTGAGCTCAACGCGGCAATCCGCCGTCCTCCGCCGCTCCGCGACTCGCTGGCGTGCCAACTCGGCCTGGCGGGTGCTGAGCGTGATCCCGTCTGCGCTGACCCGGTAGTGCTCGGCGGCATGGAGCAGCAGCGCACCCCAGCCACAGCCGATGTCGAGGAGGCGCTCTCCCGGGCGAAGGCGAAGCTTCTTGCAGATGTAGTCGAGCTTTCGCTCCTGGGCGGTATCGAGATCGTCCTCCCCGGACTCGAAGTAGGCGCACGAGTAGACCATTCGCCGATCGAGCCAGAGGCGGAAGAACTCGTTCGAGGTGTCGTAGTGGTAGCCAATCGCCTCTCGCGTTCGCGAGAGCGAGCGGGGCGAGCCGCTCAGCCGGAGGGGGCGCGGGCGCGAGCGGCGGTGCGAGTCGGCTGGCAGACGCAGGAGATCGAGGGCCAGTTTCAGACGCTCCCTCGTCGCCCAGTGCCGCTCGCGAAGCAGGTGGTCGGCGAGTCGAAAGGAGGCAGTGACGTCACCCTCGAGATCGAAATCCCCGTAGATGTAGGCCTCGCCGAGCGTGAGCTCAGTCGGCGGCCAGAACATCGCCCGCAGCGAGCCAGGGTGATTGAGGACGAGCGTAAAACGAGCCTCCTCGCCCGCGGTCGGATCAAGCGTCGAGCCGTCCCAGAGTCGGACGGCGAAGTCGCGCGGCCCATACTCGCGAAAGAGCTCGCGCAGAAAGGCCCGACTCGCCGACGAGCTCGCCTCGGAGCGGGCGCGCGGCGGGGCGAGTCGGGTGAGCCTCGCGAGTGTGTCCGTCCCAGCCATGCTATGCGGTCGCGGTGGCCCGCCTTCGCCGCTCGATTGACTTCGACGCCGGGAGCTTGGCGTTCGCACCGAGCCGCAGGAGGATGAGCGTGCGGATGACCAGCCCGGTCAGGTCGAACTGGCGGGGGCGCATGCCGTGGTAGGCCATCGAGGGGAAGGCGTGGTGGTTGTTGTGCCAGCCCTCCCCGAAGGCGAGCATGGCGACGAGCCAGTTGTTTCGGCTCTCGTCTCCTGTCTCGAAGGGCTGGGAGCCGAATCGGTGGGCGATCGAGTTGACGGCGAAGGTGACGTGACTCGTGAAGGCGATCCGCACGAACCCTCCCCAGAGAAGACCCAGCCAACCCGCGGCGAGGTAGGGAATGAGGAGACCGAGCAGTACCCAGAGCACCGTGCTTCGGTCGATGAAGCGGACGACCGGATCTGCCAGGAGGGGCTTGCAGTAGCGTTCCCGCTCCGGCGCTTTTGCGCGCACGAGCCAGCCGACGTGCGCGTGGAATAACCCCTCGAGCGGGCTGTGCGGGTCGCCCTCCTGATCGGAGTGGGCGTGGTGTTTGAGGTGGTGGGCAGCCCAGTCGATGCAGCGTCCCTGATTTGCCATCGACCCGAGGGCGAGGAAGATGCCTCTGACCACCGGGCCGGTCTCGAAGCTTCGGTGGGTCAGCAGGCGGTGGAATCCGAGCGTGATCCCCAAGCCGGTCGCCGCGTAGAGACCGACGAGCAGCGCGAGCTCCGACCAGCCGATCCAGCTCTCCCACAGAAGCCAGATCGCGTAGACCGTGGCGAGGAGAGGCAAGACGATCGCCCCCGCGACGACGGCTCGGTACAGGCGGGCCGGCAGGCGAGACTGGAAGACTTTGACGACGGCCGCGAGCACGACGAGGCCGGCGAGGATCAGCACTTCGCGCGTCAGGATGACCTCGGCCCGACCATGTCCAGCTTGCCCGTGCCGATGTTCATGAGCGGACACCTGCCGGCCGAAGGAGGCGGTCTCCCCGAGGCACGGATCGGCTCAGGCGCTGGGGGCGACATGTCACTTCGAACCCTCCCTTCGCGCACGAACGACGATCTCCCCCTTGCTGCCGGGCCCGAGAGCCCCTCCGCGAACGGACGTTTCGAACGAGCAGTCGTCCTCGTCCGGCTCAGAATGCCCCCGTGGATCGTCGTCCTCGACTTCCGCGGCGATCGTCACGAGCACGTCGTTGGCATCGAACACTCGCATGTGTACTTCGACGGGTGACGGATCAGGCAAGTTGCACCGGCGTTGGCGACGCCGATGGTCTCATCGCCCGACGCTGGGTTGCGCCGTCCCGGGGCTGGACACTGCCACGAAAGTTTCAGGACTTCGGCGGGCTCAATGGTGCGCCCCGACGCCGTCGGAGGAGGCGCCTCCGAGGAGGAGGCGCCTCCGAGAGAGGACGAGCTCGTCCGGGTGCTCACGGCGCTCGTATCGGGGGCGATCGAGCATCCCGGCGAACCGCTGCCCGCTCG
>CAYTCZ010000117.1:0-2641 GCA_964436315.1 uncultured Gaiellales bacterium | reverse complement strand
TCACGGCGCTCGTATCGGGGGCGATCGAGCATCCCGGCGAACCGCTGCCCGCTCGGAAAGAAACGAGGTCGAGGCACTCGCTCGCCTGGCCGCGCTTCGCGACCGCCAAGCTGGGGAAGTCGTTCGTGGGTGCAGAGAGTCGTCGTCCGAGAGATCTGAGCTGGCGCCTTTTAGCGTTGCGGCCCGATCACCGAGACGCCGGTCCATCCGCCCCCTCCCAGGGCCTTCACCGTCTCCTGGGCGAGGACGGTATCCGCGGCCGTGCGCGCATCGGACTCTGATGCCGCCTCGACCGAGAAGCGAATCCAGATGCGATCGGCCTCAAGCCAGTCGTCGGGATTCTGCGCACCGGCGATCTCGAGTGCCCCGTAGAGGCCGGTGCGAGCGTCGTCGACCAACTCCCTGGTACCCCACGGCTCTCGCCACGACCGTGTATGCCCCCATCGGTGCGGGCATTTATCTCGAGCGCCGATGCATCAGTGAAACGCTCCATGGAACCAGCTCCGACTCGCCGCTGCGCTGGCAACGCGGCGGCTGCTCCATCACACCGAGGATCCGACTCTTCTCGATTTGGCTCTCCGCTGAGCACAAATCTGAGGGCGTACCCAGCGGCGTCATCTCCGCCTCTCCACACCCCTACAAAGGCCCTGGGCTACGCCCTCAAGTCTCGCTATCCGGCTAATCCTTCTTCACCTCGATCGCCACCTTCTTTGCCTTTGCCGCTGCCTCGATAGCTCGCGGGGTCTGGATCGTGAGGACGCCCTTCGCGAAGCTGGCAGTGATCTTGTCGGGATCGGTTTCGGCGGGGAGCTCGAAGCGGCGCTCGAATGAGCGCTCCAGCCGCTCGCGCCGATAGAAGGCTTTTTCTTTCTCTTCCTTCTCTTCGTTGCGTTCCCCCTTGATCGAAAGCGTGTGGTCGGTGACCTCGACACTCAACTCCTGCTTGTCGAAGCCAGGCGCTACGAGCCCGAAGACAACCTCATCGTCCATCTCGTAGAGGTCTGCTGCCGGCACTGTCCTCGGCGTCAGTTCGAGGTCGCTGAACATTCGACGCATACGCCGCTCCATCGCCCCGAGCTCGCGGAATGGACTCCAGCCGAAGGTCGCCATCATTCTGCTCCTTCCCGCTCTGACCGTCCACTTGCATCGTCCTCCGATCCAGATTCGCTCGCATCAGCGAAGCCGCCGATCCGCGCTACGGCCGAGTACGGATTCGCACAGTTGCCCGACGCGGTCGCGCGCCGAGGAAGCTCACTGCTACCGGTTCGACCTATTGGAGCGGAAGCGCGTGGATGGAGGTCCACCCGGGACGGAGACCTACATGTAGAGCCGGTTCCACACTCGGGTCCGTGCCGCAGCGACATCGATCCCTCGATGGCCGACGCGGCCGGCAGGCACGCCCTGGCCCGAAGCTGAGCGTCAGCGGCAGCGCCATCGGTGGAGCGCTCTTCCTCGCCCTCGCCGCCGGCCTTCTCTACCGCGGCGTCCGGCCGACGCCGCGCCGCTCGCTCGCACCCACCCCCGCAGCGCCGACCAGCTAGCCGGCGACCTGGGAGTATTTCTGTCGCAGAAGGCAGAGGCTGCGACAGCCATCGGCTCGTCGATCCGTTGGCTCTGCTCCGTCGGGTGATCCACTGTGCTCAGTGAGTCTGAGCGTCTTCGGATCGACGCTGGGGGGTCCGTCCAATCTCTTCGGGGCTTCAGACCTCGAGGACGCTGTTTTCGGAGAAATACGGCGTCGGCGTGACGCGATCTGCCTCGTCCTCATTCGCCCAGCGATCGCCGTCGATGAAGTACCTGAATTCGTGGACGGTGCCTGGTTTGAACGAGATTGCCGTCGTCCACACTCCCCGCTTCGGATCCAGTTTCATTGGATGCCTCTCGGGATCCCAATCGTTGAAATCCCCAACAACCGAGACCCTTTGCTCCGCAATCCCGGCGGGGAGCTCAAAGGTAATACGGACGGAGCGGCCCTTCGGACTCGTCTTCTTCGTAATCACGGACTCCTCCTGACCTACAGACTGCATGCATCGAGCGTACATCGGACTCAGCCTCGGCGAAGATGCCGACCACCTTGCGCCCGCTGCCTTTGTCTTCCCTCTACGTGCCCAAGCATGGAGCGGGACTCGATACGGGAACCGCTCGACTGCTGGCCTGACCCGATGTCCACTCCCTTTGCGTCAACCCAAAGCGAGCCGCGAGGCTCAGGAATACTCGCGGAATACACCTGCCCAATAATTGGGATCCTCTTTCGAACCAGTGCGCGGGCGAGTTCACGCCGTCACCGTTTGTGTCGCAGGCGACATTCGTTCGAAAGACTTGCCCCAGCCGGGCTTTCGCTTACTGTGCGAGATAGGCTTCGCTCCGGCCTCAGGTCGAAAGCACTCCGACGGGCAGAGCCGGGCACAGGTGCTAACTGGCCTGTCGACCTCGTCGGTCGGAGCGAGGCACCCAGCAAGATGTCGCTGTCTCTGCCTTTTGCGACATCCGGCCAGGGCTCAGCGAAGCGGTTCTGCGCCGCGATGGTCGTCGCGCCGCTCGACACGGTTCAGGAATGTTTCAGCGCTTCGGCGCAGGACTCAATGTGTGCGTCCAATTACCCCACAGGGCGATGCCATTTCCATCGGTCCGCACCTCCGGT
>CAYTCZ010000116.1:0-11863 GCA_964436315.1 uncultured Gaiellales bacterium | reverse complement strand
GGCCTCGACCGATCCCAGCATCCGGTAGCAGTACGCGGTCAGTTCGACACGGTACTCCTCGAGCTCGTCTTCGAGGCTGGGAGCGGGGGCGACTGAGGTTTCGCGCACGACCCCCATCCTAGTGGTCGCTCCGGTAAATACGCACACCATTTCGCCGCCTGCAAACCGACGAGAGCTAATCGATTTTCGCCGGCCATCTGGGCACGTATTTACCGGAGAGACCAGGGGCCCAAAACTCATCGCTATTGCTCGAGCTCTCTCGGGGCATCGGCGTTCCGAGTGCGGCTAGTCGCGACGTGGCCGGTCTCGGTGTTCGCCCTCGGCGTCCATCGCCCGGCGGATCGCGCCATTCACCCGCTCGCGAGTTTCAAGCGCAGTGCCGATGTCAGTCTGCGCATGCTCGACAGCGACCTCAGAGATGAGCGCGAGGTGGACGAGTCGATCGAGTTCCCGACGTGCCGATGCCTGTGCAAGGTCGCTCGCGTAGCGCTCAGTAATCGCCGTCAGCAGCCGATCTTCGGAGACCCGCACCAACGCCTCGATCTCGTCCCGGATCGAAGCCTGCTCGGCGCGGCAGCTCTCGACCGCTTCGGCGAGGATGTCCGTGTCGGCACCAGGAACATCGCGAAACTGGTCGAGCGCCTCAAGCGCCGCGTAGGTCGCCTCCTGACGGGCCCGGAGATCGCGAAAAGCGACCTCGAGTTGCTCGCTCGGCTTGGCCCTCCCCAGATGGGGGTGGCGCCCGAAGCGGGGGTGGTTGGCCAACCGTGCCGGGAGATCGAGGAGCCGGGTCGGTTGCGAGAGGTGGAAGCCGGGCGTGCCTCCGAGGCGGAGAAGATCGAGGCGGTCATCGATGCTCGCCAGGAGGACGAGTGCCCGCTCGGGGGCGAGCAGGTGATTGTCCACGAGGTCCTCGACCCGGGCCCGCTCGGCCGAGAGCGCTTGGGAGAGGTAGGCACTGCGCAGCTCCGCTGGCTGGAGGCCGAGCGCATCGATCAGCTCGACAGCGCGTCGCTCGAGCTGGCGAAGCTCACGCTCGATCGCCGGCGCAGCGACATGACCGGTGAGCCCCTGACGGGCTGCCCGTGCGCCCCTGTAGGTCACTGCCTCGGTGATGAACCGCTCCGTCCGGTCCGGGCGGTCGAGTCCCAGCCAGGACACGAGCAGTCCGATCGTGGTCGCATTGAGAAGCAGGGTGGCGAGGACGACGCCGGCGGTCATGGCGAGAAAGCGCTCTTGGTCGGCGAGCTCGCTGGGGATGGAGAGGACGAGCGCGAGCGCGACCGCCCCGCGAAGGCCTGACCAGATGAGTACCGCTTGGCTGCGCGCTCCGAGCGCGGGCAGCCGCGCGAGGCGGGTGACGGCCGGGGTCACCGCGACGACTGCGATCGGGCGAGCGATCAGGACGGCTGCGACCGCGAGCAGAATCGAATCCCAGTACTCTCGGAAGAGTCCGGCATCGAGGGCCAGACCGAGGAGCAGGAAGAGGAGTGCGTTGGCGACGAAGGCGAGCGTCTCCCAGACGCTGTGCCAGGTCTCCGCCTCCTCGCTCGGGATGACGGTGCGGGAGAGTCCGGCCAGGACGAGTCCGGCGGAAACGCTCGCCATCACGCCAGAGAAGCCCAGGATCTCCTCGGCGAGGACGAAGGAGCCGAAGGCTGTGGCGATCGTGAGCGCGGTCGAGGGGAGGCGGCCGAGGGGACCGGCCAGCTCGGCGACAGCCAGTCCGAGGATCGCACCCAGGGCTGCTCCCCCGAAGAAGACGGTCACGAAGTCGACGAACGCTGCCCCGGCTCCGATCGTCCCGGTGCCAACGGCCGCGACCACGAGGATCTGGAAGAGCACGATCGTGACCGCGTCATTCAGGAGACTCTCGCCCTCGACGAGTACGAGTAGCCGCTTCGGGACGCCGAGCCCGCGGAAGACGGCGGTCACCGAGACAGGGTCGGTTGCCGAGATCAGAATGCCAAAGAGGGCGGCCGAAAGTGCCGCGACCCCGAGGCCGTAGTGGACGGCGAGCCCGACGATGGCAGCGGAGATGAGCATCGCCGGGACGGCGAGCGCCAAGATCGGAGCCAGGTTCTTCATGAACTCCCGGACGGGGAGCTCGAAGGCCGCCTCGAAGACGAGCACCGGCAGGAGCACGAACGTCACCAGGTCACGGAAGGTCTCGTTGTCGAGTGGAGCCTCGAGCCCGGCGGCAGTGCCAAGCTCCCCCGCGACGAAGCCGACGATCACAAGAATCAGGCTCAGAGGTATGTGAAGCCGTCTTGTGACGATGACGAGCAGGGACGCAACTGCTCCCATGAGCGAGAGCGCGAGGACGGTATCGGCGATGCCTGAGAGGGCAAGCGTCATTCGATGGCGTCTCGCCGCCGCAGGCCCCCCGAGCAGATGCGCGGTCGGATGGAGTTCGAGCTTGCCGAAACAGAGTGGGTCACGACTCCGACCCTAGCCACGGCGTAGCTCGCAACCATGCGCCATGCTGTCCCTGCCGTGCACGGTGTGTCATCAGCGCTGAGTACGGGTTCTGTCCTGTGGCAAATCCGCGAACGAGCGTGGCGCTAGGTCTGGGACGTCGATCTGTCCAAGCACATCTCGCTCGGCGGATCTTAGAGCCCATACCGGTAGGTGCAACACCCCCGGATGGCGGCTGAGACGCGGCGCATCTCGCCGCGATCGCCCTCGCACATATCACGCTCGATATGCGCTTCGGTCGATCCCGCCGAGCTGCTTGGTCTCATCCGTCCCCGACGGCACCGCACCTACCGGAATGGGCTCTTGGTTAGGAAACCGAGATCGCCACCGGTCGGGAACAGTGGTAAGTTCGCCACCTTGGCCCACTCCTCGATCTGGCAGCTGCCCCACGTGCCCGCGGTCTACGTCCTCTTCGGTGGGCCCCGGCAGGCTCGCCGAGCCGCCTTTGTCGGGATCGCCGAGGATCTTGCCCGACGGGTAGTCGAGCAGCTCGTCCTCCAGGAACGCTCGACCGGCCGGGGAGCGCCCGGACTCCCGATGCAGGCGAGCTTTCTGAGCGAGCTGCGCTGGTGGGAGCACCCCGACTTCGCCGATTCCAACCTCCTCAGAGCCGCGGAATTTGTGGCGGCCGATCTGTTTGAGCCTGTGCTTCGGAGCAGGATGCCGATCGGCTCACAGGTCGCGGAGTTGGTCGACGACGAGGACTTGCGCGAGCGGACCCGTTCCCTCCTACTCGGCGAGCCGAGCGGCCGGCTCCTGCTCCCGAGCGCGGAGCAGCTGCTCGAGCGGCTGAGCGAGTTCGAAAGACGGCTGCAAGCGCTCGAGGAGCGCGTCGAGCCGACGCGCTGAACCCGCCTCGGATCCGGGCCTGGCTTGCTCGGAGCCGTTGACCAATCCCGCGCGGGTAAGGTGCGCGAGAGTGGACGCGGTTCTCTTCGCCTGTCTCGCCGGCGCCCTGCTCGGTCTGCTCAAAGTCTCTGTGCGGGTGGCGCTTCGTCGGGCACCGGACATCGAAGCGAGTGCTTTCGTGATGACCGTCGTCGGGCTTGGCGCATCGACTGCAATCGCCCTCCTGTTTGGTTTCCGGCCGGCTGACTTCGACCCCGGCAAGCTCTGGCCCTTCTTCGCCATCGGCGCGGTCGTTCCCGGCGTAGCCCGCCTCCTCCACATTCGGGCTGTCCGCGACGTCGGGGCCGCGCGCACAGGCATCCTGCTCGGCACGGCGCCGCTCCTCTCCGCTCTGATCGCGGTCGCCGTCTTCCACGAGCCGCTCCGAGCCGGGCTGGCCGCGGGCACGCTGCTCATCGTTGCGGGCGGGTTCGCGCTCGCCTGGGACCGCTCCCGGCCCGCGGAGTGGAAGGCGCTCGGAGGACTGCTCGCCCTCGTCGTGGCGCTCCTGATTGGGATCCGAGACAACGTCGCCCGCTGGGCGACAGGGGAGAGTCACGTGGACCCGGTGCTCGCGATCGTCGCCGTCCTCGCCGCAGCGAGTGTCGTGATGCTCATCTCCGTGCTGCTCGGCGGCCAAGGCCGAGCAGTGAGCGAAAGACTGCGCGGTGCCCTGTTGCCCTTCCTTCCGATCGGTCTCATCACGAGCATCGCCTCCCTGCTGGTGCTTGAGGCGCTCGCCCGCGGAGCGGTGAGCGTCGTCGCGCCGCTCATTGCCACTCAAGTGCTCTGGGTCGTCGCCTTTTCCGCGCTCCTCATCCGCCGGCACGAGGCGGTGGGCCGACGCCTTGTGCTTGCCGCGCTGCTCGTGGTCGCCGGCGCGATTCTGGTCGGAGCGACGCAGTAGGGGAGCGCTGACCCCAGCCCCATTACCGGGCTAGCCCGGGAGGAAGATCTTCTCGCCCTGGACGAGCGCCTCGGTTGCCCCCCTGAACCAGTCGTTGAGTGGCAGGAAACACTCGGCTGCATCGCGGTCGAGGCGGTCGCCGGTAAACACGACGAGGACGAGCATCTGGCCGGTGTCGTATGCCCCCCCTACGCCGAACACGCTCGTGACTCCGTAGTCGGAGACGAAGTCCTGAACCGGAATGATGTGTCGGCCCTGGTGGTCGGTTGCCTGGGCAGCGTCATCGACGAAGAAGAGGCCGGTGCCCATCTTCTTGATGAACTCGAGATCGGCAGTATCGGCCCACTCGAGTCCGACGCCGAGCTCGTGCAGGAGCCGCGAGATCATCGGAATGGCGTCGATGAAGGAGGCGGAGATCAGAGGAATGCCGACGTGGCCTTTCGAGTCGCGGCGGTCCTGCCACTCCCCCTCCTTGCCATGTGTGCCGACGAGTGAGAGCACCGGCGTCTCCGGGCGCAGCTCGCCATTTGCTCCGGCCCCCTCGGCAAGGGCCCGCACGAACTCCTCGTTCGCCCTGGGTAGCGAGCCGAACGGGATTGTCAAATAGACGCGCGCGAGCACGATGGATTCCTCGAACCTCCCATGAAGGGTCGTTGCGAGCTGTTGGGCAGCCTCTTCCAGGACGTCCGCCCTTGAAACAGCCGATTCGACTTCCGACCAGAGATCAGTGACGTTCGTTGACGTTGCCTGCTCGATCTTCATGATCGACCTCCATTCTCAGGCTGGGTGCGCGCGTGGCTGGTCGAGCAGCGGCTGGGACCAGCAGACAGGTTGCCTTCGCGAGGAAGCAGATCTCTTGCAGGGTGGGGAGCCTCCCGGATCACGCCCGCGTTTCCCGTGACGGGAGTACGGTACCGGGAACGTCGCTTTCGTTGCAAGCGCCGCTTCGGGCGCTTGTGAGCCACGAAACAGAGCGTCTTCTCGCTGGCCCGAAGACCGGCGCTACGCCACTAGGGCGTCAGGCTGTCATGCGGACAGAAACGTTGTATTTCGTCACCGAGGTGCGCTCCCCCGGCGTCTCGTCGGCGGGCATTTCGTTCAGCGTCTTGTCGGCAACCTGGTAGTCGTCCTCTGTATCGAAGAAGAGGATGACGAGAGCTGTTTCGTCGTCTGGATTGTGGAGCGCCACGATCTCGGTCGCAGGCAGTCCCTCGGGCCGCTCGCCCTCCTGTATCTCGCGCGCCTGTTCTTCCATCCGCTCCTTGCTGACCCCGTCGAACGCCACGACCCGTGCGAGCCCCATCAGATACCTCCTCTATTGACCTGTGTGGCAACCCTACGTGTTTCGCACCGTCTCGGTATCGGTCAACGTTCTGCGGAACCGATCGCGGCCTGAGCTGGGATCTCGAGCCTGATCCGCTGTTGGTCGGGAGCGACCGAGGCGACGTGCTGAAATGGAATGACGAGCTGTCGAGAGCGGAGACCCCGCCGACGGATCACTACCTCGTCAGGGCGATCTGCATAGCGTTCGTAGCGCACGTAATCCAGGGTGCCGATCTGTTGGCCATCGCTCCCGACCACGGCGAAGCCTTTAGCCTCGGCGAGAAGACGTCCGATCATCTGCGTGCCTTGGATGCGGCTTTCGTCCGCGAAGGACTCGGCGTGGCGTTCCCCTCCTCGATCGCATCGAGCGCGGCTGCAAGCGCCTCGGCGAACGCGCGCGCCGTCTCGGGCATGAGGAGGGCGTTGAGACGACCCCCCTCTGCGAAGGTCAGCGTGAGACCGATTGCAGGTTCAGCGGCTTCGGCCTGAGCGGGCGTGGTCGTTACCCGTTCGATCAGGTAAAGGGAATCGGGATCAGGCTGCTGAGCTTCTTGGGACGCTCCGAGGCTCTCGTTCACTTGGCACCCTCCTGTTTGGCCGTCGGAGGTACTTGTTTCCGATCACTCGGCCGAACGTAGCAGCGGCCTGAGCCTCGGTCCGATGGCACCTCTTAACACCTGCTCACATACGGCACCCACGAGCAAGACAACCGAGTGTCTTCAGATCGGTCAGCCATGGGGCCTGCCTGTCGACTGCTTTGAGTCTGCGAACTGAGCTCTGGAGCTCGTCCGATCTTCACGAAGTTCTTACAGAGTGGCTCCGGACGCTTCGAGTTCGGACCGTGAGGCGACTCGAGTCAGTCTCTACCGAGCCGATCGACTCATCCGGGTGGCTTTACCCCCGCGCCCTGGATGTCTCGCCGCCACCGATCAGCCCCCGCCAGCGGAGCGTTCTCAGCATGAGCAGGATCGCCGTGAAGCCGAGTGCGACGTTGACGATGAGCAGGACGGCCTGCATGCCGACACTGAAGGCAAGCAGCGCGGTTGTCGAGACCGTGCCGGCGAGTGCGTAGACGGTGAGTGCCTGTTCCGTCCCGGCACCACCTGGGGTAAGGGGAAGCGCGCTCGAAAGGCTCTGGACGACTTGGACGATGACCACCGTGTTCACGCTCGGAGCGAGCCCGAAGGCCTGCAAGAAGAAGTAGACCGTCGCGAGGCGAAAGACCCAGGAGATCGCCTGCCAACTGACGACTCGGGTGAGGTAGCGAGGCCAGTTCCGGAGAATCGCAAGACCCTGTAGGAGCCGTTGCTTGAACGTTGCGAGTCGCTCGCGGGCGACGAGGGCAGTGAGGAGTACGACCAGCAGGAAGCCACCCGCGATGGCTGTTGCGATCCACGGATGGCGGAAAGGTAACGACCAGTCGACGGCACGGAAGTCGGGAATCAGCTCGGCACCAGGAAGCACGCCAAGCTGGATTGCCCAGATGAGGAGCGCGGTGGCCACGACGATGTCGAAGAGCGTCTCAACGAAGAGGGTCGCCGCGAGCGTTGCGTAACTCGAGCCGGGCACACTTCGCTTCACGAGGAAGAGTTTCAGCAGATCGCCCCCACGGGCGGGCGAGACGGCATTGACGCCAACGCCAGCGACGTAGGCACCGAAAGTCGTGGCAAACGGCACCGACCGCTCCGGGTAGGCGGCGGCGATGATGTTGCGCCACGCCTGCGCCCGAGCGGCCGTCTTCAGGAGGTGGAAGCCGAGCGCGACTGCGAGCGGCAGCCACCGAACCGCTGTCAACTGGCCTACGAACGCTTCGACCGCCTCGATAAAGGCGCTCATGCCGGATCTAGCTGTCGAAAGCCGCGAGCGCCGATCAGGGCGTCCGCACGTCGAGCGGGCGTCCGGGCGACCCGCCAGCGGCGAGGGGCGTCACGACAGCATCGTCCCCGTCCGCCACCGATGCCTTCTCCGTTTCTCGTGCCACCGACTCGGCGAGTGCGAGCTCATCTTCGGCCCAGCCAAAGACGTCGCGCCTTCGCACGCGTTGCGCGAGCCGCTCGAGTCGCCGCTGGCGCTCTCTGGCATCGAGCGTGAGCGCATCCTCAAAGCGCAGCGCAAGCCCCTCGAGATCGAAGGGGTTACAGAGCACGGCTTCGCGCAACTCACGGGCGGCACCAGTGAACTCGCTCAGGACGAGGACACCGGTTCCGCCGGAGGCTGCCTGACAGATGGCGAACTCTTTGGCGACGAGGTTCATCCCGTCCTTCAAGGGAGTCACGAGCATCGCGTCGGCAAGCCGATAGTAGGCGAGCAGGCGGTCCCGGCTGACCCCGCGGAAGAGGTAGTGGACGGGGACGTCTCCGCCCGGCTCGGTGAAGCGGCCGTTGATTCGTCCCACGAGCTCGTCGACCTGTCGGCGGAGCGCCTTGTACTCGTGGACGTCGCCCCGGCTCGGGACGGCGATCTGGACGAAGGCGAGCTCTGCGCGGAGAGCGGGCTGTCGCTCGAGCAGCAGCTCGATTGCCTGGAGGCGTTCCAGAATTCCCTTGGTGTAGTCGAGGCGATCGACCCCCAGCAGGACCCGCCGCCCCTTGAACTGTCGTCGAAGCCGAGCGAGTGCCTGCTCGACCTCGGGCGTGATGGCATCGGCGGCGAAACCCCGGGCGTCGATCGAGATCGGATGGGCAGCCGAGTGGGTCACCCGTCCGTCAGGAGTCACGACCCTGCGGCCCACCACCTCTGCCTCGGGGAGGATCCGCTGACAGCTGCGCACGAAATTCGTCCGGAAATCGTCGGCCTGGAAGGCGACGACGTCGGCGCCGAGCATCCCACGCAGTAGCTCAGCCCGCCAGGGAATGCGCGCGAACAGCTCGGGCGCCGGGAATGGGGTGTGGAGGAAGAAAGCGATGGGGCTTTGCGGATAGAGGGCGCGGAGGAGCTCGGGCAGGAGCATGAGGTGGTAGTCGTGCACCCAGAGGAGCGGTCGCGTGCCACGGGTTTCGACCCTGACTGCCGTTGCGGCGAAGGACTCGTTCGTCTCGCGGTAGGCGCGCCACCAGCGTCGATCGAAGACCGGCTGTTCGACGAGATCGTGGAAGAGCGGCCAGAGTGTCCGATTGGAGAATCCCCGGTAGTGGCCCTGAGCCTGCGAGCGACTCAGCGTGACCGGGTGGAGAGTCAGGTCGAGCTCCGGCAGATGCTTGGGCACGTCGCCTGCGCCGCCGTCCCAACCGACCCAGCTCCCACCCCGTTCCTGGAGAGCCGGGCGAAGCGCGGTGACGAGACCACCGGGCGCAACCCGCCAGCCCTTGGCGCTCTTTGCTATCGGCAGCCGATTGGCGAGGGCAACCAGAGGATGCTCAGGTTTGCGAGCGGGCGTCTGCGCGACTTGCACCTCCCATTCCGGCCAGCCTACCCGAACACCGATGGCGGCTCTCGAAGAGACCGAGCAGGCACATCGACAAAAGGCGTGGGAGCGCAATCGGCATGTGTGAGCGGGATGCCGGCCAATCTGAGCGTCGGGTTTCTGCTTGGTAAGGAGAGTGTTAGGAGTGGGCCGAAAAGTCCGCTCGGTGCGGACACGGCTCTTGCGCTCTCGTCAGACGGTGCTACCCTCGGCCACTTCGCGCAAGCAAGACCCCGGAAGGAGGTGAGCAATGCTCGCGCTCACCGACGTTGCGGTCCAGGCAGTGCGCGGGATCGTGGCCGAATCGCCCGAGCTCCCAGATAGGACAGCGGGTGTTCGCATTACGGGCGAGACCCTCGAGGACGGCGAGACGCGGCTCGAGCTCTACGCGGCTGAGGCTCCGGTCAGCGGGGATACGGTCGTCGAGGATTCCGGTGCTCGCGTCTTCGTGGAACCGGAGCTCGAGACGTACGTCGAAGACAAGATGCTCGATGCCAGCGTCGAGGAAGAGAGAATTCGTTTCACCCTCGTGACACGGGCGTAGCCTCAAGCGGGTGGGGCATGCCCGTCGAGACCACGCATGCCCCACATCGCCGTCCTCTCGTGCGCGAAGCGCGCCCAATGGATTCCTTGACGGAACAGGAGAAGTCGAGAGCGCAGGGCACTTTGCTCGATGGGGTGTCGATCGATGACCAACAGGTGGAGATGATCCGATGCAGGAACTGAGCGTCCACGGCGTCAGCTTCACCACCGCGGGGGGCGAGTCGCTCGTCGCCCTGAAGACGGTCGAAGCTGAGAAGTTCGTGCTCTTCCCGGTCGAGCGATCCGAGGCTGCGGCGCTGGTTGTTGAACTCGAGAGCGATTCGGGCGACCGCTCGCTCGCCAATGAATTCGTCTCGGGGCTGATCGAGGATCTCTTCGGCGACGTCCGCTACGTCTTCACCGAAATTCAAGACCGGCGCCTTCGTTCGGTGATCGTGCTTGGGGTCGGTGACACCCAGGTCGAGATCGAGGCTCGCCCGAGCGAAGCCCTCGCGGTCGCTCTCCGAAGTGGGGCGCCGATCTACGCCTCAGACGAGCTCGTCCACGAGGCGAGCATCGACCTGGGCGACGGCGGGCTGTTCAGTGACGAGTTGCTCGTGGCCGAGTTCCGCCAGTTCCTCAACCAGGTCGATCCCGGCGACTTCGCCTAGGGCCGACTATCCGGCGCCGAGTTTCCTCTTGCGCTCGGCCTGGCAAGACGAGGACCCCGGCAATCACTGAACCTGGACTGTCCGGCTCACTTCACCGAGCTCAGGCATCCAGAGACGGAAGGTTGCGCCGGGTCCGGCGCGGACGACCCGGGTGATGAAACCTCGCTTGCTCGTCAGCTCCACTCCGCCGACCCAGCGCCACTTGCGCCGGCGAAGCTGCTGCAGACGGTAGGGCTTCCGGCCCTCCCCGGGGCGGAGTTGTCCCCAAAGGACGGTCTGCTTTCCGCTTCTCGAGACCTGAGCGAGGGGAACCTTGAAGGCATCGTGGGCTGGCTTTGCGGCGCCCTCGACATCGACGAGGCCGCTCTGCCAGCGGCCGAGATTCGGCTCGTCCCGGTAGAGGAAGTGGATCAGCATCTCGACTCGCGGGGCCTGGCGGGCACGGAGCGCTGCGTCGGCGACGTAGCGAGCCTGAAGCTTCAGCGAGACTCCGAGCAGCGGATCGGGCGGGTTCGTCTGGTAGCCATACTCCGTCAACCAGATACGAGCGTTGCCGAAACCTCGTTTCACCTCACGAATCAGCCGCTCGAGGGTCGCCATGGTGATCGTCCGGCAGTGGCCGCAGCCTCCGCTCGAGGGCGTCTCGAGCCGGGGCCGAAGCGGATACGGGTGGTGGGCGTAGGCATCGAGCCGGGCGCCAGCCCGCGCCATCCCGCGGATCCAGTCGACTGGTGAGACGCCGCCACGGCCGCCTCGCGGCGCCGTCACCCCTCCTGCGATTTGCGCTCGTGGATTGGCGGCGAGGATGCCGGCGTAGGCGGGGTTGAGGAGCTTTCTGACATAGGTCCGGGGCGAGGTCGGGCGCAGCCACTTACGCTGGTTGGGCTCGTTCCAGACGAGCCAGTGACGCACCCACGGGTAGCGGCTGGCAGCCGCGTAGGCGAAGTTCCGTATCGGAACTGGCCCCCGCGGGGCGAAGTTGCGCGGCCGATCGCCGTTTGCCCAGCGAGGTGCACCGAGGATCGCGACGACGGGTGTGATGCCGTGATCGCGAAGCCCCTTGAGGACGGCGTCCGCCGCTCCCCAGTCGTAGGCCGGATCGCTGGGATCCTTCGCCCGTGTCGGCTTCTCTTGGGCGATCTTGTGCCAAAGCAGGTTGAAACGGACGAGTTCGACGCCGAGGTCACCGAGCACCTCGAGACGCTCTTCGAGTGAACCCGGGCCGAACGCGAGCCAGGCATCGTCCTGGATCCCGTAGCGGATCCGTTTCGAGGCCTCAGCCGATGGAGGAGCGAGCAACATACTCGCGCCAAAGGCAATTGCCGCGAACACAAGGACGCCGATGGCTCTCCCTCGGGAAGGCATGAGCAAGTGAACGTAGCGACGACGATTGAAGGTTCTGTAAAGCCGTGTTTCCGCTGTGGTTGAAGTTGCGGAGAGCGGGTCCGGCGGTGTATTCGCCCCGAGCCGAAAGCGGCCGTCACGCTTTTTGGGTATTTGGCGCTCGTGGCGACGGCGGTTTCGGCCACGGGTTTGATCGGGCTACTCCTAACGATGCGATAGGGATGAGCGCGGGCGCTGTCTGGGAGGCTTGGCTGGCCTTCTTCATCGGTGGAGTCCTCGCCCTCCTAACGGGAACCGTGGCGATGCTCGCAAGTTGGGCGCCGACAG
>CAYTCZ010000115.1:0-12296 GCA_964436315.1 uncultured Gaiellales bacterium | reverse complement strand
AAGAGCCCACCAGCGTCGTGGTGACACGGCGGCTCGCCAAACCCCGTCCGGTGCAAGGCAAACAGGCTCCAGCGAGGTGGCCCGCTGAGGAGCCGGGTAGCTGCTCGAGCTGTCGAGAGATCGGCAGCCCAGATGGATGGTTACCCTCGACAGAATCCGGCTTATAGGCCTGCTAAAGCGAAGCCCCGCCGAGCGGGGCTTCGTCATAAAGAAGGGGGCCGACGCCAAAGGGTCTTGTTGGCACCGCCCCGCGGGCGAGTGGCCCTCAGGCGTCGTAGCGGCCGGCGAACTGCGCGGCCTGGGGTCGCCCCTTGTGCCCCGCTTCCTTCATGATCGGCGGGACCTCAGGGTCGGACACGAAGCTCTGCCAGCCCTGCTCATCCCAGTCGAAGATCGCCCAGACCCGATCGGCTTCGGAAGGATCGCGGAAGACGAGCGCGCCCTTGGACCCGTGCTCCTTCCGCTTCTCCGCGCCTTTGGTGGAGAAGATCTCGAGGAAGCGGTCGAGGTCCTCCACCTGTGTCGTTGCGAGTAGCATCTCGATCTCCTTTCTCTCATGTTTCGCTCTGCTCCGGCGCCATCGTCCGCCCTCAGGCGGTCAGGACCGGGGTGTCGACGAGGCGCTCCTGGGGATCGATGGCCCCAAGGTTTTCGACGATCTCAATGCGGCCCTTTCGAACCTGGGCGATGTACATGTTCATACGCACGTGGTGCTGGCCGGGCGCCATGGCCGCGGGTCCGCCGGGACCCTCGGCGATCTGCGTATGATCCAGCGCTGCAATCACGTCCTCCTGCACGAGCGAGCCAGCCTCCGTCACTGCGGCGGCCCAGAGCCGCAGCCCACGGTAGAGGCCTGAGCAGGCACTGCCACCGGTGAACTTCGCGTCGCCGGGGTAGAGCGCGTCGTATTGCGCCAGCAGCTTCTGGCTGAACGGATCGCTGACGGTCTGGTAGTAGTCGAGGCAGCTGTACAGCCCCTCGACCTGAGCGGCCGGAACCAGGTCCAGGGAGTTCTCCTCGAAGTACGTGCACACCAGGTGTCCGCCGCGGCTTGCGAAGCCGGAGTCGTGCAGCTGTTCAAAGAACGGTACGACCCCGGGGGGCACGATCGTGTTGAAGACGACCTCCGCGCCACTCGAGGCGATCTTCTCAACCGTCGCGTGGTAGTCCGAGTGGTCGAGCGGGAAGTACTCTTCGCCGACGATCGTCCCGCCGTTGGTCGTGACGACCTCCCGGACGCGTGCGTTCATCACGTGCGGCCAGATGTAGTCGGCGGACGGGAGGTAGAACGTCTTTGCCCCGGTCTCTCGCATCAGCCACGGGATGAACGGGTCGACCTGCTGCGCGGGCACCGGGCCAGTACAGAAGATGAGTGGGTCGGACTCCTGCCCCTCGTACTGCTCCGGGTAGATGTAGAGCGTCTTGCCCTCCACCACGGCCGGACCTTTGATGGCCTGCCGCGTGGAGCTGAAGATGCCACCGAAGATGACATCCACCTGATCGCGTTCGACCAGCCTCATCGCCTTGGCTGCCGCGACGGCGTCGTCCGTCGCGCCGTCCTCGAGACACAGCTCGAGGTCTCGCCCGAGCAGGCCGCCTTTCGCGTTTAGATCACTTATGACCATACGGGCCACGTTTGCGTTGGCGAGCCCCATGAACGAGAGCGGGCCCGTCTGGTCGGCAATGACTCCCACCTTGATGGGATTACCGCCGGGGGTTGGTGATGCCGCCATCATGTCCTCCTTTGCAGTGAGCCTTGTCGGTTCGTCCGGAGTGACAACAGCGACGCGTCGTGTGAATGATTATGCTCGGCTGCGGTGGCCGATACATCGGGAGAACTCCCCATCTTTGACCCGCAGCTTCGCCTCGGCGAGCTCGTCGCGACGCTGGCGCTCGCGCAGGACAACGCATTCGGGCAGCCGCTCGAGTCGCAGCTTCGGTCGTGCCTGCTTGCGACCTGGATCTGCGAGGCCGCAGGATCCGACGAGAAGATGCGCGAGACCGCCTACTGGGTCGCGCTGCTCCGGTACGTCGGCTGCACTGGCCACGCCCACGAGGTCGCCACCGTGTTCGGAGACGAGATCGCAATCCGCGCCCAGACGCTGGTTCACGACGCCGCGAACCCGACCGAAGTCATGCGGGACGTCGTGGCCTTCGCGACGGCCGGTCGCAGCCCGGAAGAGCAAGAAGAGATCGTCCGGATGATCCAGGAGACGGCCCGCGAGTGGGCGGTGTACAACTTCTCGTCTGGGTGCGAGGTCGCCGACATGCTTGTGCAGCGGCTCGACTTCGGCCCCGACGTTCGTGACGCGCTGCGCTTCACGTTCGAGCGCTGGAACGGAACGGGCTATCCCGCCCACGCGGAGGGTGCCGCGATCCCGCTCGCGATGCGCGTCGTGCATCTCAGCCACGACATGGAGGCCATCGGCCGCCTGTTCTCACCGGCCCAGGCTCTTGAGGCTGCTCGCGATCGGCGCGACCGGACGTACGACCCGGCTCTGGCTGACGTCTTCGTCGCACATGGAGGCGGCTGGTTCGATCAGCTCCGCGAGACCGAGCCGTGGGACGCCGTGCTCGCCCTCGAGCCGGAACCTCATCGCGTGCTGGCTGGCGAGGAGTTGGACGATGCGCTGACGGTCGTTGCTGACTTCATTGACCTCAAGTCGCCGTACATGGGCGGGCACAGCCGTCGCTGCGCGGAAGTCGCGGCCGACGCCGCCCAGGTGCTCGGGCTCACCGAGGAGGCCGTCAGGACGCTCCGCCTCGCCGCCCTCGTGCACGACTTCGGCACCACGGTGGTGCCGAACTCAATCTGGGACAAACCCGGCCCGCTCACGCGGACGGAGTTCGATCGGGTCGAGCTTCACCCGATGCTGACCGAGCAGATGCTGCGCCGCTCACCGGCTCTGGACGTCTTGAACCCGATCGCAGCGGCGCACCATGAAAAGTGCGACGGGTCCGGTTACCACAAGCGCGTGCGAGCCGACGATCGCCAGCTCGCAGCGTGCGTACTGACAGCGACGGAGATCTACGTGGGGATGACCACCGAGCGAGCAGACCGTCTGCCGTTCTCGCCCGAGGACGCGGCGACCGAACTTCGCGAGCTCGAAACACGGGGCGTGCTCGAACCCCGCGCGAGCCGTGCGGTGCTTGTGGCCGCGGGGCACGGCGAGCCGCAAGCGCCCTCGGGCAAACGGCCGCGTCATCCGGGTGGGCTCACCCGACGCGAAGTCGAGGTGCTGCGTTTCGCGGCGAGGGGACTCACGACGCAGCAGATCGCCGATCGGCTCTACATCTCGCCCAAGACCGCCGATCGCCACATCCAACACATCTATCGAAAGATCGGCGTGTCGACACGAGCCGCCGCTGCTTTGTGGGCGATGGAACACACTGTCGTTGAGTCAGGGGCTGCTCTCGATTGAGCGGCTGGAATCGATAGGGGAACGCGCAGAACCGACAGGGCCTTACGCGAG
This sequence comes from uncultured Gaiellales bacterium, assembly GCA_964436315.1. Classification (GTDB taxonomy): domain Bacteria; phylum Actinomycetota; class Thermoleophilia; order Gaiellales; family Gaiellaceae; genus CAYTCZ01. The sequence continues at coordinate 8,823 of CAYTCZ010000115.1, read as the reverse complement.
ATCCGGCGTACCTGATCGGAGGCTATTCGAAGTCCTTGGTGTCTTTCGGCTCGAAATCGAGCGCAGCGGAATTGATGCAGTAACGAAGACCAGTCGGAGCTGGGCCGTCTTCGAACACGTGACCGAGGTGGCCATCGCAGGTAGAACAGTGAACTTCGGTCCGCGGCATCAGTAGGCTCCAGTCTCGCTCCGTTTCGACAGCACTCTCGTCGGCCGGCTCGACGAAGCTCGGCCAGCCCGTGCCCGAGTCGAACTTCGACCCTGAGCGGAACAGCTCGGTTCCGCAACCGGCACAGCGGTAAACGCCGGGTGCTTTGTTCGCGTTCAGCGCACCGGACCAAGCTCGTTCGGTTCCCTGCTGACGCAAGACGTAGTACTGCTCAGGAGTCAGCTCACTCTGCCACTCCAGATCGGTCTTTTCTATCTTCCTGCTGCCCACCCGAACCACCTCCTGACTAGAGGCTAGCGCGAGATCGAGGCCGGCCGGTCTGGTCAAGTTTGGCAACAATGGGATCGTGGAGGCCGAGACTAGGAAGAAGATCTTCGGGCAGTGGGGAGTCCGAAAGGAGAACGACCTCGAGCGCACGTTTCGGGAGAAACTCGAAGAGGGACTTGAGGACAGCCCGCTCCTCGGGAAGCCGCTCCAACAGCGCAAACGCAACTTCCGTCCGTCCGTCTACGGTCAACTTCTCTCGCTCGGCGGGCCGCTCCCGTACATGGTGAGACTCCGCGAGATTGAGGAGCAAACGGAGTGGCATAAGCGCCAACTCGCGAGAGAGTGGCGGGCGTTCGCGGAGGCCGCCAACGGCAACGCCGGCTCGTTCGAACGCCGTTGGCGTCAGCGCGTGAGCCGTTGGAACTTCGACGAGGTCAACGAACTTATAGAACGTCACAACCGCTTCTACCCGACAGAGGCACGGCTCCCGATGGACGTTCGGCGCCGGGACTTCGCGCTGGTCAACGGCCGTCCCTACTGGAGAAGGCGGCTAGACGCCGTGTGGGTCCTCGAGCGGTTCCCGGCCAATCTTTCCGTTGCTACCGCGAGGCTCGACGGCGTAGCGCAAGTCCTGCTTATTCCGTGAGGTCGCGTACGAGCTCTTCGTAGACGCTCACGTACGCATCCACGGATTCATCGGTGTGCGTCACGGAAAGCGTCCACTCCTCCTCGCGCCCGGGCGTCATGAAGATCCCGCGGCTCATGTTGGTGCGATCGTGAGGCCGGTTTTCACTTCATCGAAGATCAGCACGATCCCGTGCCGCTCGGTGATCGTCCGCACATCCTCGAGGTAGTCGGGCTCCGGCAGCACGACGCCGAGATTCATCATCGCCGGTTCCATAGTTCGTAGAGCGCCAGCGCGGGAGCTTCCAGCGGCGCTTCAGATCCTCGCCCACGACTATCGCGTCTTCGGTGGAGCCGTAATCCTACGTGTCGGAGGTCTCGCTGAACCTGCCCGCACTCGCCTCCGGATTCGAGCCGAGATGTCCTTACGAGAAGGCGCGAACCCGTATGGTGACGCCGATTCCGCGGCCGGAGACGATTCGCGTGCCTGCTACACTCTCGCGGCGCGGCGGCGTAGCTCAGTTGGTTAGAGCAGCGGAATCATAATCCGCGTGTCGGAGGTTCGAGTCCTCCCGCCGCTACCTTTCCAGCGTTATCCCCGAAGGACGAAGGGTGTAAGAAGTTGGCATCGGGAGTTCGAGTCGCGATCACCCTCGCTTGTACCGAGTGCAAGCGACGGAACTACGAATCGACGAAATCGAGGCGGAACACGCCTGACCGTTTTGAGATCCGCAAGTACTGCCGGTGGTGCGGTTCGCACACGCTCCACCGGGAGACGCGGTAGCGAGGAGCGGTTCGTCTTGGCCCGCTCGTCGAGAACTGGCCGCGGTCGGCGGTCCAACTACCAAGCGCCTGCAAGCGCAGAAGCCAAGCGACGTCGGAAACAGCAAGTCAAGCCGACTGGAGAGACGAAGAGCCAGACCGGCGCGCCGCGAGAGAAGCGAGGATTTGGGAGCTTCGTTGCAGAATCGATCGGGGAACTCAAGAAGGTCGATTGGCCAAACCAGAGGCAACTCGTCGCCGGGACGGTCGTGGTGCTCATCGCGATCGCCGTGGTCGGACTGTATCTCTTCATCCTTGATGAGGTCTTCCGGCGGTTTGTCCGCGACGTCCTACTCAATCTCTTCTAGATAATCCTCGGAGTAGAAATGTTTAGGTGGTACGTGATCAACACATACTCGGGGCACGAGAACAAGGTCAAGACGAACCTCGAGCACCGAATTCTGTCCATGAACCAGCAACCGCGGTTCCGGCGGGTGGTGGTCCCGACCGAGCAAGTGGTCGAGACGAAGGACGGACAGAAGGTTCAAACAGAGAAGCGCGTACTCCCGGGATACGTGCTGGTCAACATGGACATGAACGATGAGGCGTGGACGGTGGTCAAGAACACACCCGGAGTCACCGGCTTCGTGGGCTCGGGAACGAAGCCTGTCCCGCTTTCGCAGCCCGAGGTCGACCGGATTCTCCACACCGGAGCGGCGGCTGAACGGCCGAAGTCTGTCGCCGATTTCGAGCTCGGCGAGTCGGTCAAGATCACGTCCGGGCACCTCTCCGACTTCGACGGCGAGGTTGTCGATGTCAATCACGATCAACAGAAGCTGAAGGTGCTCGTCAACATCTTCGAGCGCCAGGTTCCGGTCGAGCTCTCGTTCGACATGGTCAAGAAGATCGACTGACAGTGGGGGCGAACTAGATGGCCAAGAAAGTCCTCACACTCATCAAGCTCCAGATTCCTGGTGGGCAAGCGAATCCGGCGCCACCGGTCGGCCCTGCTCTCGGCCAGCACGGTGTGAACATCATGGAGTTCTGCAAGGCCTTCAACGCCGAGACCCAGCAGGCCGGGGGTCGGATCACGCCGGTCGAAATCACGGTCTACGAGGATCGGTCGTTCACTTTCATCACCAAGACCCCGCCGGCGGCCGTCTTGATCAAGGAGGCGCTCGGTCTGGACAAAGGCTCCGGCGAACCCAACCGCGAGAAGGTGGGTGTCCTCACGCAGCATCAGGTTCGACAAATCGCCGAGATCAAGATGCCGGACCTGAACGCGCGGGACGTTGAACACGGGATGCTCGTTGTCGCCGGTACGGCGAGGAGCATGGGCGTCGACGTGGAAGGTCTGAGCGTCGAGGTCGGAGCCGCCGCACAATTCGAACCGAGCGAGGGAACCGAGGCCGAGGATGAGTAAACACGGAAAGCGCTACCGAAACAGCCGCGCCGGAATCGATCGCGAGCGCGTCTACTCGCCGCTCGAAGCTGTCCAGCTCCTGAAGAATGGAACTAGCGCCAAGTTCGACGAAACAGTCGAGGTTCATTTCAACCTCGGTCTCAACGTCCGGCATGCCGACCAGCAGCTTCGTGGAACGCTGATGCTCCCTCACGGGACCGGAAAGGAAACGAAGATCGCGGTCTTCGCAGAGGGCGAGAAGGCAAAGGAGGCGGAGGACGCCGGCGCTGACGTCGTCGGTGCCGCGGATCTTGCGTCCAAGATCGAGGAAGGCTTCGACGACTTCGATGTGGCGATCGCGACGCCTGACCTCATGAGCATCGTGGGCAAGCTCGGTCGGATCCTCGGTCCGCGCGGGAAGATGCCGAATCCCAAGTCTGGCACCGTGACCTTTGAAATCGGGAAGGCTGTTCAAGACGCGAAAGCGGGCAAGCTCGAGTACCGAACCGACCGCGGTGCGAACGTCCATGTTTCGATCGGACGTCGCAGCTTTGATGAGCAACAGCTCCTCGAGAACTACGCGTCGCTTCTCGACGAGATCGTCCGGGTCAAGCCGGCATCGGCGAAAGGCAGATACATCAAGACGATCACGCTGACCAGCTCTATGGGACCCGGGATTCGGATTGATCCATCAAAGACCCGGGATGTCGCCTCGGAAGGCAAGGAGGTTGTGTCCGCGTAGGAGAGGTCGGAAACCGTTGCGGCCTAAGACAGCCGGCAGTCCGGATTCGGGCAGAAGACCGGCCGAGGCGCGGTTCGATGAGAGGGCGTTCGGCCCTCGCCACGAAACCCGCCTCAAGGCGGGCCGTTTTTTTGGAGTCATGGGATCGAAGCTGACAAGCGAAATGGGCCACGTGGGGGCCTTCGGGAGGTGAGCGAGTGCTAAGAGAGGAAAAAGAGAGGGTCGTCGCCGAACTCGAGGAGCGCCTTCGTTCCTCGGAGACGATGATTGTCGCCGACTACCGCGGGCTCTCGGTGAGCCAGATGGACAAGGTGCGCACACAGCTCCTGTCCCACGGCGCGAGCTTGACCGTGATCAAGAACTCTCTTAGCCGGCGCGCCGCCGAAGGTGCGGGAATCCCGGAGCTCAACGAGTTCATCGATGGGCCGAGCGCGATCGTCTTCCTCGCCGAGGGAGACGTCGTTGCCGTTGCGAAGACACTGAAGGACACCGCACGCGAGACGAAGATCCTGAGTGTTCGGGGCGGGCTGCTCCAGGGTCAGCCAATGAGCGCCGACCAGGTCGATGAGTTGGCGAGCCTGCCCCCGGCTGACGTTCTCCAGGGACAGATTCTTGGCGCGATCGTTGGACCGCTCACGGGAATCGTTGGCTTGCTTGGTGCTCCGATGCGCGAGCTCGTCGGCGTGCTCGACGCACGCATACATCAACTCGAAGAGCAAGGCGATGGCGAGCCGGCAGAGCCCAGCTCCGAGGCGGTCTCCGAAGAGAAAGACGAACAAGGGGACGACACCGAGCCCGAAGCCGCGGCCGAAGCCGAGCCCGAAGCGGCGGCAGAGGCTGGCGAGACCGCTGGGGCCGACGACGCAGCCGAAGCAGAATCAGAGAGTCCGGAGGCAAAGGAGGAAACCGAGAATGGCGACTGACGTGAAGAAGGTCTTCGATCAGATCAACGAGATGACGGTGCTCGAGGCCGTCGAGCTGAAGAAACTGATGGAGGAGGAGTGGGGCGTGAGCGCTGCCGCACCCGTTGCGGTCGCGGCTCCCGGCGCCGCTGTTGTCGGGGCCCCCGCGGGTGACGGCGCAGCGGCTGAAGAGCAGACCTCCTTCGACGTCGTCCTCGAGTCGGCCGGCGACAAGAAGATCCAGGTGATCAAGGTCGTCCGGGCCGTGACCACTCTGGGTCTGAAAGAGGCAAAGGACCTCGTCGACGGTGCCCCGAACCCGGTTAAGGAAGGCGTCGACAAGGAAGAGGCCGAGTCCGTCAAGGCCCAACTCGAAGAAGCCGGCGCAACCGTTGCCCTGAAGTAACCCCTCGCGCCACCGGCCGGCTGTCCGCTTCGCGGACAGCTTGACGGCGCTCGCGGCAAGATCCTGCAGCCTCGACCCGTCGCCGTACCCAACGGTACTGTCGACGTGTCTCAGCTCTGCCTCTTTTGCGAGCGCCGTCCCAGTGGCCCGAGGAACGCTGCATTCCTGCGCGCATGCCCGACCTGCCGTAGTGGAAATTCTTCCTTCCGTCGGCTATACTGGGTATCCAGAAAGGCGGTTTCCGCAGAGTTTCGGTTGCGGAGAGACCGCCTTGTCTGCTACCCTGATAGTTCGGTCGCCGGAAGACGCCGTCCCGCCTGTTGTCATAACGCCCTGCCCAGAAACGGAGGTCGCTTTTCTTGGCCAGTAAGGCTTCCTCGCGCCACGCGCGAAAAAGTTTCTCCCGTCTCAAGCCCGTCCTCGACCTACCGAATCTGATCGACATCCAGAAGGCCTCGTTCCAGTGGTTCATGGACGAGGGCCTTCGAGAGACGATCGATGACATCTCGCCGATCGAGGACTACACGGGCTCACTCGCCGTCGAGTTTGGCGAGTACGAATTCGGCGAGCCGCCGGTCTCCATTCGGGAGTGCCGGGAGAAGGACCTGACCTACCAGGTTCCTCTCTCGATGACCGTACGGTTCGTCAACAAAGACACCGGTGAAATCCGTGAGCAGACGGTCTTCATGGGGGACTTCCCGATGATGACCGACCACGGAACGTTCATCATCAACGGCACCGAGCGCGTCATCGTGACGCAGCTCGTGCGCTCGCCGGGTGCCTATCTGATGGAGCCGAAGGACCCGGCGAAACAGGTCTTCATCGCCAACCTGATGCCGAGTCGCGGGTCCTGGCTCGAGCTCGAGATCGACAAGAAGGGCATCGTCTATGCCCGAATAGACCGCAAGCGGAAGCTTCCAATCACGACGCTGCTTCGTGCGCTCGCGCGTGAAGAGATCTCGGACGGTTTCGCGCTCGGTACGAACGAGGACCTGCTCGAGCTCTTCAACGACAACGTCTTTATCCGGAACACGCTCGAGAAGGACACGGCCGCACGCGAAGAAGAGGCAGTCGTTGAGGTGTTCAAGAAGCAGCGCCCCGGCGAGCCGCCGACGCTCGACAACGCCCGAAATCTCCTGAAGGGCCTGTTCTTCGATCCGAAGCGCTACGACCTGACCAAGGTCGGTCGCTACAAGCTGAACCAGCGCCTCGAGGTTGCCGTTCCCGAGGACACACGCGTACTGACGACGACCGACATCGTCGCGATCGTGCGTCGCCTTGTCGAGCTTCCGAAGCAGCTCGGCGTCCCCGAGGAGACCAAGGACTACGCCGCCGACGCGATCTCGCTGTCCCGCGAGCCGATCCGAGGCGAGCTCGATGAGTACGAGCATTTCGGCAACCGGCGACTGCGGACGGTCGGAGAGCTGATTCAAGAGGCGTTCCGGGTGGGTCTCTATCGGATGGAGCGCGTCGTAAGGGAGCGGATGACGACTGAGGACGTCGACACGATCACGCCGCAGACGATCATCAACATCAGGCCCGTCGTTGCGGCGCTCAAAGAGTTCTTCGGCTCATCGCAGCTGAGCCAGTTCATGGATCAGACCAACTCGCTCGCCGGTCTCACGCATCGGCGCCGGCTCTCCGCACTGGGTGCGGGTGGTCTCACGCGCGAGCGCGCGCCGATCGAGGTGCGCGACGTGCATCCGACGCACTACGGCCGGATGTGCCCGATCGAGACGCCCGAAGGGCCGAACATCGGTCTGATCGGCTCGCTCTCGTCGATGGCGACCGTGTCCGAGTTCGGGTTCGTTCAGACGCCGTATCGGGTCGTCAAGAACGGCAAAGTCACCGACGAAATCGTCTACCTCGACGCGGCGGAGGAGGAGAAGTTCCTCATTGCTCAGGCAAATGAGCCGGTCGACGAGAAGACGGGGAAGTTCGTGAACGAGCAGGTGCTCTGTCGTAGCACCGGCGGGCAGCCGACGACGGCTGAGCCGAAGGCCGTCCAGTACATGGACGTCAACCCGGCTCAGATCGTGTCGGTCGCCACGGCGCTGATCCCGTTCCTCGAGCACAACGACGCCAACCGGGCTCTGATGGGAGCCAACATGCAGCGGCAGGCCGTGCCGCTCATGATCACGGAGCCGCCGTTGATCGGCACCGGCCTCGAGTACCGCGCTGCGGTCGATACGGGTGACGTAGTGCTTGCGGACCGCGCCGGCGTCGTCGTTGACGTCGATGCCGACCAAATTGCCGTCGAGACGAAAGACGGCGAGGTGGACGAGTACGAGCTGATCAAGTTCATGCGGTCCAACCAGGGGACGCTCATCCACCAGAAGCCGGTCGTCGACCTTGGCCAACGCGTCAAGACGGCCGACGTTCTCGGCGACGGTAGTTCGACATCCGAGGGTGAGCTCGCACTCGGCAAGAACATGCTCGTCGCGTTCATGCCGTTCGAGGGCTACAACTTCGAGGACGCGATCGTCATCTCCGAGCGGCTCGTGAAGGACGATGTCCTGTCCTCGATTCACATTCATGAGTACGAGATCGACGCGCGCTCGACGAAACTCGGCGACGAGGAGATCACGCGCGATATTCCGAACCGCTCCGAGGATTCGCTACGAGACCTCGACGATCGGGGAATCGTGCGTATCGGCGCCGAGGTCGGCTCTGGCGACCTCCTCGTCGGAAAGGTGACGCCGAAGGGCGAAACCGAACTGACCGCGGAAGAAAAGCTCATCCGGGCGATCTTCAAGGAGAAGGCCCGCGAGGTGCGCGACACCTCACTAAAAGTGCCCCACGGCGAGGGCGGCAAGGTCATCGACGTCAAGACCTTTTCGCGCGATGCCGGTGACGACCTATCGCCGGGAGTCAACGAACTCGTCCGCGTCTACGTCGCGAAGAAGCGCAAAATCGCCGAAGGTGACAAGCTTGCCGGCCGACACGGCAACAAGGGCGTGATCGCCAAGATCGTCGCCGAGGAGGACATGCCGTTCCTCGAGGACGGCACGCCGGTCGACGTCGTTCTGAACCCACTCGGCGTCCCGAGCCGAATGAACATCGGCCAGATTCTCGAAACCCATCTCGGGTGGGCCGCCGCTGCGGGCGTCTTTGCAGAAAACGGGCAGAGCAATGGGGCCACTCCCATCGCCACCCCGGTCTTCGACGGTGCGACGGAAGAGGAGGTCGACGAGGCCCTGATCGAGTGGGTCGAGCAGAATCCGGACTCCCCGATCACCTTCAACGTCGACAAGAAGCGCCGGCCCGGCAGGCGGTGCTCGGGCAAGGCGCGTCTCTTCAACGGCCGCACCGGCGAGCCCTTCGACGAGAAGGTCACCGTCGGCTACATGTACATCCTGAAGCTCCTTCACCTCGTCGACGACAAGATCCACGCGCGTTCGACGGGGCCGTACTCGCTCGTTACGCAGCAGCCGCTGGGCGGCAAGGCCCAGTTCGGCGGCCAGCGGTTCGGCGAGATGGAGGTGTGGGCGCTGGAGGCCTACGGCGCCGCCCACATCCTGCAGGAGCTCCTTACCGTCAAGTCCGACG
>CAYTCZ010000114.1:0-12442 GCA_964436315.1 uncultured Gaiellales bacterium | reverse complement strand
AGGCCTGGGTCTGGCGGATCGTGCTCAACGCTGCCCGTTCCGACGCGCGTCGGAGCATCCCGGTTGTCGACTACAACGCACCGGCCGCTGCGAACGGCCAACCGGAGCGGGATGTCGAGCTACGTGCGGCGCTTGCGCGTCTGCCCGAGCGGCAGCGGACCGCCGTCTTCCTCCGCTACTACGCAGACCTGGACTACGCCGCGATCGGCGAGGCGCTCGGCATCTGCACCGGAACCGTCGCCGCGACCCTGAACGCGGCGCATGCTGCCCTTCGTGGCCGGCTCGAGGAGGTACGAACGTGATGGATCTCGACCGCGCCAGCCTCGATCGCGTCCTTCCCTCCACGCCCGGCCCCGCCGACTGGAACGACGTGATGGGCCGCGTCCATGCCCACCAGGGCCGCCGTCGCCGTCACCTCGTCGTGCTCGCCGTGGTGGCGCTCCTGGCCGTGGGAACTGCCTGTGCGTTCGGCGTGCGCGCGATACTTCTCGACGAGGGTTCCACCGCCCTTCCCCCGGAGGGAGCGACGCCGAGCACCCCCGAGACCGGTGAGCTCGTCATTCACTACTACGGGAGGCCGGGGCTCGGCCACCCTCCCGTGCACCAGGTGTGGGTGTATGCAGACGGGCGGATGATCTGGCGCGACGAGGCGGGTCCTGTCGGAGTGGCCGACGCGGCCGGCGAGGTGAGGACCGGCTTCCTCGAGCAACGCCTCACCACCGAGGGCGTCGAACTCGTGCGGTCCGAGCTCATCTCGACCGGCCTGTTCGATCGTGATCGCTCTCTCCTCGACTCTCGCGAGTGGTTCTGGGGCAGCATGCAGGTGCGCATCGGCGACCGGCTCGTGAGCGTCGACTGGTCCGGCCCTCCGGGTTCGCCAGACTGGCTCCAGGGCCGCCCCGCGCCGGCCACGCCCGAGCAGGCGAGTGCGCTCGGTCACCTTACAGAGGCGCTCTCGGATCCGGCGTCGTGGCTTCCGGCGAGCGCGTGGGAAGACCGGCAGATCAAGGCCTACGTGCCGTCGAGGTACGCGATCTGCTACTGGAGGCCGGGGGAGCCGCCAGCGTACGAGAGCGAACTGCTCGAGCCGTCTCGCGTCGTACGCCTGCTTCCGGCAGGAGCCGAAGCGCTTCTCCGAGGCAAGGACAGGGCCTACGAGATCTGGAACTGGAACAACACAGCCCTGCTGGAGCCAGGCATGTGCTCCGAGGTGATGACCGAGGAGGCTCGCGCGCTCGCCGAGATCTTCCGTCAGGCAGGGTTTGGACGTGACCCCCTGGCGGGTGGGGTACCGCAGGGCACATGGGAAAACGACCGCTTTCTGACGCCGGCTCCAAACGACGTACTCGTCGCGTTCGAGCCGATCCTGCCGCACGGCCAGTGGGAACAGATGGGCGGGTGAGCCGCGGCCGATTTGATCAGGCGTCAGTCACACGCAAGGGAGGAGCACGTTGATGATCGCAACTCGCACCAAGCAGATGCTCGGACGGGCTCTCGTGGTCGTGGTGGTCGCGCTGACGCTGGCCGCCGCGGCGTGTAGCTCCGAGAGCGGAGAGTCGAGTCCCCCCGCGGACGAGGCCGCTTCGCCACCACCGCCAGAACCAGAAGCGAGCGAGGCGCAGGGAGAGACGGCGACAGCGCCTGCGAACGAGCCGCCGGCTCCGGCCGAGGGGCCAGCCCCGGCACCCGCGGAGGAGCCACCGGCGCCTGCCGATGAGCCTGCGGAGGTGGCTTCGGAGACCGCTTCGGGGCCCTTCTTCCTCGACCTGCAAACCGGCGAGAAGACGCCGCTTCCGGAGACCCTCGTCGGCGACGACGTATGCGGGTATGCGCCATCCCCCGACGGCACGAGGGTCGCCTACAACACGTGTGGCGGGGGCCTCTATGGCTCCCCGACAGACGAAGCGATGGTCGCGAACATCGACGGAACCGGCGCGCAAGCCCTCCCGGCGCCAGCGGGCCTCAATCCGTACGTTTGGGGGTGGTCGCCCGACGGCACCAAACTCCTGTACCAGCTGCGGAAGGGCGGGACCAAAGACGTCGGGAACCTGTTCCTCTACCAACTCTCGAGCGATCGGTGGACGCAGCTCACCGAACTCGAGCTCACCGAGTCGCCCTGGTACGAGCTGCACATGGACTTCAGCCCCGACGGGCAGACCGTGCTCTTCCACCTTCCCCGGGACTCGTCCATGACCACGGAGTGGGACGTCTGGTCGGTGTCCGTGAGCGGCGGCGAGCCCACGTTGGTGCTCGAGAACGCCGCGTCCCCCCTGTACCTCCCTGACGGGAAGGAGATCGCGTTCATCGTCCCGGCGAGCTCAGCCTTCGATGGTCAGAGCATCGCGATCGCGGGCGCGGACGGCTCCCGCCGGACGCTGGTCACGGCGAACGAGGGGATCTGGATCCAGAGGATCTCCCCCGACCGAAGCAGGATCGCCTATCCGGACGGCGAGTCCGTCTACGTGGTCGACGTCTCGACGGGTGAGTCCTCGATGGTCGCGGATGGAACCCCCCGTGCCTGGCTCGCCGACGACACGCTCACCGTTACCCCCTGATAGCCGCGCTTCCACGGCGCCCGGTGCTCCGGGAGGTCGGCGTCGACACCAGCGATTTGACGAGCTGACGGAGACCGGGGCATATCCCGGCCGGAGGTTCTTCGCGGCAAGAAGGTCGGGACCTCTCAGGCTGGGATCAGGGCACCGTTCGCCGTTTTGAGGGCAACCTCGGCCTCGGTGAGCATGCGTTCGAGGACCGTCGCAGCGGGGGCGATGTCGTGGATGAGGCCGACGGACTGGCCGGCGAACGGCAGGTACTCGTGGCCGCGCCCATCGAGCACGGCCTGGATGAGCACAGCAGAGGTCTCGCGCGCGTCGATCTCATCGGGCTCGTCGCGGAGCTGGTCGATGAGCTCGGTCCTGAGCGAGCGGGGCTTCGCAGGTTCGCCCGGAAGGGTGTATGGAGGCATGATGCGCTCGCTGTTTTCCACCTTGACCGCCTCGAGTGCCTCGGCGGCGAGGATCCGATCCTTCCACTCATCGGCAACGGCCATCTCGGTGGTCGCGAGGAAGCGCGTTCCAACGCAGACTCCCTGCGCGCCGAGCGCAAGTGATGCGGCGAGGCCGCGACCGTCGGCAATGCCGCCGGCTGCGACGACGGGAATGTCGCCGGCAACGTCGACGACCTGCGGAACCAGCACCATCGTGGCGACCCAGCCGCCGTGGCCGCCCGCCTCGCCTCCCTGAGCGACGATCACGTCGGCCCCCGCCTCGACGGCCTGCTCGGCCTGGCGGACGTCCATCACCTGCTGGATCCAGAGGATGCCGGCGTTGTGGGCGCGGGCGATCAGGTGGTCCGGCACGGCCAGGTGGAAGGAGATCGCCGCGGGAGCGAAGGAGAGGGTGGCCGCGAACGCGTCCTCGTCCAGAGGTCGGGCCGTGTGGTTGATAGCGAACGGACGACCCGTGGAATCGCGGAGGCGCTCCCATTGCTCGCGGAGGTCAGGAAGCGGTCGCACGGCGGTGCCGAGGCTCCCGAGCGCCCCGGCCTCGCAGACGGCCGCGGCGAGGTCGACCTGATTCCACGGCCCGAACGGCGCGCAGATCACGGGCGCCTCAATGCCGAGAATGTCACAAAGCGGTGTATGCACGGCTCCGTCTCCTTGGCTCGGTAGAATTTAGTTAGTTAGCAATATCGTATGTTTACCAAATAAGAAGATAATCTAACTACTTTGCCGGGCAACGTCAACTCTCAAGCTCGTGTCGATGAGGTGCCGATTGGCCCGCTCTTTCGCGAGCCACACGTCGTTGTTCAGGCGTCCCTCTACGCTGGCCTGGCCCAGGCCGGATTCCCCGAGATTCGCCCGGCTCACGGGTGCGTCTTTGGCCACCTCCGGCCGGAAGGCTCGACGATCACCGAGATTGCCCACTTCGCCCAGCTCACGAAGGCGACCGTTGTGGCCGCGGTGGACGACCTCGAAACCCTCGGCTACGTCGAGCGGCTTCCGGACCCGCGCGACCGACGTGCCAAGATCATCAGACTCACCGCCAAAGGCCAGCAGGCGGTCGCGGCGGCAGACGAGATCTTCGCCGAGATCGAACGTGACTGGGCCAAGCGGCTCGGCGCCAGGAAAATGCGAGAGCTCAGGACGCTTCTCGACCAGCTCCACGGACTTCTACTCGACGACCTCGCCGAGGGCTTTGCCGCGCGAGGGAGCCGGCGCGATCGACCCGCACCCTAGCGAGAACGCGCCCTGAGCTTTGGTCGCTGAAACGGGACCTCCAGATCGTCGTTTAGAAGATCGGATCAGCCACCCGAGCTTTTTTTGCGATCGCGGTCCCGACTCGGCTGAACGCGCTTTGGCTCGCCCGGCATCTTCGGGTAGTCGGGTGGGTACGGCATGTCGCCGCTGCCCTGCGTCTCGTAAAGCTCGAGCAGCGGCTCGAGCGATTGTGCGACGTCGTCGATCGACTCGTGCGGATCGCCGACCCGAGCGAAGCGAGCCGGCATCGTCTCGACGGTGAAGTCCTCCGGCTCGACCTCGGTGAGTTCAGTCCACATCACTGGCGCCGAGACGGGAGCGCCGGGCTTCGGCCGGACGCTGTAGGCCGACGCGATCGTCCGATCCCGGGCGTTCTGGTTGTAATCGACGAACACGTTGTCGCCGCGTTCTTCCTTCCACCACTTGGTTGTCACCTCGCCCGGACGCCGTCGCTCCAGCTCGCGTCCGAAGGCGATCGCAGCATGGCGCACATCGGTGAAGGTCCACCGGGGCTCGATCCGCACGTAGATGTGGACTCCGCGTCCGCCTGAGGTCTTGGGAAAGCCGGCGTAGCCGAGATCGGCTAAGAGTTCGCGGGCCGTCGCGGCCACGCTTACCGCGTCGGCAAAGTCGGTGCCAGGCTGCGGATCGAGGTCGAGGCGCAGCTCGTCGGGATGGTCGACGTCGGCACGTCGCACGGGCCATGGGTGGAAGGTGATAGTCCCCATCTGTGCCGCCCACGCCACTACCGCGATCTCCGTCGGCACGATCTCGTCCGCAGACCGGCCGGATGGGAACTGGATGCGCGCTGTCTCGACGTAGGGAGGTGCGCCGCGGGGGATGCGCTTCTGGAAAAAGGCATCCCCGCCTCCCTTTTCTCGTGTTGACACGACGATGCCCGGATGCACGCCCTTTGGCCAGCGCTCGAGCGTCGTCGGCCGCTCGCGGAGCGCGCGCAGGATCCCCGGTGCGACTGCGAGGTAGTACTCGACCACTTGAAGTTTGGAAACCGGGCCGGTTCGCTCTGTCGGGGGAAAGATGACCCGGTCTGGATTCGAAACCCGGAGCTCTCGCCCGCCGGCGTCGATCTCGATCGCTGGGTCCGCCACAAGACGGACGCTACCCGGATGTCTCGAGTTGGGCCGGTAGGTCCGCGCGTACGACGCTCGGTAGCCGGTCGGGCAGTCGGTTGCCCGCAACGCAGTGAGAGTTAATCGACTCGGTATTGCCGAAGCCCAAGCTCATCGGGTAGCAACACGCCGGAGCGGAGACAGAGTGATCTCCGCGGACCGCGCGCTTGACGATGTCCCGGCGCGTGGCGTCCGCCAGGGGCGTGGAACACTGCGTCGGCGCGCCGCTCGTCCAGGCTACCTACAAACCACTTGGTTGTAGATTGTCAGCCAGGTCCGAGGGGAGCGAGACCGCAGTCAGCGGCGTTTCTCGACCCTGGGCAACGACAAACCCGTCTAGTGGCCGCACGCATTGGCGAGTTCCACGAGTTCCGGGTGGACGACCTCCCCGTCCATCGTCACCTGCTCGCCGTCGCAGGTGACGGTGCAGGCTAGGGAGACGCCGTCGATGTGTGACGCTGCATCTCTCGGCTCGCCCCCCGAGTACATCGGCCCCTGGTAGCCAAAGCCCCACTCCGTGCTTCCCCAGATCCGCTCGTCCTCGGTGGTCGTGAACCCGAGTTGCGCGTTGGGGTTGAAGCCGTAGCACACATGCGCGGCGAGATACATCCGTGGGTCGTCGAGCCGTTCGAACCACCGCTTGACGATTTGGGCGTCATTGCCGCCGCGAATCTCTCGGATTCGTCCCTCCTCCACTTCGTAGATGACGGGCTCGTCCACGATGCCGATATCTGCCTCTCCGCCGCCCGAAATCGCGCCGTCGAACGCCAGCGTCCCGTTGATCGACGATTCCTTCGGCGCCCAGCCGATCTGGCCCGTGAGGAAGTGGCCACCCGGCGTATCGGCGATGTGTTCGTTCGCGAAGGGCCGGTCCGGGTCGTTCTCGAACTCGACGTCGGTCCCCGCGGCGTTCGCGATCGTCATCGTGCTCGACCGCTTCGTGATCTCGACCACCTTCTCCTGGAAAGCGATCTGTGCGTCGATGTCGACCTCGCCGATGCATCGGATCAGCTGGCTCGCGGACAGCCCGCCGAGCATCAGGTTTCGCGTCCGGCCGTTGGTGACTGCCCGTTGCCATGGTGTTCCGTAGAGGAGCCACTGGTTGTTGAGCTCGATCCAGGCGTCCGCCGCCGGGCAGGCCTCGTGCAGCGGGGTCGGGAGGTCGGCGTCAGTTGCTTTCCCGTAGCCCTTCGGCGTCGTATGCCACGCCACCATGACTTTCGCGCCCACCGCCGCGCCCGCCTTCGCCATCTCCTCGGCTACCCGGAACTCGCTCACCGAGTCGATCGTGATCAGGAGGCTCTCGCCGTCACGCACCCGCAAGATCTCTCGAACCGTCTTGTAGGCGGCTCTTGCGAGTTCCATGTCGTTGATCGTTGGCACGGCTCCTCCTTTAGTCGTGGCCGATCAAGTGGTGGGACGAGCTGCGCTGGACAGACATAGCCGAGTCTCCGAGTCAGTGCGCGAGCCAGCCGCCGTCAACCGGGAGCGTGTGTCCCGTGATCATGCGCGCGGCGTCGCTGACGAGGAAGAGGATGGAGGCGGCCACCTCCTCCGGCTCGGCGATCCGACCGAGCGGTGTTGAATCGATGATGCTGCTCGCTATCTCCTCGTCGGCAAGCAGCTGTTCTGTGAGCGCTGTCCGGACGTACGTCGGCGCTACTGCGTTGACGCGAATTCTGCTCGACCCCCACTCGCAAGCCAGCGCACGTGTGAAGTTGACGATGGCGCCTTTGGCCGCATGATAAGCGAGGTTGGGATAGAGGTTGCCACCTACCAGCCCCATGATCGACGCGACGTTGACCACCGCACCACGCTTGGCGGCGAGCATGTGTCGTCCGACTTCGCGGACGCAGTAGAAGCTTCCCGTTGGGCCCACGTCGATGACCCGCTGCCACTGCTCCGTGGCCACCTCCACGGTTGCCAGGCGGGCGCCCGTTCCAGCGTTGTTGATGAGAATGTCGAGGCGGCCGTGGCTTGCGATGAGGGCCTCGACGACATCGCCGACCTGAGCCTCGTCCGCAACGTCAAGGTGATGCGCCTCGCCGTGCTCGATCGCCTCTGCGACCCGGCTCGCCGCCTCGAGATCCACGTCGGTTACTGCTACGTGAGCTCCGGCTTGACTCAGCGCGTGGGCCGTCGCGGTTCCGATTCCGCCGCCTCCGGCGGTGACGAGGGCGACCTGACCGTCGAGGCGCAGCATGTTTGGGTAGTCCATCGTCTTCGCTCGATCTTGCCTGCACTAGGCGGCTTGCGAGTCGCCATCATTCTGTTCTCGCGCCGGTAAGTCAACAGGGCGACGGCCCGGGACTTTGCCGGCTCGGCTGCATACTTCCGGCGGAGGTAGTCCGACGAGTACCGAACCTGTCCAGCGGCCCCAGCTGTGGGAGGTCGTCGCCGAGCGAATGCGCTCGGAGATTCTCGCAGGCGAGCTTCGGCCCGGAACGAAGCTCGTTGAGCGAGTCCTGGCCGAGCGCTATGGCACGAGTCGGGGACCGGTTCGCGAAGCACTTCGAGAGCTGGCCCGGGAAGGGCTCGTCGTCGAGCTCCCCCGTCGGGGGACGGTTGTCTCGACGCTAACGGCGCGCGATCTGTTGGAGGTCTACGCGGTTCGAGAGGCGCTCGAGTTGGGCGCCGCGAAGGAGGCCGTCGGCCGAATCGATGCTTCAGCACTGAGCGAGCTCGACCGTCAGTTGGACGCGCTGGAGGAATCCTGGGAGCAAGGGGACTACCTCGATGCGGCTGAAACCGACCTCGCCTTCCACCGACAACTCGTCTCACTCGCTGCCAACTCGCGCCTCGCGGCGATGTACGAACAGATGCTCACGACCACCAGCCTGCTGCTCCGCACGGCGGCCCAGACCAGCCCGGGTCTTCGAGAGCCCATGGATCCCGAGGTCCATCGCCGCATCGTCCGCGCGCTCGAGACGCGCGACTTCGATCAGGTCCGCGCGGCGGTCGAAGGCCACTACCGCTACGCGCACGAGCGCCTCTTCGCCGCTTGGGGCGCCGCGCCAGCCTCCCCGGACGACTGAGCGGTTTGCGAGAGAGCTCCTTGACGGCGAACCGGCTCCGGCTAGAATGGTCAACTGTTGACGAAGGGCTTCCCTAGGCCTCTCGTACGACTCCCGGCCGGTTCATGACCGAGCACAGACTCGACGCCGTCCAGAACGAGTTCGTTCGCTCCGAGATCGACGAGTTCGTCGAGCGGGAAGACGAGCGCGAATCGATGATCGCGCTCTTCCAGGGAACGCGGCCTCTGATGCAAGAGATCGCGGCCGCGATCATCGAAGGGGAACACGAGGAAGTCGACGCGCTCACCCAACGCGCGCTTGCAGAGGACATTCCCGCACTCGAGGTCATGGACGACGGACTCATCGCCGGGATGGCCATCGTCGGGATCAAGTTCCGGGAGAACTTCATCTACGTGCCCGAGGTCCTCGCGTGTGCGCGCGCGATGAAGGCCGGGATGGCTCACATCGAGCCGATCCTGTCGGAGTCTGGAGTCGAGCCGATCGGGACGGTGATCATGGGCACGGTGAAGGGTGACCTTCACGACATCGGCAAGAACCTCTGCATCATGATGCTTCGCGGAGCCGGCTTCGAGGTCGTCGACCTCGGAGTCGACACCGCCCCGGACGAGTTCATCGACGCCGTCGAAGAGACCGGCGCCTCCGTCGTTGGGATGTCGGCGCTTCTGACGACGACGATGCCCAACATGGGTATCACGATCGAGGCGTTTATCGACGCCGGCATCCGCGATGACGTGCTGTTCATGGTCGGCGGAGCGCCCGTCACGCAGGACTTTGCCGACGACATGGACGCGGACGGCTACGGAGCCAACGCGGTCGAAGCGGTCGATCTCGCCAAACGTCTCATCGCGGAGAGCAAGGCGACCGAGCGACAGGAAGCCACATGAGAGAGTGTGGCGCGCAAACCGCGCCTAAGGGACACTTCCGATCCGATCCGATTCGGCCGGCCGAGTGGGAGGAGCGCCGGGCGAAGCTGATACGGCTTTTGGCCGGCATCGCACAGCATGCCGATCTTCAGATGCTGGAGCGGTGTCCCTACCGGAATCGGCTCGACCAGTGCACCTCAGAGATCGGGTGTCGAAACAAACGAAAACCCGAACGGCCCGGCGAACGTCCTTGTTGCGCCGGGGACGCGGGTATCGACTACCGGAGCGCCTGGGAGGTCGAGCCGGACGCCTATGAGCCGTTGCGGCGAGCGTTCCGCGCGGGAACCTGGAGTGACGCACCGGCCCGAGAGAGACTCCGTGCAGGGCGGTAGTGATGGCGCACGTCTCCTACCAGGGCAAGGGTGGCCCTGCGAGGGTCGGGAGCACGATCTTCGAGCATGCCGACGAGCTCGAGATCCGCGTCCCGACGTCCTGCGGTCGCAACGGCATCTGTCACGAGTGCGTCGTCGAGATCGACCGTGGAATGAGCGCTCTCTCTGAGCCGACGAAGAGCGAGGCGTTTCTGAGCGCCCCCTATCGGCTCGCGTGTCAGGCGGTGATAGAGAGCGACGACCAGGACGTCGAGTTTTCACTGCTCCAGCGCTCCGCGAAGATCCTTCGGGCGCCGCCACCCCGCGAAACGCGCCTCGATCCCATGGTCGCCCGTCGCGGTGACGAGGTTCTCTACGGCGACAGAGTCGTCGACCGCTACCGGCGTGGCATCTTCGGGCTTGCGGTCGATGTCGGCACCACCACCGTCGTCGCCGATCTCGTCAATCTCGAGAACGGGCAACTGGAGTACGAGGCTGCCTTCGAGAACCCCCAACGGTTCGGTGGCAGCGACGTGATGCACCGAATCAGCTACGACTTCGGTGCGTTCAACGGGGAGTTGCACGACACCCTGATCAACACCCTGAACGGCGAGATCCGCGAGATGTGCCGGCAGCTCAGGGTCCCCCGGAAGCTGATCTACGAGATTGCCGTCGTCGGCAACTCGACCATGCGCGATCTTGTCTTCGGACTCGACGTCCAGACGATCGGTCAGACCCCCTACAAGTCCAAGACCGAGCTCGAGTTGCGCGATGGCAGACGTGACACGACTGCGCTGACGGCGCTCGCTCGCAAGCTCAAGATCGTCTGCAACCGTAACGCCCGCGTCTACGGGGTTCCCTTGATCGCGAGCCACGTCGGCGCCGACATGACCGCGAACCTCGTCGCGATAGACATGGATGAGCAGGAAGAGATCGTGATGGTCCTCGACTCGGGCACGAACACCGAGGTCGTGATTGGGAACCGGGATCGAGTCATGGCGGCCTCGTGCCCCTCCGGCCCTGCCTTCGAGGGAGGGTTGGTCGAGTTCGGTATGACGGCGGTGGAAGGGGCAATCGAGAACCTCGAGTTCGTAGACGGCGAGTTCGCGTTCGAGACGATCGGCCACGCACCCCCCATCGGAATCTGCGGCTCGGGCCTGATCGACGTCCTCGCGGAGCTGCGCCGAAACGGCCTGATGAGTCCCAAAGGCGTGTTCTCGAACGGCCAAAAGACCATCTCGATCGTGCCCGAGGCGATCACGTTCTCGCGAGCCGACGCGAGCCACCTTGCTCAGGCGAAGGCCGCGAACTACTGCGGCCAGCTCATGCTGCTGCGGGAGTACGGCATTGGGCCTGCCGACGTCACGAAGCTCTACTTGGCCGGGGGGTTCGCGAACCATATCCAGGCCGAGAATGCGCGCGAGATCGGTTTCCTCGCCCCAGTTCCGCCCGAGCGCATCGTCCGGGTCGGCAATGGCGCCTCCCAGGGAGCCCGCGAGCTACTGCTCTCGCGCACGAGACGTGAGTCGATCGACCGCTTCATCAGGAAGATCGAGCACGTTGAGCTCGAGACGATGCCCGACTTCTTCGAGATGTTTGTCGAGGGCTGTCAGTTCAAACCGATGGAGATCGCGGAGGCTGCGTGAGAGTCTCGGGTCCAATTGACGAGTTCATCGCCGTCGGCGAGAACATCCACTGCACACGCGTCATCCTCCGACGCGATGAGCGGGTGATCGAAGACGGAGACGGCAACGAGGCGATCAGATTCGACGGGCGGGACGGAAGGGAGCGCGCTCTCCCCATCTCCGCTGACGAGAAGCAGACGCCCGACTACCTCGAGGGCCGGATCAAGCACATCCAGGTCGCCGTTCGCGCAGCAATGGACGGCGACGGCTCAGGTGCGGATGAAGGGCGCGAGTACCTGGACTTCGTTGTCCAGAGCCAGGTTCGCTCGGGCGTCGACTTCCTCGACGTCAACGTCGACGAGATCTCGCCGTCGCTCGACACGCAGGTCGCCACGATGCGCTGGCTCGTTCCGACGATCCAGTCGCTCACGTCGGTGCCGCTCTCCATCGATTCTTCGAAGCTCGAGATCATCGAGGCCGGATTGGCCGTCTACGACGAGAGTGCGGGGAGGCCGTTGCTCAACTCCGCTTCTCTCGAGCGAATCGACGCGCTCGACCTCGCCATCGAGCACAACGCACATGTGATCGTGACCGCGGCCGGGGCGAGCGGAATGCCGGCCGACGGGGACGAGCGCGTGGGGAACGCATCGGAGATCATCGAACTCGCACTCGAGAAGGGAGTTCCGGCGTCTGATATCCAGGTTGATCTCCTGGTCTTCCCCGTCGCGGTCGATCAGCAGTACCCGAACCACTATCTGGACGCGGTCCGCCGGCTCCGCGCGGAGTACGGTTCCGAGATTCACATCACGGGCGGCGTCAGCAACGTCTCCTTCGGTTTGCCCGGAAGGCGACTTCTGAACGACGTCTTCCTCAATCTCGCCGTCGAGGCGGGAGCCGACGCAGGAATCGTCGACGTGGCGGCACGGGACATTCAGTCGATCCTGGATCTCGATCGCGACACCGATGCCTACCAGCTGACTCGAGAGGTGCTCTTGGGTGAAGATCCAGATTGCAAGCGCTTTCTTCGCGCCTGGCGACGGAAGGAGATCGCCATCCCGTGAGCCGTTGTCTCTGGATGAATGAAGACTGCTCGTCGACTTCGAGGCTAAGTGCTCCCGGCCGCAATTACAGTCACACTTGGCCGGCTGCAACGCGTCGCA
>CAYTCZ010000113.1:10976-12623 GCA_964436315.1 uncultured Gaiellales bacterium | reverse complement strand
CGTTTCGCACTCCGGGCTCTACTGCCGCAACGGCCCCCGTGACCTGGATGAGCGCTGCCACGAGAACGACCACAAGGGCAGCAACCCGCTTCACCGAACGATCGTTTTCTCGCCGCTGTCGCCGTGATTTGGGTTCGACGCCGCCTGTCGGTTTCATCATTGGAGGCTCCTTTGGCCCGGGGAGCGCCGTCACGGCGACATGGCAGGCCGTTGCTTCGTTGGTCGTCCGCTGTCTGCCCTGATCGTCCTCGACAGTTGGGCAGCCGGCATCCCCCTCTCACGGGGATCGGTGGCCGGAGGTCAGTAAGGATTTCGTGGTATTGGCGTCAGGAAAGTTTCAGCGGGAGCTGATTGCCCCACTCGCCGACGAGGAGCGACCGACCTCCAGGCTAGGCGCCCGGTACCAACAGGCACCGTCACGACTTCACGCACGCTGAAGTCGCTCGAAAACCCCTAAGTACACCCCTTGACCGCTCGACGGTAGGGTGAGAAACTGCCCATCGTCCCGATGAACCCGAGCAATCTGACGAGCCAGAACGTTCTCGATCCGAGCGCGGTAAGCAGGCCTTCTGAACGCTGGTCGCGACTCGCAATTGCCTTCGCGATCGCCTTCCTCGCCTTCCTCGTCTTTGCGACCTCGGCCCGAGCACAGGAGGTCGAGACGGTTATCTCCTTCGATCCAGCCCAGGGCCAACTCCCGGAGGGTCTTGCCGTCGATCTGCGCGGCAACCTCTACGTCGGTCTAGCAACGACCGGTGAGATACGGGTGCTCGCCCCGGACGGAAGCCAATCGACGCTTGCCACTCTCGTTCCAGGCGCCGGGTTCCTCGTCGGACTCGCGGTCGATTCCACGGGCACTGTCTACGCCGGCCTTGCCTCCTTCGATCCTGCCAGCCACGGGATCTGGCGCATTCGCCCCGACGGCTCGAGCTCCCGCGTCTTCGCCTTACCCGCGGACACACTGCCCAATGCCCTTGCCTTCGATCCGCACGGCGATCTCTACGTGACCGACTCAATCGGGGGCGGAATCTGGAAGCTCCCCCGCCATGGCGAGCCTGGCCAGTGGGTCGGCGATCCACTCCTGGTCGGCAACCCCGAGGATCCGAGCTTCCCCTTCCCGATCGGCGCCAACGGCATTGTCTTTGCGCGCGGCGGCTTCTTCGTCGCCAACAGCCAGCGGGGGCGGATCGTTCACGTCCCGATGAACGCTGACGGCAGCGCCGCTAACCCCGTCACCTTCGCGGAAGATCAGGCCCTGCTCGGTGCCGACGGGCTCGCCGTCGATGGCAAAGGCAACCTCTACGTCGCCAACAACGCTGCGAACACGCTCCTACGGGTGGACAAGGCGGGCACAATCGAGACGCTCGTGACTGGACTCGAGTTCCCTGCCTCACTCGCCTTCGGGCAGACGCCGACAACTCGGAAGGACCTCTTCATCACGAACTTCGCCCTCTCGACGATGCAGAACCCAGCCCTACTTCTGCACCGAAACGAGATCGCCGGCGTGCTCGCCTGCCCCCCCGGTAGCTTCAGCTGGTTCTCTACTTGTTGGGGAGCCGGTCAGCGGGGTGCCTTCGAGGCCGAGCTTCGCCGCCGCGGCGTCGATTTCGACGCCTGGGCAGCGCGACATCCGAACGCCGCCGCCCA
>CAYTCZ010000113.1:0-10876 GCA_964436315.1 uncultured Gaiellales bacterium | reverse complement strand
AATACCGGCGAGGCGGAACCTCATGACCCGGGATAAGCTGAGGCCGGCTTGCGGCCCTGTCCTCCCGCTCTAACTTGGAGACGATGATCTCCGCGGCCGCAGGCGCACCGGCCACGAAACCAAAGATCGGCCCGAAATCGCGCATCGCGGTTCTCCCCGGGATGAAGAGATTGAGAACGGACGACTGCATGTCCTCGTCCAAGGTCGGGTAGCCGTCGGCGACCTCGAGGACGGCTGTCAGTTCGGGATCGCGCAGGTACGGGACGCGATCGATGTCGACCCGATAGCCGGTCGCCGCGAGCACCTGGTCGACAATGAGCGTCTCACCGCTCGAGAGCTGCGCCTCGATCTCCCCTCCTGGACGCTCCCGATACGCTACGACCTCGCGTTTGGGCCAGAGGCGGACCGACTCCCCGGGGAGCCGCGGCGACAGCCAGGGTTCGAGCCGAAGCCTGCCCTCCAGGAACAGGCGTTGTCTGATTGCCTCCTGCTCCTGTCTTGGCAGTCGCCGGAACCAGCCACGGTTACGCACCGTCTTCTCGAGGAGCCTGTCGGCGACCGACCAATCCGATTGCTCGAAGCTCGGCGTGTCATGTCGGTAGACGATGTCGATCTCCATCTGTCGTTGCTCTGCGATCAGCGCAGCCCATTCGAAGGCGCTCTGCCGCCCACCGATGATCAGGGTGCGGGCGCCGTCAAGCTCGGCGAAGTTCGTCATGAAGCAGGTGTGGAGGAGCCGATCGGGAGGCACGCTCCGCTCGATCTCGGCTGGCGTGTAGGCGAAGTAGGCGACGCCCGGGGCGGCGACGACTGCATCGGCGGCGATCGATCCCGCGCCAGCAAGCGTCGCCACGAATCCCCGACCGTTCGCCGGAACGAGTCGTGTGACGAACTCGTTGCGGATCTCGAGCTCGCTCTTTTCGACGAACCAGTCCGCATACGCAATGAAGAGATCGACCGGGAGCGGTGAGACCTGCTCTTCGTCGATGCCCCGCTCGTCGAGGTAGGCGCACAGCGAGTAGGTCCGGGAGGGATCGAGCTGCCACTCGGATCCGGAGCGGAGCAACATCCTCTCGGGCATATTGTGCTTCCAGAACCCCATCGGCTCGCCGAGGACGAGCGGCTCGATTCCGGTCCGTTTTGCCCACGCAGCTGTCGAGAGTCCGTAGGGACCGGCGCCGATGATGAGTAGAGGTGTCTGCTCCATCAGTTTTTCGGCGTGCGAGCTTCCCTCGTCGCGAGTGCCTTCTCCAGTCGAGGACCCGATTGCTAGTGAGCCCAGTGGTCGACGTTGCGCAGGACGGCGATCGTTCCTGCGACCATGATCAACGTGGCAATGATCAGCGCTTCCATTTCTAACCCTCCTTCACAGTCGCGGCGCACGATCGAGCGCGTCGACCTCGCGCCAGGCGGTCCAGTCGGGCTCCACGCACGAGAGTTCGAAGCAGCGCGCCAGCCGGCGTGCGATCGCGTGCATGGCGCCACGAAGAGCGGGCCTTGCGGTGGTCGCCGTTACGTCCAGAAAGGCAACTTTGTCTGTGAGTCCGCTGCCTTCGACTGGCCGGGTTGGACTTGCTGCGCTCATTAGTTCCTCCTCATATGCGACATCTCCGTTCACCGGACCAAAGAAGACACGACTCGGGTAGCCGTGCCGTCATACGGGCGGTAATCGGTCGGTAATTCGTTGATCACCGGCCGCCCAGCGGCCCGTGCCGCCGTGCACGCAGCCCCGGCCGCGAATCGCCCACTTTCCCGATGGGCTGGGCCGTGCTACGGTCGGCCACAAAGCGGATGGAGTATCGGATTCTGGGCCCGCTTGAGGTCTCCGCGGGCGGAGAGCTTCTCCCGCTCGGCCCGGTAAAGCAGCGTGCGCTCTTGGCCGTGCTTCTGCTCAACCGCGGCAAGATCATCTCCCGCGACCGCCTGATCGATGAGCTCTGGGGTGAGAGAGCTCCAAAGACGGCGCCGAAGGCGATACAGAACTACGTCTCCCGCCTCCGCAAGCTGCTCCCCCCGCAGACGCTTCTCACCCGCACGCCGGGTTATGTCGCAGAGCTTGCTCCGGGTGAGCTCGACCTCGATCGTTTCGAGCAGTTCGTCGACGAGGGACGCAAGGCCCTTGCGTCTGGTGACAGCGAGGGGTCAGCTGCGCTTCTTCGTGAGGCGCTCGAACTGTGGCGCGGTCCCGCCCTCGTCGAGTTCGAATCAGAGCCCTTCGCGCAGACTGAGGCCCTTCGCCTCGAGGAGATGCGCCTGTCCGCCATCGAGGAGCGGATCGACGTAGACCTGGGTCTCGGTCGTCATACCGAGCTCGTTGGTGAGCTCGAGACGTTGGTGATCCGCCATCCCCTCCGCGAGCGTCTCCGCGGCCAGCTGATGCTCGCCCTGTACCGCTCGGGGCGGCAGGCGGAGGCCCTCACTGCCTATCAGAATGCCCGCGCGACCTTGGTCGACGAGCTTGGCATCGATCCCAGCCGAGAGCTGCAGGATCTGGAGCAGGCGATCCTCCGGCAAGACAGCTCGCTCACCCTGCCAGAACCGTTCTCGGTGGAACGACACTCAGATCTGCTCGACAAGCGTCGGGAGCCGCGGGCTCGGGATCGACCAAGGGCCCCTAGTGAGGGGCGCGATCGTGTGCGATCGGGCGTGGGGTTCCGCGAGAGCAGCGAGGTGTTCGTCGGCCGTGAGGCGGAGATCGGTCGCCTCGAAGCTCTGTTACATCAGGCTCTCGACGGCGACGGCCAGCTGGTCATGCTCGTGGGGGAGGCCGGCATAGGCAAGACTCGTCTGGCGGCAGAGCTCAGTGCGACCGCCGAGCAGATGGGTGCCAGCACCTACTGGGGTCGCTGTCACGAGCGGGAGGGTGCTCCACCCTACTGGCCGTGGGTGCAGGCCCTGCGGCTGTACGTGCGCGAGCGTGACCCCGAATGGCTGCGCTCAGAGATGGCCATGGGCGCGCCGGAGATCGCGGAGGTCATCCCCGAGGTCAAGGAACGTCTTTCAGATCTGACGCCAAGTCGGCCGCTCGACGATCCGAAGCAGGCACGGTTTCATCTCTTTGATTCGCTCGCCCTGTTCCTGAGGCGCGCCACCGAAGCCCGCCCGCTTGTGCTCGTACTCGACGATCTGCACTGGGCGGACAGCGACTCGCTGGGGCTGCTCGAGTTCGTTGCCCTCGAGCTGGCAGGGACTCGACTTCTCGTCATCGGAACCTACCGCGACGTGGAGCTCCCCCGCCGCCACCCCCTCTCTGAAACGCTGGCCGAGCTGGCACGGGAACACCGAGCAGAGCGAATCCACTTGGGCGGTCTCAGCCAGGACGACGTCGCGCGTTGCATCGAGGCGGCCTCCGGGATCGTGCCCCCGGCCGAGCTCGCCGAGGCAGTCCACACCCAGACCGCGGGGAATCCGTTCTTCGTCACAGAGGTCGTCCGCCTGCTCGAGGAGGAGGGCGAGCTATCGCCGGAGCGCCTCGACAAACGAGAGAGCTGGGAACTCGGTGCCTCGGAAGGCGTCCGGGACATCATCGATAGGCGGCTCGCTCGGCTGTCGGATCCTTGCGGCGAGCTCGTGCGGCTGGCCTCGGTCTTAGGCCGCGAGTTTACTCTCGAGCAGCTTGCCCGACTCCACACCGATCGCGGAGAGGATGAGCTGGCGGACCTCCTGGAGGAGGCCCGAACGGCGGGATTGCTCGCCGAGATTCCTGATTACTTCGGTCGCTACGAGTTCACGCACGCCCTCGTCCAGGACACACTCGCTGCAGGCTTCTCGTCGACACGGCGCGTGCGCCTGCACGCGCAGATCGCGCAAGCACTCGAGGAACTCTACGGCGTCGATGCTGAGGCGCACGCGGCCGAGCTCTCCCACCATTTCGCGCAGGCCGAGCCCGTGCTCGGCAACGAGAAGCTCACTCGCTACTCGCAGCTAGCGGGCCGACGCGCGCTTGCGGCACACGCCTTCCAGGAGGCGATCACGCAGTTCGAGCGTGCGCTCACAGCCAAGGAAGACCAGCCAATGGACGCCGAAACCGCAGAACTTCTGTCCGGCCTCGCCCAAGCGGAACTTGCTGGCCGCGAGCGATCAGAGCGAAGGGAGGCAGTCGCGCGGCTCGCCGCGGCGTTCGATTACTTCGCTCAGGCGGGGGAGGAACGACGGGCAGTCGAGGTTGTCGCACACCCCATCCCGCCCACGTACGGGGCGCCCGAGGTACCCGAGCTCATCTCGCGCGCGCTCGCTCTTGTCCCGGACGACTCCCATGAGGCAGGACGCCTCTTCGCAACGCTGGGATGGTTTACGGGCGTCCCCGGAGCTGATTACGAGAGCGCTCGCGAGGCGTTCGACCGCTCTCTTGCTATAGCAGTGCAACACAGCGACACGGCCCTCGAGACACGCGCACTCGTCGACGCGGCCCACGTCGACTGGTTCCACACCCGGTGGCATGAGTGCCGCGAGCGGTGCGAGCAAGCCATCCCGCTGGCGCTCGCAGATACCGCTCAGCGTCCGGAGATGATCGCGCGCACCTGGGCGGCACGGATCGCCGCAATCGAGGGAAGGCTGGAAGATGCACGCCTCCACGCGACGGCCTCGCTGGCTCATGCGAACAAACTCCAAGAACGCTACTGGCTCGCTACCGTGTACGGAAACCTCGCCTGGGTCGCGATCCTGGCAGGTGATTGGGCGGCTGCTCGTGAGTCCATCGACGAGGGTCTTGCCCTAGAACCAGACGATGCACGACACCTAACCAGCGGGGCGATTCTTGAGCATCAGGTCGGCGACCCCGCCCGTGGGGACGCCTATATCGATCGGCTGACCCTGGTGAGCGAAGGTGCCGACCCGGCGCCAGCCCCGGGGCTGTTGGCTGGGGTCATCCCGCTGGTCGGCCGGATCAGCGGAGACATCACGCGGCAGAGAACGGCTGAGGCTGTCGCGTCGAGTTTGCTCTCCTCGCCCGAGACCCTCCCGCACTACAAACTGTTTGCGCGCAGCGGACTAGTCCACCTCGCAGTCGAGCGCGCAGACGCCGCGAGCATCGAGGAGGAATATGCAGCCCTTGAATCACAGCGAGGCACCGCGCTGGTGTGTTTCGGTGTCGCGGCCGATCGACTCTTGGGTCTGCTGGCGGCTGGGCTCGGCGATTGGCAGCGCGCTTTCTCCCACTTCGATGACGCGCTGTCGTTCTGCAGCCGCGCCGGCTATCGCCCGGAGTACGCATGGACTGCCTTCGACTACGGGGAGGCGCTCCTTGGGCAGGCCCGTCCAGGTGATCTCGAGCGAGCGGTCGGCCTCTACGACGAGGCACTCTCGGTTGCGCGGGAACTCGGCATGCGCCCAGTCATCAAGCGCGTTCTCGCTCGTCAGTAAGCCTTGAAGACTTTGCCGCGACGTTGCCGAAGCTGGCAGCGACCTGCTCGGGGGTGAGCGCCACGATCCCCTCCACGTACTCCCTTAGGGCTGGGCTAAGCGAGGTGAGGACGCCGAAAGGCACATTCCCGAACGCGGCGGCAAGCTGCTCTTCCGTCATTGCCGCGATTCCCTCAACGTGCTGACGCTCCTGAGTACTCAGAGAGGAAAGGACCTCTGCGTCGGTCGCAGCGGCCGGCTCAGATTGTTCGCCGCCCAGTGTCGACGGCGAAGACGAGCAGCGCCCAGGTGACAGCTGCCGCCAATGCGGCTGCGGCGAGGATCAGACTGAGCAGCTGGCTCCATCGCAGCTGAATCGTCGTCGGAGCGGTCGTCGGACCGGTCATTGCTTCTCCTTTCGTCAGTCTGACGGCGGGGAGGATCCGTCAAACGGCGCCTCTCGCGCGGGCTTCAATGACGTTGTGAACTCGGGAGACCTCCGGATCTCCAGCCTCAATCCCGAGCTCATTGAGAATCGGGCCGAGGGTCTCGGCGAAGGCATCGAAGCTCTCCTGTGAGTCCCAGACATCGACCACGCGCAGGCGATCGTCGGAGCCAAAACAAACATGGAACGTACGACCCGATGGAGCACCTTCGCCCGCAGCCTCGAGCCGTTGGATCACTTCGTCGTATTGCGTGGCTGTCATCGATCGGGGAGTGAAGTACATCGTGAGCGTCATGATTCGACCTCCTTTGCTGGTGCTAAGCGGGTCTACATCGATTGAGGGCTTCCCTTGGCGTGCGCCTTCGAAGCACTCTGGTTGTTGTTGTCATGTCTCGTGTTGACCCAGAGGGCTCGTACAAGCGCCGACGGGGCGAAGAACTGACGTACTGACGTGTTACGTGACTGGAACTCGTGCAGGTGGCGCGCCATTTGCCGATCCCGCGCGGCCGACGAGATAAGGAGCCGCTCGAGCCGATTGAACTCGCGTCCGGTCGCGTAGTCAGAGGTGAGAAAGTGGTGTCCGGCGAAGGACCGACGGTGCTGCTTTCGGTAACGAGCGAGGGCGCGGCCAAGATCACCCTCCTGAACGAGCGACTCCGCCGTGCACTCGACGAGCATCTCAGCCGACTGGAAGGCGAAGCCGCAGCCGATCCCGTGCAGAGGATCGGAGGCCATCGCCGCATCGCCGATGAAGGCAAGACCGGCGCCGGCAGTCGGACGTGAGACGTTGGGCATCTCGAGCTTGCCGAGGATTTCGGAGACACGCTCGGCTTTCGTGATCGGCGGTGCATCAGGAAGATCCTCGATGAAACGAGTGAACGATCCGACCAGGTCGGCTTTGAATGCATCGAGTTTGTCCTTATGGGGAAGGCAGAGAACGAGGGTGAGACCGTCGTCGTTTGGAAAGGCGTAGGCGGCATCCGGTTCGAGAAGCCAGATCTGGGAGATCGATCCGGAGGCAAGCGGCAGGTCTCGGTAGTAGGCGAAGTACGCGAAGCGGTTGTGTGGTTTGACCTTCCCGGGAATACACGCGAGCTTGGCCACGTCTGAGTCACGTCCGTCGGCCGCCACAACGAGCCGAGCTTGCACTTCCCGGACTTTCCCACCTCGATCCTCGATCGAGACGCCCGCGATCTGGCTGTTTTCGGAGATCAGACCGCGGACGGTCTTGCCTGGCATGAATTCGACTCCTGATGTCTCCACCGCCAAGCGCCTGACCATTGGATCGAGCTTCGCGCGGCGGATGTTGTAGCCGTACAAGCGAGAGCCACTGGGAGCATCTCGTGGCCAGCGGATCCAGCCCCAGCGCGTCCAGATATCAGCGCCGTTTCGAACACCACCGGCCACTTCGATGGCGCGATCGAGTCCGAGCCGCTCGAGGGTGGGGACTGCACTCGGCTGGATGAAGTGAGTGCAAATCTTCTTGTAGGCAGCCGGATCGCTCTGGCGCTCGATCAGCGCGACTTGGGCACCACAACGGGCAAAGAGGGTCGCTGCCGTCGAACCTGCGAGGCTCGCACCAACGATGGCGACGTCATACTCCCACGGGCTCGTCACTCGCACGCCTCCTCGAACTTGCTGTGGCCGAGCTCTGTTTGAGCTTCGATAATGCATCAGCCGACCGCCGTTCGCATTGTTGGAGCCCCGTAGACTTTTCGAACAGCCCCCCAAAGAATTGGATCGGGAGATGGCGCGACAAGGCGTCGCAGCGGGATGGGGTCAGGACATTCTGCTCGAGCGGGAGCGGGAGCGCTCCGAGTTCGAGGATTGCGTCGAGTCAGCCAACTCCGGCAAGGGACGCCTGCTTCTGATCGAAGGCCCGGCCGGAATCGGGAAGACACGGCTCCTTGACACGGCGGTTTCGATCGCGCGCGAGCACGCGTTCGAGATCCTGACCGCCCGCGCAAGCGAGCTCGAGCGCGAGTTCGCCTTCGGGGTGGTACGGCAGCTCTTTGAGCGCCGCCTCGCCTTCACGCCGTCCGAGGAACGCGAGTCCCTCTTCGAGGGCGCGGCCGGCCTCGCTACTCGGGTACTGGGTCTTGACACCTCGACAGTGACAACAAAGGACAGGATCACCTCAGGGACAGCAGGCGATCTGACCTTTCCGACGCTACACGGCCTCTACTGGCTCTGCTCGAATCTCGCGGCCCAGGCTCCGCTCGTGATCTCTGTCGACGACGTCCACTCGTCGGACGCGCCTTCCCTTCACTTTCTGGCTTACCTCACCCGTCGAATCGAGGAGCTGCCCATCCTCATGATCCTGGCAGCTCGTGCGGCCGAGCCGGAAGTGGAGCCGCTGGTCGCTGCGTTGAGCTCCGAACCGCTCGCGCGGGTCATACGGCCGGCACCGCTCAGCGAGGCGGCGGTTGAGACACTCGTCCGAGCGTCCCTCACCGAGGCGGCAGAGGATGAGTTCTGCCGCGCTTGCCACCGGGCAACCGGTGGAAATCCTCTCCTTCTTCGTGAGCTCGTCGGTGAACTTCGTGCGAACAGTGTCTCCCCGACGGCGGCTGAGATCGCCGCAGTCCACAGCATCGGACCGCAAACCGTCACGCGCATGGTGCTCGAAAGGCTCGCGCGGCTACCACAGGCGACCGCCATCCTCGCACAGGCGGTCGCCGTTCTCGGCGGACGCGCAGAGCTGCGCCACGCCGCTGCTCTTGCCGCGCTCGATCGACGAGTGGCCCGAGACGCCTGGGATGAACTGGCCGACGCCGGCATCTTGGAGAGGGAAGCGCCGCTTCGGTTCATCCATCCAATCGTTAGCTCTGCAATCTATGCGGACATCTCGCCTGCTAAGCGAGCCAATGAGCATGAGCGCGCCGCCCAGATCCTCGCTGACGACGGTATGCCGGCGGAGCAAGTCGCGCTGCATCTCCTCGGAATCGAGCCTGGCGCGGAGGCTTGGCGCGTAGAGCTGCTCCGTGACGCAGCTCAGCAGGCGCTGAATCGTGGTGCGGCAAACCCGGCCGTTACCTATCTGCGTCGCGCACTCGCCGAGCCGCCGGACGATTGCAACCGGGCGTCTGTACTGCTGGAGCTCGGATCGGCTGAGCGCGCCGCGCAGGAACCGGACGCTGCCGAGCATCTCGACCAGGCTCTGGAGCTCACCGACGACCTCACCACCCGAGGACGCGTTGCAGGCGAGCTTGCCGGCGTGCTCCACATGTCTGGTCGGGCGGAAGAGGCTGTGCGCGTGCTCGAACGAGCGAGCGCAGACATTGCAGCGGTCGACGGCGAGCTCGCCTTGCGCCTCGAGGCTGAGCTGTGCACCCTCGCAACGCTCCATCGCTCGACCTGGCCGCTGGCAGTCGAACGGCTCGAGCAGGTCTCGACGGGGATCGAAGGGAAAACGCCGGGCGAGCGCTTGCTCCTCGCCATTCGCGCCCACGAGACTGGAAGGGCGGGCAGCCCGGCTCCTGAGGCTGTTGAACTCGCCGAGCGAGCTCTCGCCGGTGGGAAGCTCCTGACCGATCAGACGCCCGATTCGGCGCCGTTCTACTTTGCCCTCTACGTCCTCATGGCCGCGGACTGCCTCGAGCTCGCTGAGCAGTACCTTGAGCAAGCTCTTGCCGACGCCCGCGCCCGCGGCTCGCTCCTCGGCTTCGCGATCGTTTCCTGCTACCGGTCCGGCCTTGCTCTTCGTCGGGGATCCGTTCGAGATGGCGAGGCTGAGGCGCGCGCTTCACTCGATGCCGGTCGGCTCACCGACTGGACTCTCCTGCCGGTAGCTCTCGGCTATCTGATCGACTCCCTCATGGAACTCGACGAGCTGGATACGGCCGAGGAGGAGCTCAGGGAGGGCAGGCTCGACGGGAAGCTTCCAGAGGAAACGCCGTTCAATGCACTTCTCTCCAGCCGAGGCCGGCTTCGCCTCGCGGCGGGCGAGACCGAGTCCGCGCTCGAAGACTTGCTCGAGCTCGTTGAACGGGAGGAGCGATGGCGCTCGCCGCACCCTGCCGCGACGGACTATCGCTCCCACGCTGCCCTCGCTCTCTCGATGGCCGGAGAACAGACCATGGCACAAAGGCTTGCCGAGCGAGAGGTGAAAAGCGCCCGCCGCTGGGGAGTCTCGAGCGTCATCGGCCGTGCGCTTCGCGTCGCCGGACTGGTCGAGGGCGGAGAGGAAGGTCTCCAGCTTCTTCACGAGGCTGCCTCTGTGCTTGAGACCTCTCCGGCTGAGCTCGAACGTGCGCGAGCACTCGTCGACCTCGGCGCTGCGATCCGTCGCGACGGTCAGCGGTCCGCAGCACGAGAGCCGCTTCGCCGCGGTCTCGATCTCGCCCACCGCTGCGGTGCCGTAGCTCTCGCCGGCCGCGCCCGTGATGAGCTCTTGGCAACGGGGGCGCGGCCTCGTCGTCCCCTGCTCTCGGGCGTTGACTCACTGACTGGAAGCGAGCGACGGGTTGCCAAGCTGGCTGCGCTCGGAATGACGAACCGCGAGATTGCTCAGGCGCTCTTCGTTACCACGAGGACAGTCGAAGTGCACCTGACGAGCGTGTACCGGAAGCTTGGTATCCGCTCACGCGAAGAGCTGCCGGCCTCACTTTCGGGTGAGGAGCACAACCAGCCGAGAGAGACTCGGGCGCAACAAGCGACCATGGAACCCGGCGGCTGACACCCAGCGGATTGCTCGAGTTCCGAGGATCCGGGCAATCCCGACATCTCGACTCACCACAAACTCACCACGCGGCCCTCTCGAGGCTCCCCAAAGAGCCTCAAACCCGGATGGACAGCAACGGGAGCGACGGGACTCGAACCCGCGACCTCCGGCGTGACAGGCCGGATACACCCTTTGGTTGCTTTCGGCGCCTGTCGGCCTTTCTACGCGTGAGCAGGACTTTTGTAAGTTGAGAGTTCGGCTCTTGTCGGAGGGTTTCGGTGGATGTCGGGGCTCGTCTGTGGGGCTGGTGTGGGGTCCTCATGTTGCCTGGATAGAAATCAATGATTCAAACCCCGACGAACTCTGGTGATCGTCAGCACTTCGCTGGGTGTTTGGAGTTGCTCGAGGCGCTCAACCGGCAAGTCGTC
>CAYTCZ010000112.1:8580-13168 GCA_964436315.1 uncultured Gaiellales bacterium | reverse complement strand
AGACTCGGCACGCGGAGCCAGTGCCGCGGAAAGGTCAGCTAGTGGCGTCTTTCTCGCGGTGGGGCAGGACGTAGGTGCGGTAGAGCTCTTCGCAGGTCGGACCGCAGAAGCGCATCGCTTCGCCGTCGATCTCGACTTTCCAGAGACGCTTTGCGACGACCTGTCCGCAGCAGCGGCACGGGATAACGACCGTCTCCCAGACCTGCGGCTCGATCGGCTCCCACTCGCCCATGTCAGTCCGCGTACCCATAGGTCTTCCTGCCGGCGTCCTCTGAGACGAACCCTTGGAAGAGATCTCGCTGTACGAGCTCTCGATCCCGCTCCAGTGGATCACCGAAGCCGCCTCCGCCGGGGGAGTCGATGAGCACCTCATCGCCCTCCTCGAGAACGATGTTCGTGAACTTCGAGGCCGAGACCGTGCCGAACGCTTCCGTGAAGGTCCGGAACTCGGATTCGCCCTTACGCTTGACCAGAATCGCGCCACGCCCACCTTCTTCGCCACCTTCGAGACCCCAGGCGCCGAAGCCCGGCTTCGTGCGATCGAGCAGGGCATTCGCGGTGATTTCTGCACCGGAGCTTACTCTCATGATTCGACGGGTGCCCAGACCACCCCGCTGTTTCCCCGCTCCTCCGGAATCCTGGATCAGCGAGTACTCGACGACGCGAAGCGGATATCGCGTCTCGAAAATCTCGACGGGTGTGTTCCGGCAGTTGCCGTTCTTGACGATGATTGCGTCGTTGCCATCGTCGTAGGACTTCGCTCCCCAACCACCTCCCTCTAGGTGGTAGTTGGCGTAGTAGTCGCCCGTCTTCGGATGCACGCCGCCAAAGAGGAAATTGCACGCGCTCCCGCCCTCGGCTGCAGACACTCGATCGGGCAGTGCGGGCGCAAGCGCCGCGACAACCATGTCTGCGAGCTTCGGATGCGTCTCAGTGTTCCCGCCGACGGACGGTCCCGGATACACGACGTTCGCGACGGTCCCGGGGGGAGCGATGATGTGAATCGGTCGATACGCTCCGGTGTTCTTCGGTATCCCTGGATCTGTGACGTGGAAGATCGCGTTGTACACAGCGCCGGCCGTCACTCCGTAGGTGGCGTTGATCGGACCGCGCACCTGCGGTGACGTACCCGTCCAATCGACGACCAGCCGATCACCGTCCACCGTAACGGTGACATGCAGCTCGACCGGCTCGGCAAGAACGCCGTCGTCCTCCATGTAGCCGGTGAAGTCGTACACACCGTCGGGAATCGCTGCGATCTCGGCGCGCATCCATCGCTCCGAGTAATCGAGCAACTCGTCCGCGGCGGCCTCAACCAGATCTCGGCCGAAGCGGTCGAGCATCTCCGTGACCCGGCGCTCCGCGACACGTAGCGACCCGATCTGGGCGTTGAGGTCTCCCCAGGTATTTCGCGGAGTGCGGTGGTTGGCCATGATGAGCTTCCAGAGCTCCATGTTGTTCTCGTCGCCCTCGACGATCTTGACGGGCGGAATGCGGAGTCCCTCCTGGAAGACCTCGGTCGCATCGGCGGCGAAGCCCCCAACCGCCTTCCCGCCGATCTCCGCGAGATGACCGACGTTGGCGACGAAACCGAACAGCTCATCGTGGTAGAAGACCGGCCGGATGACACTGTGTTCGGGGATGTGAGCCCCACCGCGATAGGGATCGTTGTGGAGCACGACGTCGCCCGGCTGGAACGAATCGACTCCGAGCTCTTCCACCGTCCACCGGACGATGAAGAGGCTTGCACCGAGCTGCGCGGGGCAGAACTCGGCCTGACCGATCATGTTGCCGCGCCGATCGAACAGCACGCATGAGAAATCGAGGCCTTCGTTGAAGATCGGCGAAAACGCCGTGCGCATCATCGTGATCCCCATCTCACGACAGATGCTCACGAAGCTGTTGTTGACGATCGTGAGCGTGACCGGATCGATCGTTCCTTGACTCTGGGTGCTCACGCGGTCTCCTGACGGTCGAGTTCGATCAGCCCGGCTCGCGTAGCGGTCGCTCTCCACTCCGGCGGGACGACGATGGTCGAATCCATCGACTCGATGATGACCGGGCCCATCCAGGTCCCATTGGTGGCGAGCGCACTCCGCCGCATCACCTCGGTCTCGAGAAAGCCGTGCTCCGGAAAGTGGACTTGCCGCTTCGAGGCAGCGGCCCCATCCGTATCACCGACCTCAGTCAGTGGGGGCAGCTCGACTTCGGCGCCACTGACCACGATCGCGAGGCGAACGAGCTCGATCGGGATTCCGTCGAATCGATACCCGTAGAAGTCATCGTGACGGCGGTGGTAGTTCTCGTACGCTTCATCGAGGTCGGCCGACGTGAGCTCTCCGGAAGCAATCGGGATCTCCTCCTCGTAGTTCTGTCCCTGATACCGCATCGCGATCGATCGGCTGATCTGCGCCTCCTCCCCGTGCGACGCCTGGGAGACAAAATCAGCGCGCGCGCGTGATTCGAGCTCAGCGAACAGGGCGTTGACCTCCTCTGGAGTAGCGCGCTCAGCAACCAAATGGATGCTTTGCACAACATCGACTCGGACCTGCGCCGCGACGACACCGAATGCGGAGCACAGGCCGGGGTTCGGCGGGACAAGCACCCGGTCGATCCCGAGCGACGAAGCAATCTCGGCGCCGTGCGTTGGACCGGCTCCTCCGATCGTCACGAGAGCGAGCTCACGTGGATCAATCCCCTGCTCGACCGTGACGAGCCGAATCGCGTTGGCCATGTTTTCGTTCGCAATCCGCACCATCGACGTCGCGGCGTCCAGCGGATCGACACCGAGTCGGTGAGCGAGCGTTTCGAGCGCAGCCGTACTTTGCCGCTCGTCGAGCCGAAGCTTGCCCCCGAGGAAGAACTCTGGATTGAGTCGGCCGAGCGTAAGGTTTGCGTCGGTCAGAGTCGCCTCCTCCCCACCGTAGCCGTAACACGCAGGGCCGGGGTCTGCGCCCGCGCTTTGGGGACCGACTTGGAGGAAGCCGCCCGGGTCAACCCATCCGATGGAGCCACCTCCGGCCCCGATCGTCCGCGTACTGACGCTCGGAACGCTGACCGGCAGCCCGTACTCGATCTCGTACTCGGAGGAGTAGAGCGCTTCGCCGTCGAGGATCAGACAGACGTCGCAGCTCGTACCGCCCATGTCGAGCACGATCGCGTGCTCACGCTGCGCCTTGCGGGTGAAGACCGCGCCGCCGATCGCCCCCCCGGCGATTCCCGAGAGGAGCAGGTGCGAGGGGCGAGCGCGTGCCTCGGAGGCGGCCGCATGACCCCCGTTCGACTTCAGAACCGCCCACGGGCTCGAGACGCCCTGGACGTTGAACGCTTCTGAGAGCGCACCGACGTACTCGTCGAGGAGCGGTTTGAGGTAGGCGTCGACAATCACGCTCGTTCCACGCTCGTACTCACGCCAGATCGGAGCCACCTCGTGCGACACCGACACCGCGAGTTCGGGCGCCCGCGCCTGCAAGAACTCGCGCGTCCGAAGCTCGTGCTCAGGGTTGAGGTAGGAAAAGAGGTAACAGACCGCCACCGCAACATCTCCGTCTCCTTCCGCGAGCCAGTCAGCCACTCGTTCGAGCTGGTCCTCGTTGAGCGGCACGAGCTCCGCGCCCTCCTCGTCGAGCCGCTCCTCGACGCCGATGCAGTCGGGGCGGTCCGCGAGCGGCGTCGGCTTTCGCCAGCGGAAGTCGTAGTGGTTCTTGCGCGAAATCCGCTGGATGTACGGGATGTCATCGAAACCTTCAGTCGTCAGATAGACGACCCGTGCTCCTCCCCGGGTGAGCACCGCGTTGATTCCGATCGTGGTTCCGATGACGACGAACTCGACCTGGGCGGGATCAAACCCAGCTCCCTCGATCGCTGAAACGACGGGCTCGACGGGGTCTGCTGGGTTGGAGGGCACCTTGGACAGATGCCACTCGCCGGTCTCTTCCTCGACTGCTACGAGGTCGGTAAACGTCCCTCCGGTATCAATCCCGACGCGGATGCCCATATCAGTGCCGGGCAGCGCTACGTGTTGTTCGCGGCGCTACGGCGCACTCGAGTCGCGTCCACGACCTCTCCCTCGACTCCGCCAATGACGTATACGACATTGGGCTCCGCATCGTAGACGGCCGGCGCTGAGGGGTCCGAGAGAACTGCCAGGAGGCGTGCGCTCGCTGCGCCGACGTTCGAGAACGAATGTGGCGCGGATGGCTCAACGAGCATGCTCTGTCCCGCCTCGAGCACATGACGCTCTTGGTTGGCAACGAATTCGAGCGTACCGCGAAGAACGTAGAGCAGTTCCGAGACCCCAGGGTGACGATGGAGCGGCGCTCCCTTGCCAGGCTCAATCTCCTGCTGGAGCACACAGAAGTGCTCCGAGCCAAGCGACGCACCCGCGCGAAGCTCAGTCCGAACGCCCGGTCTCCACAAGGCGCGAGGAGCATCAGCCGAATCCGCTTCCATCAGGCGGCGGGATTATTACCTGTTTGACGGTTTCGGCTCCGGACTGATCGGTTCGAGCGGCTCCGGCAGGCGTGGTGGCGGCAGTTCGAGAACATCGGTCGGCTCGGGCAACTCCTGCTTTGGCACCCGAATCACA
>CAYTCZ010000112.1:5731-8480 GCA_964436315.1 uncultured Gaiellales bacterium | reverse complement strand
CGCGCGATGATCTCAATCGATCCAGACACAGCCGAAAAGAATCCGGAGGTTCTGAAGACTGTGACCAAAGCCCACGACGGTTTCGCGGGCCTCTACGCCGCCGTCCTCGTTGAAGGAACGATTCGACCGGGCGACGAGATCGAGTCGGCGAACTAACAGTGACTCAGCTGCCCTGAAGACGTCCGCGGCGCTTCGCGTTCCCGGTCGTTTGGATGATTTGAAAGACGCGACTTGGGCTCAGCCCGGCAGCACGGGCAATTGCTCTGATCGATTCACCCTCAGAGCGGGCCTCGCGGATCGACTGATGGAACTCGTCGCGGGCTCGTGAAGCCTTGTCCGCTGCCTGCTGAACGCGCCTGAGCGAGTTCGCGGCCATGGCGGGCCGGGATCAGGCGTGAACCAGCCCTGTCGCTCCAGCGAACATTCCAGCCCCGACGAGCGCGACGAAGCCAACTGCTGTCCACTTGATGACCTTGAACATCTCACACACTCCGTTCAATTTTCTGCACGATGCCGTTCATTTTAGTGAACACGACCGGACAACTGTGTTAGGGGACGATGAAGCGTTCGCTTGCATCGCGGCGAGTCCTTTCGGTACTCGCGGTGCAACACTTGCCCTCGTGACGACGACGAACGCGGCGGAGCAGGCGCGATCATACGTGTGACAGGCGAAACCGGAGGTGACCGATGGCCTATGACGAGGAACTTGCCGGCCGCATCCGCGGGCTCCTCGCAGATCGCACCGATGTCGTCGAGAAGAAGATGTTCGGCGGCCTGACGTTCATGGTCCGCGGCCATATGGCATGTGGCGTCCACAAGGACACGCTCATGGTGCGTCTGGGCGAGGACGCAGCCGAACTCGCACTCGCTGAGCCTCACGTTCGCGAGATGGACATCACCGGACGCCCGATGCGCGGCTTCTTGTTCGTGGAGCCCGATGGAGTCCGCACAGACGGGGACGTGGAGAGATGGGTGCGGCGAGCAGTCGCGTTCAACGAGACCAAACCGCCCAAGTAGGCGACCTAGACGAGTTCGCAGGCGGTGGAAGTGAGTCCTCTGGGCAACGCCAAGGTCGAAGGAGACACCTCACATGGCTGAGAAGTTCGACCTGGTCATCATCGGAATGGGCTCCGCCGGCATCGTGGCTTCGAAGGCGGCGGCCGCGATCGGGGTCAAGACGGCCGCAATCGAACGCGATCGCGTCGGTGGCGACTGCCTCTGGACGGGATGCGTCCCCTCGAAGACGCTCCTCGCCTCAGCAAAGGTCGCTCATGACATGCGCACCGCCGACCGCTATGGAATTCCGCCCTTCAAGCCGGAGATAGACACGCGCGAGGTGTGGCGTCGCATCCACGACGTCCAGGCCGAGATCGCGACAACGGACGATGACCCCGCCCGGTTTCGTGAGCTGGGAATCGACGTGATCCATGGGGAAGCGCATGTCACGGGACCGCGGACCGTGAGCGTCAACGGCCGGACACTCGAAACGCGATTCATTCTCGTCGCCACTGGAAGCCGCCCAAAGATCCCGCCGATACCCGGTCTCGACGACGTCGGCTACCTCACAAATCTCGACATCTTCTTTCTCGAGCGTTCCCCGAAGAGCCTCGTCATTCTCGGCGGCGGCCCGATCGGAGTCGAGCTCGCACAGGGCCTCAACCGCCTCGGGGTCGAAGTGACACTCCTCGAGCAGTTGCCGAGACTCCTGCCCCAGGACGAGCCCGAACTCGTCGACAGTCTCACTCAGAAACTCGTGGACGAGGGAGTCAACGTCCAGCTCGAGATGCGGGCCGAACGGGCAACTCAAGTCGACGGACTCAAGCACGTCCACGCCACGCGAGGAGGCGAGGAGAAGACCTTCGCTGCTGCGGAAATCCTCGTCGCGACTGGCCGTGCCGCTATCGTCGACGGTCTCGGCCTCGAGGAGGTCGGCGTCAAATTCCAGACCGACGGAATCGAGGTCGACAGCGGGATGCGCACGAGCGTCAAGTCGATCTATGCAGCCGGGGATGTTGCCGGCGGATTCCTCTTCACCCATACAGCCGCCCGCGAAGCGGTGCTCGCCGTGCGCGACATGTTCTTCCCCGGACGGTCGAAGCGCAACGAGCTGATGCCGTGGGCCACGTTTACCGATCCACCGCTCGCACACGTCGGATTCACCGTGGCGGAGGCGCGAGCAGAGTACGGAGACCGCGTCGAAGTCCGGCGCGCTGATCTCAGTCATTCGGATCGCGCTCGAACCGACGGGACGAGCGGGAAGGCCGTGCTCGTCACGGTCAAGGACAAGCTCAAGGGAGCCCACATTCTGGCTCCCGCTGCAGGCGAAATCATCCACGAGTTCGAGTTCGCGATCCTCCAAGACATGAAACTCAGCGATTTGGCCATGCGGTTGACGCACGTGTATCCGACCATGACCCTCGCGACGGCCATGCTCGCCGCCGACTCCGCCTACGAGCGCGTCGCCAAGTGGAGTTGGCTTGTGCGAAAAACGTCCTAGCAGGAGCGGCTCGCAGAGCCGCTCCTGCTAAAGAGAGGGTCCCGCAAGCGCGTGGAGCGGCCTCGTCAAGAGAATGCTCGATCCATCGATCGATTGAGCATCAGCGACGCACCGCAATCCAGGATGCGTAGCCCAGAGAACTGTCGGCCACGGCTGCCCGCGCTGTGTCCGAGAGCTCGACAGCCATCTCGGCAGCCCCGCGAAGCTCGTCCGGCAACATCGTTCCGAGCGCTGTCGCGACCCGAAGCCGAA
>CAYTCZ010000112.1:3243-5631 GCA_964436315.1 uncultured Gaiellales bacterium | reverse complement strand
CCGCGAAGCTCGTCCGGCAACATCGTTCCGAGCGCTGTCGCGACCCGAAGCCGAAGCTTGACCTCCTCGATCATCTCGTCGAGCTCCTCGTCGTGACGGTCCGACTGAACGACGTCAAGGCCGGCCTCGTCGAGAAGCGTCGTGATCTCCTGCTGAGGCCGGGCGTCGGCTACGCAGGCGACCCAGGCCTGCACCGTCTTGAGCTCCTCGGGAAGCCGGTCGGGCTCCGCGACCACATCGGAGAGCGCGAGTGAGGCCCCGGGTCGGAGCACGCGGGCGACCTCGTCGACCGCCGCTCGCTTGTTGGGGAACGTGCAGAGTGAGCACTCGCAGAGGACGCCGTCGGCGCTCGCATCCGGGAGCGGCAAGGCTTCGGCGTCTCCGTCGACGAAGCGGACTCGACCGTTCAGACCGGCCACCTCCGCCGCTTGGGTGGCGGCGGCGACGTTCTGCTTCGAGAGATCGACTCCGACAACGTCACAGCCGGCCTCGCGAGCGGCGAGAATCGCGCTCGACCCTGGGCCGCTCGCGACGTCGACGACTGTCTTACCGGGTCCAACCCCGAGCTTCTCGACGAGCTCTTGCGTGAGGGTCAGACCGCCCGGGTGATAGCTGTCGCCCAGGAGCCAGCGCACGGCGAGGCTCGAGTAGAGATCGGCGCAACAGGCCTTGAGCTCGTCCTGCGTCATGGTCATTGCCCGAGCCTCCTTCCGACATTCGTCTGGTTCCGTCCGCCGTTCGTGCTTCCTCCGAGGACCGTGCGCGATCCATGGGGCGTGGGTTCGAGCAACGGAAGCAGCTGCTTCGAGTTCGGCACGACGGGTGCGACGGGTGTCCCGGAGAGCGCCGCCCTCACCTCCTCGCGGTAGCCGACCGAGTTGTAGGCACAGAACGGAATCATGCGCCCATCCGGTGTGAGCTCGGAGACACAGCACTTCATCAGCTGCCGTACGTTGAGCGTGTACGGGTCTTGGAAGTCCTGAATGATGATCGCGAAAACGAATCGCTGGCTGAACGGATCCTCAAACCCGGCTCCGATCGCACCCATGTCGATGCCGCAGCTCTCGCAGGCAAAGAGGAGGTTCTCGACGCCGGGTGCTGCCGACGCCGAGAACATCTTTTCGAGGACGTCGCGAAGGGTCAGGTCGGGCATCAGACGGTTCGAGATGTAGTCGAGGTAGTCCTCGAACTCGACGAACTGCGGGAGGGGAATGAGCTCCTCCCCATCGACGAGCGCGTAACTCATCGTCCGGCAGGTCGGATAGCAGCACGGCACCGGCACGAAGTCAGACAGCTGGAACCAGTCGGGGAGCTGTTCGACCATGAGCTGCATCACGTCAGCGTTGGTCAGGCGCTCGAGCGGATCGAAGACGATGTGGCGGCCCGAGTGGGTCACTGGCTGAAACGCGACGCTCATGACGGCGGGATGCTTCACCCCGTAACGAACGATCTCGCCCACCTCATGCTCGTTGACCCCCTTCTCGATCGCAGCGACGAGCGTTATGTTCAGCCCGGACTCTGCGCACGCCTCGAGCGCGCGTTCCTTGTCGGCGCGGAGGTCCTTCCCTCTGATTGCCATGTGCGTTCCGACTTCGAAGCCGTCGAACTGGAGATAGATGTGGGGTTTGAGCGCCCCCAGGTCTGAGACGAATCTCTCGTCGCGGGCGAGCCGGATCCCGTTGGTGTTGAGGAAGACGTGCTCGATTCCACGTTCGTAGGCCATCTCGATGAAGTCGAGGATCGCCGGATGGATCGTCGGTTCCCCGCCGGAGAGCATCACAACCTCCGGCGTGCCCTCGGCACGAACGAAGGTGTCGAGCATCGTGGAGACCTGACCATGGGTCAGTGAATAGCCGTCCGGCTGGTGCCCTGAGTCGGCAAAACAGATCGGGCAGTCCAGATTGCAGCCGGTGTTGACCTCGATGATCCCAAGGCAGGCGTGCTGCTTGTGGTCGGGACACATGCCGCAGTCGAGTGGACAGCCATCACGAACCTCGGTCTGAAACTCGAGCGGAATTGTCCCCGGCTTGTTGAAGCGAAGCTGGGACATGTACAGCTCGGCATCGGAATACACGAGCGCCTCAAACTGTCCGTGCTCGATGCAGCGCTTGCGCATGACGACCTTGTTGTCCCTGATGTTGATCTCGGCATCGATGACTTCCTTACAGACGGGACAGATCGACTTCGTGTACTCGAGAAAGATTTCGTCTCGGTCGACCTTGGTGCGTATCGGCTCCTGAACCGCCATTGGTCTCCTTTGCTCTGTTCCCGCGGCTCGCGGCTATCTGATCAGATGCAACGCGAGCCCGGTCGGTTCTCTCGAGCCTCTGGACGGCCTGGCGCTCCCGGCCGGCGGAGCCGGCCTCCGTTGCCAGCCTGCCGCCGCTG
>CAYTCZ010000112.1:0-3143 GCA_964436315.1 uncultured Gaiellales bacterium | reverse complement strand
GCAATGGCGATCGAGCAGGAGGTCTTCCCCGAGATTATCGACGCCGTGTCCCACGCCTACATGAGCGTGTGGCTCGATACGCCATGGATCTCTGCTCGAGTTCTTCGTCCGGACCGGTGGTGGCCCCAGGCCCGACGTCAAGATCGTCATCGGCGGCCGGAACGGTCGTCTCGCGGCGTCGACGAAGCGGGCAAAAGGGCGGGTCACGTATTTCGGTCTGCGCCTGCGCAACGCCCGCGAGCGGAAGAACGTGTTGCTGGTGATCACGAGTGGCCGCAAAGCGGGCGTGAACTACTTCGTGGGGTACTCCGCCCGCTGAGTTTGAATTGCTGAGGGGCAATCGGCGCGGTGCCCACCCAGAATTGGCGGCGACGGTCTCACCAGATCGAAGCCGCGCCTAGCCGAAAGAAAGTCGCACGGGCGCTGTTGCTGTATTTCGATCTGAACGATGGGTTGGTTGTTGCGGAATGTTGGGTCTCGGAGATCTTTCTATGCCGCGTTTATCACACTCGCGCTCCTCGTCGCTCTCCCGTCGATTGC
The DNA here is from genome assembly GCA_964436315.1 of uncultured Gaiellales bacterium. Taxonomy (GTDB): domain Bacteria; phylum Actinomycetota; class Thermoleophilia; order Gaiellales; family Gaiellaceae; genus CAYTCZ01. Next base: position 2,603 of record CAYTCZ010000112.1, on the reverse strand, counting down.
ACCCGCCGAAGTCGCTCCTGGCAGTTCGGATGACAGGGCCGGGCTCGTTCCGTGGGGCGGGCAGGCCTTCACCACGGACGACCGGCTCGCTCGCTGGCTCCGCGCGCGAGGGGCCGACTACGAGATCTGGGCAAACGCACACGCACAGGCCGCAGCGCTTCTCGAGGGGAGAGCGATCGAGGCACGCGCGCCCGTACGCCAATCGCCTGACTGGACGGCATTCAATCTTCCGATACACACGACGCTGTACGAAGCCGACAGGTCGGGGCCCCTCATCCACGCTCGCGATCTGACGGTCGGAGCTGCGGTGATCACCGCCGACGGCACCGCGGGCGCCAGGCCGGCCAACACGTCGCCACAAGTAGAGGAAAACCTCGGACTGCTCACGGTCGCCGCGGCAGTACTCATCGCTCTCTTGCTCTTCGTAGTGGCAGGTCTGACTGGAATCCCATCATTCGAGAATCGCGCTCCCGCCCTGATCGTGAGCCATCGGCCTCAGCTAGCAGCCGGTGGCATCTCGATCCTGCTTTGCGCCGGACTTATATTCGTGCTAACAGCAGGGAGCACCTAGAACTCCAGGGCCGTCGCGGTGCAAAGCGAAAGGTGTCGGTTTCTGGCTAGCCGTCAGGCACTGAAGGAGAGGCCTTCGGGTAGGACGTCGTAGTTCCGCATCGTGTCCACTACAGCGGGCCAACCTGCGCTCGTGGCAAGCCGGTAGCTCTCGATCCCTTTCTCGATTCGCTCCTCGGTGGCGGAGAAGTTCTTGAAATACAGGTAATACCAGTGCGGGAAGTACGCGAATCTAACGAACGGCTTCAAGATATGGCCGGTGACAATCGGGCAATCGAGCTTTCCGACTTCTTCCTTTACACGCGGCTCAACCGTGACTTCCTGTTCCCACTCGAGCGACGCGATGAAGATCGCATACTTGTCCTCGACATTGACCGGGCGACCAAAGCGCACAGCGTGATGGACCCGATTCAGGCATTCGAGCAACCGGGGGGCTACGAATTCAGCAGCGCCGGGCGAGTCGCCGTAATCCTTGGTGAAGTAGTAGTCGGTGTACGTGTCGATGAAGGCGGTCCGATTCGCATCTGCGAACCCATCCGAGAAGCGTTGAATCATCGCGTTCCTGCGCTCCAGCTCGGCTGGGTCACGAGAGTACCGGTACGAAATGGCCCTAGCGATCGGGCCGGTGGCGCCGAAGAAGCGGTGCGCCCAGACCGCTGCATGAAGGGCGATCTGCGGAAACGCGTGATTCCCCCGCGAGTCGGCGTAGATGGAGTTCAGCTGCACGGCTCGCCGCACCAGGTCGCCGGGCTCAGCAGCCAGTGTCGCTGCCTTGCGCCTCACGCGCGCATAGGCATCGGCCAGAGCCTCGCTCACGAACTGGATGATAGCCCCGCTCACCTGGGACGCATCGGGACTCCGAGCTTGGCTAGACGCAAACGTCGCCGAGCGATCCACTGATAGCGGAGGCGCTCGCCGGTTGTAGGCTTGCCGCCTTGGAGCAGGCCGCGAATGGAGGTGTGGGATGGAGAGCTGGCGCAACCGCAAATCGTTGATTCTGAGTCGTACCGAGATGATCGGGCTCGTCGCTCCGGCCGAGTACAACGACTGCGTCGAGCAAGCCTTTCGCATGAAGGGCCTCGGGCGGGTCTATATGGAACCGAAGGGTCACATCGTTCTCGACCAGTATCCGGGCGAGTGGGAGATCATGCCTTCGTACATCGAGGAACCGGAGTCCGCCGCTTGCAAATGGGTTTCGATCCGATTCGATAACCGCGACAAGTTCGACCTCCCGACGGTCTTCTCGATTCTCGTGTACACGCATCCGGAGACCGGCTTTCCTCTGATGATCTGTGACGGCTCCCACCACACGAACATGCGGACCGGCGCATCCGCTGCCGTTGCGGCGAAGTGGCTCGCACGTCAAGATTCTCGAGTTCTGGCGCTCATCGGAGCGGGTGATTCCGCGCGCGGAGCGCTCATGTGTTGCAACGAGGTTTTCCCGTGGGAGCAGGTTCGCGTGTGGACTCGATCGAACGACACGATGGATGACTTCCTCACCGAGCAGCAACCGCTCTATGACTCATTCGAGATTCAACCCGCCGAAAGCGTCGAGCAAGCGATCCGCGACGCGGACGTCGTCGTCACAGTTACTCCGGCACAGCGGTTCCTCGTGGAGGACGGCTGGGTATCGCCCGGAACCCACTTCTCATGCATCGGCGGTGGGCTCGCCGGCTCACAGGAGCTCGATCCGGCGATCCTCAATCGTGCCCGAATCTTCGTGGACGACACGGAGCAGTGCCGAGATGACGGCGAGATCAACGTCCCATTGCGAGCGGGCATCCTCGACGAGAGCCGTATCGCCGGCGAGTTCGGCGAACTGGTCGCTGGCTCCCTCGAGGGACGTCAAACGCCTGATCAGATCACAGTGTTCGACTCAACAGGAATCGCGTTGCAAGACTCGGCGACGCTTCCACTCGAATACGAGCGAGCGCTCGAAGCCGGGGTTGGGATCGAAAAGAAGATGATCTCCACCTAGGTTCCCTCCGTGAGCGACTCACTGCACCACGACTCGATCGTCATCGACGGACTCC
>CAYTCZ010000111.1:0-13296 GCA_964436315.1 uncultured Gaiellales bacterium | reverse complement strand
TCCTGAACTACGTGATCTGGGACCGACGCCGGTAAGCCTCCCTGCGTCGGCAGCCTCGGCACGCGGCGGAACAGCTACGTGGGGCAGGCTCGTCGCGATACGCGGAGGGCCTGCCCCGCTGCCTCACTGGGTTCCGCACGTGTGTTTCGGTTCGATGAGCGGATGCTTATGGAGAGCCCGGTCGCCTCCGGTCTACGATTTCCGGAGATGGCGGCAACGAGTACGAAAGCCGACGAAATCGCGGTCGTCCTCGAGGAGGCAATCGTCACCGGCGAGCTTGCTCCCGGGGCCGTCCTGCGCCAGGAGCAGCTCTCCGAGCGCTTCTCGGTCAGCCGAACACCGGTTCGCGAGGCCCTTCGGCGGCTCGCAGCGCTCGGGCTCGTCTCCTTCACGCCGAACAAGGGTGTGCGCGTCCGGACCCTGTCTCGCGAGGAGCTGCGAGAGGCGTTCCTTGTGCGTGCGGAGCTAGAGAGCCTCGTCACAGAGATCGCGACACCCTTGATGACTGAAGAGAACATCGCAGAGCTCGACCGGGCCGAGGAGCGGTTCACAACCCTCACGGCGGAACTGCGGGAGAAGACAAAGGTCGGCGAGCAGGACGCAACGCTCGTCGGGCAGTGGGTACGCGCAAACCACGCATTCCACGATGTGATCTACGCAGCGGCGAACGTCCCGTACATCGAACGAGTTGCCAAGAGCGCGCGACGGACCTTCTTTGGCCAGGCCGTCTGGGCGGCCGGCATGGATGTCGACGAGCTCTATGCGGAGAACGACTTGCAGCACAAGGCAATCCGCAATGCGATCGCGGCCAAGAGCCCGAGCGGCGCACGACAGCTTGCGCGCGAACACGTCGTCTCCTCACATCATCTGCTCGAAGTGATTCTCGAGCAGGTGGCCGCGGCGGCTCCCGAGATAGACGTTCAGACCGCCGACGACTGGCTTGCTAGAGGCTGAGAATCAGTCGGCCGGCGGGTGGAGCACGAGTCCGTCGTCACCGAAGGGCGTTAGGACCAACGGGGACTTCTGCTCGGCAATCCAGCTGTCGACCATGTCTGCCACATTCGCCCGGAATCGGGCCGACGACCCGCGACCGTCGCTGATCCGAACCTGAACTCGATCGCCGGCGTCGATCAGCGTGCCCTTCAAACCGCGCGCTGTAAGGGAGGTGACGAGTTCCTCGCCGTCAACAGCTCGCATTACATCGATGTCAATAGTCGTCGCAGACATTGTTCCCAACCCCGTCCCGTTAATCGGATCCTCGGCCAGCAGTTCTTGGATCCGATTCTAATAGATCTTGGCCGATCACCGCAACCGGATCGCTGTTCTCGGATCCAAGATGGCCAGAAGTCGGATCCATTCGATGACCAGGAGGGCTTCGTTTGTAACAAGTTACTTCAGCTACGAGCGGCCCTACCGCTCGCGGGTCGGCGCCGCCGACTCGGTGAGCATCCACTCGCGCCTTGCGGAGACGATTCGCTCGAGGTCGTCCTCGATCAGCCCTCCAAGGCGCCGTCCAACGCACCCGAGGAGACCGAGCGCGACGAAGATCCAGGCCTCGGCTTCGGGATCGCGCTCCGCAAGGAGGACGCCATCCGACTGCCCCTCGCGTACGGCATCGGAGAGATATCCATGCACCTCTCGGAAGTGCGCTCGCAGATACCGACGCAGATCTGGATCGTCGGCTGCTTCCGTCAGGGCCTGCACCCAAAGGTTCGACAGGAGTACTCGCTGCTGCTTGAGCTCGATCGCACCGCGGCCGCCCATGAACGGTAGCCACGCGGACGCCCCTTCCTTCGCGTCGAGGGATTCCCATGTCGCTCGAACTCGAGCCCAGGCCTCATCGAGACAAGCGAGGTACAGATCTCGCTTCGACTCGAAATGCCGATACAGGATCGGCTCCGATACACCCGCCTCCTCGGCAATCTCAGCGGTCGTCACGCCCCGATAGCTCCCTGCCGCGAAGACGCGAAGCGCGGCGTCGACAAGAGCCGATCGCCGTTCGGCGGCCGGGAGCCTGGTACGCGTCGGGCTCACGCGGCAGCGGCCTCCTCCTGAGGTCGAAGCTGCTCCGGACGCCGCACTTGGCGGATCGTCGTCGCAGCGACAACCGCGCCCGCCAGGGCGATGCCGGCGCTCACCACGAGCGCGACCGTGAAGCCGTCGAGGAACGCTTCTGGCCGGCTTGTTCCGCCGGCCCCAGCGTCGTCCGTAAACGAGGCAATGATCGCCCCCATCACGGCGACGCCGAGCGCAATACCGATCTGACGAGACGTGTTGAGGACCCCGGAGCCGACACCCGACTTGTCGACCGACACCGCAGAGAGAGCGGCAGCGGTGATCGGTGTCATGACGATCGCCATGCCGACGCCCCCGGCGACGAGGCCGGGGAGGAGGTTCCAGAAGTTCGAGTCCTGGTCGAGCCGCGAGAAGATCAGCAAGGCGATCGCCACGAGCGACATCCCTCCGGCCGTGAGCCATCGCGAGCCGATCCGGTCAGAGGCTTTCCCGGCAATCGGTGCGAGCAGCATGATCAAGATGGTCATCGGGAGGAACGTCGCGCCAGCTTCGACGGGGGAGTAGCCGAGGATCCGCTGCAGATAGAGCGACATGAAGAAGAACACCCCGAACATCGCGAACGTCACGAGCAGCGCGACGGCATTTGCACCCGAGAACGTGCCGCTCTTGAACAGCCGTAGATCGAGCATCGGCGATCTCTGGTGGAGCTCGAGCCAGGCGAACGCGGCAAAACCCACGACGGACAGAGCGAAGAGGCCGAGAATGACGGCCGACGTCCATCCGTACGTGTTCGCCTCAACGAGGGCGAAGGTGAGCGCGAAGATTGCGACTGCGGAGACGATCAGGCCGGGTAGGTCGAGCCGTTGGTCGGCCGATTCATCTTTGGACTCACGGATTACGAGTCGGCCGACGACCAGACCCGTAATCCCGATGGGAACGTTGACATAGAAGATCCAGTTCCACTCGATGTTCTCGGTAATCAGACCGCCGACGAGCGGTCCGATGGCGAGCGCCATCGCCGAGACGCCGGCCCAGATTCCGATTGCGAGACCGCGCTCGCGCGGCTCGAACGTGGCCGAGATAATCGAGAGCGTGGCCGGCATCATCAGGGCAGCGCCCACGCCCTGGAACGCGCGGGCCGCGATCAGCCAGTCGCCACTCGTTGCGAGGCCGCAGAACAGCGACGCCAGCGTGAAGAGCGCCAGCCCGACGAGGAAGATCCGCCGTCGTCCGAGGAAGTCGGCGAGCTTCCCGCCGGTGAGCATCAGCACCGCGAATGTCAGCGCGTAGGCATTGATCGTCCACTGAAGCTCTGAGAGGCTCGCCCCGAGATCCCTCTGGATCGAAGGCAGCGCAACGTTCACGATGGTGTTGTCGAGCATGATCATGAAGAGGGTGAACGAGACCGCACCGAGGGTCCACCATTTGCGGTTCTCTGCAGCGAGGATCCTTGCCCTCATCTCACCAATTCCATTTCGCCCCCAGCCGGATTCGTCGAACGTAAGTTAGCGGCCACTAGCTTACCTATAGCCGGCGGTGCCGAGTACGATGGATCGAATGCAAGACGTCGTCTGGGAGCCGAGTGGGGAGATCGTCACTCGCGCCAACCTCACGCGGCTCATGCAGCGGGTGGGATTGACGAGCTATGAGGAGCTCGTTCAGCGCTCGCAGGACGAACCAGGATGGTTCTGGCCCGCCGCCGTCGAGGATCTCGGGCTCGACTTCTTCGAGCCGTGGAAAGCCGTGTACGACGACTCGATGGGCGTCGAATGGACTACGTGGTTCGTTGGCGCAAAGCTCAACATCGCCTGGAACTGCGTACACCGTCATGCGCGAGGGCCGCGGGCTGACCAGGAGGCGATGGTCTTCGCGGGCGAGGATGGTGAACGGCGGTCACTGACGTTTTCCGAGTTGTCTGAGGCGGTCACCCGTCTCGCCGAAGGCCTCGCGTCGCTCGGCATCGGCGAGGGAGACGCCGTAGCCCTGTATCTCCCCATGTCGCCAGAGGCGGCGATCGCCTCGCATGCTTGCGCACATCTCGGCGCCGTTCAGGTGCCGATCTTCTCCGGTTTCGCCGCCCACGCCGTCGCAGCGCGCCTGATCGACTCGGACGCCAGGATCGTGATCACGGCCGACGCGTCGCTGCGGCGCGGCACGCGCATCGCCATGAAGGACACGATCGATGAAGCGCTGGAGGACTCTCCCTCAGTCGAGCACGTCATCGTCTGGAACCGCATCGGCGACGGTGAGATCACGATGGTGGAGCCACGGGATATCGACTGGCGCGACCTCGTCAACGATGCCCCGGGAGACCTCGAACCGAAGGCGGTCGATTCCGAGACTCCCTATCTCCTCGCATACACGTCGGGCACGACCGGGGTGCCGAAGGGCGCTGTCCACGTACAGGGAGGCTTCCTCGCGTCCATCACACGCGAGGTCGCGTACCAGGCTGACGTCAAGCCCGAGGACACGATCCTGTTCGTGACTGACATGGGCTGGGTCATGGGACCGTGGACGATCGTCGGGGGTGGCGCACTGGGATGTCGACTGGTGCTCATGGAAGGCGCGCCCGATCTGCCGACCGACCGACTCTGGACGTTGATCGAGCGCGAAAAGGTTTCGCATCTAGGCATTTCACCCACGCTTGCCCGCTCCCTCATGGCACACGGCGCGCCGCAGGCAGACCTCTCGTCACTGCGCATGTTCGTGACGACGGGTGAACCGTGGAACACGGAGCCCTATCGCTGGTTGGCGGACGAGGTCGGGGACGGGCGGTCTCCGATCATGAACATCTCCGGGGGCACCGAAGTCGGAGCGTGCTTCTTGACGTGCTCGGTCCTGCGGCCGATCAAGGCCTGTTCGTTCACCGGGCCGACCCTCGGAATGGCCATGGACGTCGTGGACGACGAGGGAAACCCGGTTCGAGGCGAGGTCGGCGAGCTCGTCTGTCGCAAACCGTTTCCTGGAATGACCCGCGGCATCTGGCGAGATAGCGAGCGCTACCTCGACGCGTACTGGCGACGGCTACCCGGAATCTGGGTGCACGGCGACTGGGCATCGATCGACGAGGACGGCTACTGGTTTCTGCACGGGCGCTCTGACGACACGCTCAACATCGCCGGTAAGCGGATCGGGCCCGCAGAGATCGAGTCCGCCGTCGTTTCGCACGAAGCGGTGATCGAAGCGGCGGCTGTCGGTATCCCCGATGAGATCAAGGGCGAGGTCGCCTGGGCCTTCTGCGTCCTTCGCGATGACACCGTTCCGACAGCAGAGCTCGGCGAGGAGATTGCCGACCAGGCCGCCGCAGAACTCGGCAAGGCATTCAAGCCGAGCAGAATTGTCTTCGTGCCAGGTCTACCCAAGACGCGGACTGCAAAAGTGGTTCGCCGCGCCGTGAAGGCCAGCGCGCTCGGCACCGACCCCGGCGACCTCTCGTCGCTCGAGAATCCCGAGACGCTGGAGGCGATCGCCGACGCGACCCGGGCCTCTCCAGCCGTTGATTCTCCAAAGCAGGTCGAGGCATGAGACAACACCAAAGGCAAGGTTGACCAATGAGCAGCACAGACGAGCGGATGGTCCGGCTGGCGCCGGACGAGTTCAATCAGGGCGCGGTCACTGGATTCCTGAATACCGCCACCTACGGCCTTCCACCGCACTCGACGGTTCGGGCGATTCAGCGGGCCGCCGACGACTGGGCGGACCGCGGAAGTTGGATGCCGTGGGAGGAGGACGGCGAGGTCTGCCGGCAGCTCTTTGCCGACCTAATCAGAGTAGAGGCGACCAACGTGGCGCTACTTCCGGCCGTTTCCGTCGCGGCTGGGATCATCGCGATGAGCCTGCCAACGAGCGCAGGAGACAACGTCGTCGTCTACGAGCACGACTTCAACTCGACCATCCTGCCGTGGCGTGCGCTCGAGAGCCGCGGGGTCGACATACGCAGCGGCTCGCTCGCTTCTCTCGTCGACGCCGTTGACGATCGAACAGCGCTCGTTGCCGTGAGCTCAGTTCAGTCCATCGACGGCTCAGTAGCCGATCTCCAGGCGTTGAAGGCCACCGGAACACGCGTGTTCGTCGACACGACCCAGTCAGCGGGAGCTGTTGACCTCGATCTCTCTGGTGCGGATTACATCGCGGCCCACGGCTACAAGTGGCTCCTTTGTCCAAGAGGGGTCTCGTTCCTCTATGTCGCACCCGAGCACCTCGCCGAGGTCGTCCCGTGGCTCGCCGGATGGAAAGCGCGAAGCGATCCGTACGACGACCGGCCGTATGGACTGCGGGAACTGGCGACCGACGCGCGACGGCTCGACGTGTCGCTTGCTTGGTTCGAGGCCGCAGGGTCTCGGTGCAGCCTGGAACTCGTCGCCGAACTCGGCATCGAGCAGATCAGCGAGCACAATCTGGCTCTTGCAAGGAGCTTCGCGAAAGAGCTCGGAGTTCCCGAAACCGGGTCGGCGATGATCTCGGTCCCGACCGACAACACCGCGGAGGCCGTCGAGCACCTTCGAAACGCGGGCATCGTGTGCGCGGGACGCGCTGGCTCTCTTCGCTTCTGTTTCCACCTCTATAACGACGCCGAGGATGTCGCCCGCGCCCTTGAGGGACTCCAATCTCTTCAGGTTTTCGCCGCATAGTCAAAAACTTATTACCATGAGCTCGTGAGGCTTGCACTCGCCCAGATCAACACGGTCGTCGGCGACCTCGACGGAAACCAAGAACGCGTCAAGACCCGCATTGCCGAGGCGCGTGAGTCCGGCGCCGACATCGTCGTCTTTCCCGAACTCGCCGTCACTGGATACCCGCCCGAGGACCTCCTGCTTCGGCCCGGTTTTCTGAAGGAAGCGGCGCGCAGCCTGAAATCGATCGCGGGCGAGGCGCGCGAGATCGCGTGTTTCGTCGGCACGCCTCATCTCGACCGGGACCTGTTCAACGCCTGCGCGATCTGCGCCGAGGGCGAGGTAAAAGCCGTCTACCAGAAACGCTTCCTCCCGAACTACGGCGTCTTCGACGAAGACCGCTACTTCCAGGCCGGCCGGGAGCTTCATCTCGCCAAGCTCGGCGAGACGCTCATTGGAGCAACGGTTTGCGAAGACATCTGGCAGCCGGGGCCGCCCGCGACCGATCTGGCGTTGGCAGGCGCACACGTGCTCGTGAACGTCTCAGCTTCGCCTTTCCACCTCGGTAAGGGGATCGAGCGTGAGGCCATGCTCCAAACCAGAGCACGAGACAACATCGCCTGGGTTGTATTCGTGAACGCCGTTGGTGGCCAGGACGAACTGATCTTCGACGGGCACTCGCTCGTCGTCGATCAGGAGGGGCAGATCATCGCCCGGGGACCGGCCTTCGAAGAGGCTCTTCTGATCGTGGAGATCGATCCGACCACGGCGATCGGCCACCGGCTGCGAGATGCACGCCGCCGCTCGCTGGCTCGACAACGGAGCCAGCTACCAGAGCCGCGGCTTGTCGACCTCGGCGAGCCGCGCCGCCAACCCGATGCGCCGGCGCCTCCGCCAGTTGCCGAACCTCTGGGCGAGCTGGAAGAGACTCGGCGCGCACTCGAGCTCGGCATCTCTGACTACGTCGTGAAGAACGGGTTCAACGAGGTCGTGATCGGACTCTCGGGCGGCATCGACAGCGCACTGACAGCCGCTCTGTGCGTCGACGCACTCGGGGCCGATCGCGTGATCTGTGTGTCGATGCCGTCGAAGTACTCGTCAGCCGAGACACGCGAGGATGCCCGCGCGACCGCCGCGAACCTCGGTGCGAGATTCATGGAGTTGCCCATCGAGGACATCGTGCTCGAGTTCGAGAAGGCGCTCGCCGAGCCGTTTGCCGACACCTCGCCCGACATCACGGAAGAGAACATCCAGGCCCGGATCCGCGGGACCCTGCTCATGGCACTCTCGAACAAGTTCGGGTGGCTTCTCGTCGCGACCGGCAACAAGAGCGAGTATTCGGTCGGCTACGCGACGTTGTACGGAGACATGGCCGGAGGCTTCGCCCTGATCAAGGACGTTTTTAAGACAGACGTCTTCCGGTTGGCGCGGTACCTGAACGAGCGGGCCGAGCGCGAGCTGATTCCCGTGTCGGTCATTGAGCGACCGCCCACCGCTGAGCTCCGTCCCGACCAGCGCGACGAAGACTCGCTGCCGCCGTATGCCGCCCTCGACGAGGTCCTCGAGGCCTACGTCGAGCTCGACCTCAGCCGCGAGGAGCTGTCGCACAACGGCTTCGATTCCGACGTCGTCGAGCAAGCGCTGCGCCTCATCGACCGGGCCGAGTACAAGCGCCGGCAGGCTCCTCCGGGTGTGAAACTGCGACCGAAAGCATTCGGTCGCGACTGGCGCGTGCCGATCACGAATCGCTGGAAGGGGTAGTGTGAGGCGGTGGTTCAACCGGTGGGCCCGAAACGGGAGACGAACTCGTGAGCACGACAATTCTTGACGTCGACACTGTCCGCGCTCGGTTCACGGCGCTCCACCGAAATCTCGCGTTCTTCGATGGGCCCGGTGGAACGCAGGTACCAGACTCGGTGATCGACGCAATCGCCTCCTACCTGCGCGAGAGCAACGCGAATTTGAGCGGAACGTACGAGACGTCTCGCAAGACCGACGCACTGGTTGAACAATCCCACGAAGACGCCGCCAGGTTCTTGGGCTGCGATCCCGCAGAGTGCGGTTTCGGTGCCAACATGACGACCCTCAATTTCGCCCTAACGCGGACCTTCGGTCGCGAGCTCAGCAAAGATGACGAGATCGTTTGCACCCGTCTCGACCACGACGGAAACGTTGCGCCCTGGCTCGAGCTCGCCGAGGACATCGGAATTGTCGTCCGGTTCGCCGACCTTGTTCCCGAGGACTGCACCCTTGACATGGCGGATCTGGAGCGTCAGCTGACCGACCGGACGAAGGTCGTGGCCTTTCCATGGGCCTCGAACGCGGTCGGCACGATCGTCGACGTTCGACGGATCGCCGATCTCGCGCACAGTGTCGGAGCACTCGCGTGGGTCGATGCGGTGCATTACGCACCTCATGGACCGATCGACGTTGTCGAGGCGGGCGCCGACGTCCTCATCTGCTCGCCGTACAAGTTCTTTGGACCACACATCGGTCTCTTCTACGCCCGCCTCGACCTCATGGAGGGTTGGAGGCCCTACAAGGTGCGCCCGGCCCCCAACGACCCGCCGTCACATCGCTTCGAGACGGGCACGCTCCAACACGAGTTGCTCGCCGGCTTCTCGGCGACGGTCGACTACATCGACTCGATCGGTTGGGATGCAATGGCGGCGCACGAACACCAGCTCGGCGAGCGTTTTCTCAAGGGCTTGCCCTCGGCGTGCCGGCTGTATGGCCTGAGGACGATGGAGGGTCGAGTGCCGACGTTCGCCTTCAACGTCGAAGGCGTGCGACCGTCCGAGGCCGCACGGAAGCTGGGCGACCGAGATATCGCCGTGTGGGACGGGAACTACTACGCGCTCGAGGTGATGCGGCGACTCGGACTCGAGGACGGTGGTGCGGTACGCGCCGGAATCGTCCATTACAACACCGCCGACGAGGTCGATCGGCTCCTCGGAGCACTCGAGGAAATCGCAGCAGGCGCGTAGCCGCATCCCGAAGCTGGATCAGGACGGATTGCCGCACGGATAACATCCGAGCAGCACCGGTTTCGACGGAGGAGTGATCTTTGAGCGTCTTCGAGAAGTCCGTTCTCGCGAACGGTCTGCGGGTCATAACGGCCCCGATGCCACAGGCAAAGTCGGTCGCATGCTTCCTGATGATGGCGGCCGGATCGCGGTACGAAAGTCGAGAGACCAACGGAATCGCCCACTTCGCCGAGCACATGTTCTTCAAGGGGACGGAGCGGCGGCCAACGGCACGCGACATCGCCGGTGAGATCGACGCGATCGGCGGTGAGTTCAACGCGTTTACCGGCAAGGAGTACACGGGCTACTACGTCAAGTGCGCCGCCGAGCACGGGCCAGTCGCGCTCGACGTCCTCGTCGACATGATCCGCAACTCGAAGTTCGACGCTGAGGAAATCGAGCGTGAGAAGGGCGTGATCGTCGAAGAGATGAACATGTATTACGACACGCCTCGCGACTACGTGGACGGCGTCTACGACAGCCTGCTGTACGGAGACCACCCGTTGGGCTGGGACATCATCGGCACGAAGGAAACGGTCCGGGCCGCGACGCGAGAGACGTTCCTCGACTACGTCGGGCATTGGTACCGGGGGCCGAGAATCGTGGCAGGGATCGCTGGCAGCGTCGGCACCGATTTGAAGGCTCAACTCGAGGAACTCCTCGCCGACGTGCAAGACGGCGAGACGGGATCACCTGAGCCGGTATCGGTCTCGCAATCAGAGGCGGGTGTGAAGCTCCACACGAAAGACTCGGATCAGGCGCATCTGCGGCTCGGCGTTCACACCTATCCGCTGGATCATCCGGATCGCTACGCACTCGCGTTGCTCGGAACGCTCCTTGGCGGTGGGATGTCCTCGCGCCTCTTCACAGAGGTACGCGAGCGGCGTGGCCTTGCGTACTACATCTACGGTCTCAACCAGGGCTATACGGACACCGGCACGCTGTTCGCTCAGGGTGGCGTCGACATCACGCGCATCGATGAGGCGATCTCGACGATTGTCGGCGAGTTTCAGCGAATCGCCGAGGAGCCGGTCGACGCCGAGGAACTCGAGAAGGCGCGGAACTTCGCCAAGGGCCGTCTCGTCCTCTCGCTCGAAGATCCGAAGGGGACGATCTCATTCGGGCTTCGCAGCGAGGTTCTCGAGGGACGGACGAAAGAACCTGACGAGGTTCTTGCTGGCCTTGACGCGGTGACGATCGAGGATATCCAGCGTGTCGCACAGGACGTGATTCACAACGATCGGTTGAATCTGGCGGTGATCGGGCCGTTCGACGACCCTGATCGATTCGAGAACCTCCTCGTCGCTGCAGTCTGACGGGCGCGTCGAACTGACAGCTGCGGAGTTAGGTCGTACGGGTGGTCCGGTATGACTTCGCAGCCGTCTTCGGTCACGAGCACGAGATCCTCCAACCGACAGCCGCCGAAGCCGGTGCGATAGAGACCGGGCTCGACGGCGATGCCATCGCCCGGCACGAGTGCATCGTCTCCTGGGAAGAGATCGACGATGATCGGCTCGCCGGCCACCACCGGTCCCGAGCCGATCTTGTGACCGAGCGATCAGTACGTTAGGCACGCTCCCGTCGTACGCGCGGCGCACGGTCCTCGATGATCTAGGCTCTCTTTTCTATGGAGGAAGTGGTCGAACGCGCGCGCTCGCTCGTCGCGCTCTATGACGAGGACCTGCAGGCGCGGATCCCTTCCGGAACCGAGTTGTTCGATGCGCATGTGCACGTCGGACAGGACATCGATGGCTTCGCCGCACCCCTCGACGAGGTGCTGGCGTTTCTCAAGCGCTACGACGTGCGCGGTGCGTTCGCGTTTTGTATGGACGAAGCCGATCGGCATCCCGCGTTCTCGGCGGCGAACGATCGAACTCTTGCCGCAGCCGCGCAGTCCAACGGCGTGCTCCGCGCCTTCGCGCGCCTCGATCTGGCCGAGCGACCGGTCGAGGAGGCACGGCGCTGCCTGGATCTCGGCGCCGAGGGGATCAAGCTGCATCCTCGCTCCCAGAACTTTCTCATCGGCGACGAACGCTTGGCACCGGTCTTCGAACTCGCCGCCGAACGCCACGTGCCGATTCTGATCCACGGCGGTAGAGGCTTGCCGCCGATCGCCACCGAGCTCTCGAAGCTCGTCGAGATGAATCCCGGTTCACAGCTGATCATCGCTCACGGAGGAATCGCCGATCTCGCCGCGCTCTCGGAGGCTTTCAAAGGTCAACCCGGCGTGTATTTCGACTCCTCGCTATGGAATCCGATCGACCTCCTCGACCTCTTCAGTCGAGTCCCGCCCGAGCAGGTGCTCTATGCGTCGGACTACCCGTATACGGCGCAGCCCGGCTCATTGCTTCTCATTGCGAGGACGGCTGAGGCCGCCGGCGTCTCAAACGAGCAGCTGTCCAACATCCTCGGTGGCTCGGCCCGGCGTATTGCCGATGGCGAGCCTCCGATCCCGCCGACGACGCCCACCGGAGCGGGGGTGATCGAGCGGCCGCTCTCTCTCGCTCGGATCCACAGCTATCTGACCATGGCGACGCCGCTCTTGTGGACGCGGCAGCCGGACACGATCGGCGTCCTCGGCCTCGCACTGAACGCGTGCGCCGAGCAAGACGGCTACAAGGACGTGCGCGACCGGATCGCGGAGCTGATCTCCTGTGCCCGGGAGTTGTGGCGCCTCCTGGCCGAAGTCGAAGACGAGGGGGAGCAGCGCGATCTGGGGCGGCAAGTCTTCCGTCTGATCCATCTCGCCAATATCACAGCGGTTACGGCACGCGAGGATTAGATGGCAGGCCGATTGCGCAGCTACCAGAGGCCTGAGAGGCCTGACGGACCGGAATGAAGCTCTACACGTCATGCGACGCTCCGGAACCCGGCGCATGCCCGAAACCCCCCAAGGTGGGGCCACCCCATGCCGCCTCCCGCTTCGCATCGTAGCGCCGAAAGCCGCACGGCTCGGGCACGATTCGAGCTGTATGTCGAACGAGTCTGAGCCCTTTCGCAACATCGGGGCGGTCATCCTCGCGGCAGGAGAAGCGAGCCGGTTCGGAGCGCCCAAGCAACGCCTCTTGCTCCCGCTCGTCATCGACGCTCTTCGTCAGACCCCGATCGAGGAGATCGTCGTCGTGGAGGGTGCATATCCGCTCAGGGTTGAGGGCGCCCGTGTGGTTCGAGCCGACGGTTGGAATCAGGGCCCAGGAGCCTCCCTCAGAGCAGGCCTCACCCACCTCGACGCCGACGTCGAAGCCGCCGTCGTGGTGCTTGCGGATGGACCCGACCTGAATCCAGCGGCCGTTGAACGGCTCGTGCTCGCCTGGCGGGCCGGCGCGGGCGAGATCCTCGCAGCCGCGTATACGTCGGAGCGAGGCCATCCCGTTGTGGTCGGGAGAACCGTCTGGGATGCGATACCCGTTGGGGGCCTGCGGCAAGTCCGACCGACACTCGTCGCCTGCGATGACCTGGGGCCTCCTGGCGACATCGACACGACCGAGGATCTCGACGCGCTCTTACGGAGATCGCCCGACCGACGAGACCGTCTCGGAGAAGACGAACCGCTTATCGGCGAGATCGACGACCAGGGGTAAGGGTCGAACGAATCGCCGCCAGCAAGCTCCTCTCGGACCTCTGGCGAGATCCGGCATCCT
>CAYTCZ010000110.1:1213-13531 GCA_964436315.1 uncultured Gaiellales bacterium | reverse complement strand
GCGCGCAGACGCACGGCGACCACCGAAGGGATGGGCCAGCGTCGCCGGGCATACCCCGGAAGAGGGCCGCTCGGCGAGCGGGACTCCGATCGTTGGTCGGATCCATGCGCGTGTACCGGGTCGCTGCCTCCCGCTCGTCCTAGATCTGATCCCCGACCGGCTCCGCGCGAATCCCGGAGGGCCTGACTCGCAGAACCCGGGCGGGCCACCTGGGCAGCCACCAGTTGTAGCGACCGAGGATGGCGACGGCTGCAGGTACGAGCATGCCCCGAACGACGGTGGCGTCGAGCAGAATCCCGGCTGCGAGCGCAGTCGCGAACATCTTGATCTCGGTGCCGGGGCTCGCCGATAGGGCGACGAAGGCAAGACCGAGAATCAGCGCCGCGCTCGTCACCAGCCGACCGGTTCGGCCTATCCCTTCGACGACGGCGGTGTGAGTCGAGCCGGTGCGGTCGTACGCCTCGCGCATGCGGCTGATGATGAAGACCTGGTAGTCCATCGAGACGCCGAAGAGGAAGGCAAAGACCATGACTGGCAGCCACTCGGTGATCGACCCGGTCGCTTCGATCCCCCAGATCGCCTCGGAGCCGAATCCCTCCTGCCAGACGAGCACCATGATGCCCCAGGCGGCGGCAACCGAGAGCAGGTTCAGGACCACCGCCTTGAACGGGAGCACGAGGGACCGGAACGCGCGGGTGAGAAGGACGAAGGTGAGAACCGCGATCAACGCGACCATGAGAGGGAAGTTGCTGTAGATCGCGTCGATGAAGTCCGAACTCATCGCGGCCTGACCACCGACCGTCACTTCGGCCGGTAGTCCCTGGCCGGTCTCCCGAACTCGGTCGAGTGTCGCGCGACCCTCAGGCGAGTTCCCGTCATCAGCCGGGATAACCGTGACGAGCGCGGTGCCGGAGCGACGCCAATCGTCACCGGTCGGGGCGACCGCACCCCGGACGCCGTCAAGTTCGGCGAAGGCCGGAGCAACCACGTCCGGATCGCCCGACTGAACGAGGGCGTCGAAAGGAGCGAGCGGGCCGGCGCCGATGCCCGATTCCTCGAGCCTCTCGTAGCCGACGCGCGCCTGGCCTGACTGAGCGAGCGATTCTGCCCGTGGCGTCCCGAGCTGGATCTGGAACGCGGCGACCGCGAGCGCGATCAGCACCGCGGCCGACGTGGCGGCAGCCACCCAGCGATGACGTACGACGACCCGGGCCCAGGCCGTCCATGCCCGGCTCGCGCGGTCTTCCCGGCGAATCCGTGGCCAGTCGATTCGGGGGCCAATCGTTGCCAGGATCACCGGAAGCAGGGTGATTGCAACGGCCACGCTGATGAGCGGAATCAACAGACCGGCGATTCCGATACTTCGCAGCACCGGAACCGGGAGCGCGATCATCGCAAGGAGCGCGATCGCAACAGTCGTCCCGGAGAACACGACGGCCGAGCCCGCGTGCTCCATCGTCCGCTGGACCGCGACCTCGTTCGGCACGTCGCCACGCCGGCGCTCCTCGCGCCAACGCATGACGACGAGCAGCGCGTAATCGATCGCAATACCGAGACCGATGAGCGCGACGAGGAACTGCACGACGATGGAAACCGCCGTGACGTTCGCGAGCGGCCAGACGAGAAGGAAGGTGGCGGGAATGGCGATGGCCGCCATGAGGAGCGGAATGAGCGCCATGAAGGAGGCGAACACGAAGGCGAGGATGATGAGTGCACCGACACCCGCGATCAGAACTTCGAGGAGGACGCTTGGACCGTCGCCCTCGTCTCCGGCGGCGGCACCGCGAAGCGCCTCGAGGCCCGTGACCTCGACGGTCGCTCCGCCAACGGTAACTCCGTCAACCGCGTCTTGCGCAAGACGAGCTTCTTCCTGACCGACGTCGAATCCGAGTCCCTGCGGGATGACGACGATGGCATACGTGGTTCGGCCGTCCTCGGAGACGAAGGCTCGATCACCCGTGGAGGCGTAGGACGTGAGCCGTGCGTCGGGAAGTGCGGCCTCGATGCGAGCGAACGCCGAGTCGAGCTCTTCCCGTACTCCGGGCGAGTCGACCGTCGTTCCTGCGGGAAGCGCGACGACCGGGACAATCGGGGCGACATCCCCGCCGTTCCCGTAGATCGCCTGGATCTGACCGTTGGTCTCGAACGCCTCGCGGCCCGGCAGGCTGAACTCCTCCGAAAGCGAGTCGACCGCCGGCTGAATTGCCGCAAAGGCGGCAATCGTGACGACCACCCAGAAACCGACGACCAGCTTCTTGTGAGCCAGGACGAAGCGGGTCAGCGTCGCCATGTTTCCCTCTCAGCTGGCGCGGGACTTCGCTCGCTCTGACGGCAGGGTGTCACGGAGGCCTCCTTCAGTTTCTTGTGCGTACGCAGTATGCGTACGGCGTAAGCATATGCCGTAAGCTACGTGTACGCCGTAAGGCTGTCAAGCGCTGAGCGCCTGGCGATCGTGGCCGCAGCAACGGAAGGCGCTACGCCTCTGCTGCGTGCGTTCGTTCGAGGCCGTCGAGGATCAAGTCGAGCCCGAACTCGAACTCGAACTGATCGTCGCACCCTTGACCGACGACGGACTCGTCGTCGTGGCTGATCACCGTCATCATCTCGCTGATGTGAGGATACGTTTCGGCCATCTGCTGGAGCATGACGGCCGCCACCTCTGGCCCGTAGTCGTCGTCCTCGCTCTCGAAGAGTTCCTGTGTGAACCCCAGCAGGCGACTGCCGAGCGCATGCATCGCGTGATGGGCGAGATCGAGCGAAAAGCCGCCTTCCCGCATGAGCCCGATCATGGAGTCCATGTAGCCCAGCATCGTCGGAGAGATCTTGGTTCGCGACTCGATGAGGCCGGGCGCCCACGGATGGCTCTTCATGACCTCGCGGGCCAGCAGCACCCGCTCGCGCATCGCTGTCTTCCAGTCGACTCCCGTTGGCGGCGGATCGATCTCGCTCACGACGACGTCGACGATCCCATCCAGGATGTCCTCCTTGTTGGCCACGTGGTTGTACAGCGACATCGCCTCGACCCCCAGCTCGTGGGCAAGCCTTCGCATCGTGAGAGACTCGATTCCGCTTCCGTCGGCGAGGTGAACCGCAGCGCGAAGCACACGCTCCCTGCTCAGCGGAAGCCGGGGCTCGACAGTCGAATCGGTTCGCGTGGCGATGTCTTTCTCCCTGCATCTCACAGTCTAACGTACAAAGTAAGTTTGGCCCTACCGCCGCCGCTCGTCAGAGGCCAGAGCGTCGAGGCTTAACGGAAACTCAATATACGATGCCGATAACATGTTACATAAATCGTATATGTGAAACAGGAGTTCCAGCAATGCTGACAGTCGACGACCTCGCGCTCGTATCGAACGCCGTGACACCTCTCGAGGAGTTGCTTCTCTCCCCTCCGGATGAGCCCGCATCCGATCCTGCGCTGGTACGGCGCACGCCGCAAACGGGATACGACTGCGCAACTTCGGTCTTCGATCGGGCGCTCTGCGTGGTCGACGGTTCCCCCGAGAGCCTGGACGCGGTCCGACAGGCTGACACCCTGCTCAAGGCGAGCGGGACGATGACGCTACTCTCTCTGATTCGCGAGGCGCGCGATCCTGGCTCGGCCGAGGCCGCATGGTCGCGCTACTTGGCCGAGCATGCGCTTCGGCGAGGACATGAAGTGCTCGGGCATCGCTCCGATGTGCAGCTACGTCTTGCGACCGGCCAAGCCGGTGAGGTGCTGCTCACTGCGACCGAGACTGAGGGTGCAACGCTCGTCGCGCTGAGCGGCTACGAGGCTGGCCGGGCGAAGGGTCCGCTCGCCGGAGAGTTGGTTGCACGCATGCTGATGCGGGCACCCTGCTCGCTCCTCGTCGCGCGCCAGCCGCGGTGGCACTCCTGGCCGCCCCGCTCGATCGTGGTCGGCATCGACGACTCGCCTCACTCGTATCATGCTCTGGCGACGGCACGGGAGATCGCATCCCGAACTGGCGCTGAGCTACGGCCACTTGCTGCGCTCGGCGGAAGCGCGATGACACTCGCCAGGCTGGAGGACGTCGGCCCAGAGCTACGGCTCGACTATCGCCGGCCCGCCCGGGCCCTGTGCGACGCCGCGAACGATGCAGATCTCGTCGTCGTCGGCCAGGCAGAGGATCGGCTCCTCGGAAGTCCCAGCACTATCGTCGCCCTGGCTGCGGTCTGCTCCGTTCTTGTTGTCCGTGAGCGACCGTCAGTTCGAAGCGCTCACCAGACCGAGGTGGATGACGAGGCCTCGTTGCTCGCGCAGGCCGCCTGAGTACGAACGGGGCGCAGAAGCACCGACGCCACAGACACCGTCATGACGGTTGCGCTTGCTCTCGTCGTCCTCTTTGGCGTGGTGGCGCTCGCGATCGGACTCTTTGCGATCGACTGACTGAGGAGTTTTGATGACCTTCGTGTCGCCAATCAGCACCGCCACAGCCTCGCCAACCTCATCCACCGGTTCGAATCCCTTCATGCCGGACTGGCTCGGCTATCGAGTTGACTCTCTCGAGGCGGGCCCGATCGGGGTTCTGCGAGGATTTCGCGAGGCGACGCTTGGTGAAGCCGCGGGATCCCTCGTGGTAACCATGGGGCGACACCTGGGACGGGCATGGTTGATTCCTGCGGACGACATCGACACGGTTGTCCATCCAACACGGCAAATCGTCGTTCGCTCATCGCACCGCCGATATCGCAGCGTAATCACAGAGCCGCTGGACTAGGGCCCAACGGGATGGGGAGCCCGACGCGTGCGCCCGGGCCGGTCTCCTCGTGTCGGGCCTATTGCATCCGGGCGTTCGTGCAGTCTGCTAAATGAGGTCGAGCGTGCAGGGCGGGTGGCAGATCACGGTCAACAGCGATTCGATCGTCGCGATCGCACTTCATGACGGGCACGCGCTGCGCGGAGACGTGGCAGCTCTGATGGCCCTCCGCGAAACGGACAGACTGCGCGAGGAGGACCCGGGCACGGGCGTGTGGACAGACATCGCTCAGACCAGGATCGTGCCGAGACACTCGCGTTTCCAGATCGATCTAAACCGACCTCGCGAAGAAGCCGTGTACTTGACGCCGGATCATGCCTGGGGTCTCGAGATCTGGAAGCGACCGCCTCCCGCCGCCCTGATCGAACGCTCGCTGCACGAGTACGACGCGTTCTACGCTGAGGCAAAAGAAATCCTGAAGCAGCTCGTGCACGGGCACGGCGTAGTGGTCGTCCTCGATCTCCACTCGTACAACCACCGGCGGGATGGCGCCGACGAACCCCCTGCCGACCCCCTGGACAATCCCGAAGTCAACATCGGAACCGGGTCGCTCGATCGAACTCGATTCGGCGGGCTCGCCGATCGATTCATGGCCGATCTCAGACAGTACGACTTCCTGGGCCGCAACCTCGACGTTCGCGAGAACGTCAAATTCTTTGGCGGTCATTTCTCTCGTTGGAGCCACGCAACGTTTCCGGATTCGGTCTGCACGCTCGCCATCGAATTCAAGAAGTTCTTCGTCGACGAGTGGACCGGTGTGGTGGACGTCGAGGCGTACGAAGAGATTCCACGCGCGCTCGCGAGCACCCTTCCCGGATTGCGCGACGAGATCGACAAACTCCTCTCCCACACGCGATGAGCGAACTCGACCTTCTCGTCACCGACCCGGCGGACGTAAGCCCGAGCGACCCGAAGGGAGTCGAGGTCCTCGAGCGCCTTCGTAACGGAGGTCGCGTTCGCCGGAAGCTCGATGAACTGGGACGGGTCTTCATCGACCGGCCGCTGCCCTTCCTGTTCGTCTACCGGACACCGGCGGCTCGCATTGATCCCGGGACGAGTCAGCTCATCACGGGACAGGCAGCCTCACTTCGCGCATCAGGGAGGCGTCGTCGCCAGTCGGAGTTGTCGACATTCGTTCGCACTATCGCGGGCGGACTGGCGGCCGACTTTGGCGCGTTCCTCCTCGTCGAGCTTTGGTCGCGTCCCCAGACCGCGGATGCGACCGACGAGGTGAGCCCTTTCGAGTTCGTTATCGCGCATGGTCCCAATAGCGACATCCAGGACACCGCGGACGACTTCGAGGCCGCCGTTGAAGGGATCCGCGTACCGACCTTCCCACCTCCCACGGTTCGGCAGCGCCGGCGCCGGAGCATCGCGCCTCCACGGATGCGGCCGTTGCTCTCGCTGGACGAAGCGAACCTCCTCGGGTGTCACCTGCTCGGTATCGAGGTGCCCGGGATCCATTTCGATTCCGATACCGACGAGACGTATCCGGTCGTCCATCGAGCACTCCGGCGCGGGCTGACATCGGCGCTGCGACAAGCCGCCTTTCGCTTCACCAGGAACCACACGAGCCATCGTCCGCGCCACTTTCAATCCCTCGGTCCACGGAGCTTGACGAAGAGCGCGTGGGATGTGGATCGCCAGCTCGCTGAGGTCAGCGGCCAGTTCGACTTCTTGCTCCTGACGACGCCCAGAAACGTCGAAGAGGCGTGGCGTGGTTTTCGCCGGGCTCGGTTCGAGAAACCGCCGCGCTTCTCCTACCGCCCTCGACCCTTCGACGTTGCGCTCGCCAAACGGACTCTCTACGAAATCCCGATCGAACGCGTCGAAGACCCAACACTCAGTGAACTCTTCCGCGAGCAGCAAGACGAAATCGATCGCAAGCTGACGATGCTCGGCGACCGTGAGACGCCGAGATTTCGCCATGAGAGCATTCAGCTCTTCGGCGCGGTCGAGGACGAACTTCTCGACGAGGCACTCGAGATTCTCGAGCGAACTCCGTTGCATGCCCGTGAGTCTCGCGGTTCCGGACGTCAGCTCGATGCCAGGACCTTTGCCGCTCGAGCCGAGGAGGAGATTGGCCGTCTACGGCTTGTCCACAGCGACGTAAAAGCACGGGTTGAGATCAGGTCCGACATTTCTGGTCTCATGGTGTCTCGCGGGAATCTCCTGGTCGGAAGGACCACGAAGATTCCGGCTGCTCGGGCCGAGGCGCTGATCCAGCACGAGGTCGGAACCCACGTGCTCACGTACTACAACGGTGACGCACAGCCGTTTCGCCAACTCCGCACCGGCCTCCCGATGTATGAAGAACTCCAGGAGGGGCTCGCCGTGCTCGCCGAGTACCTCGTCGGCGGACTGAGTACCCCGCGAATGCGCCTTCTTGCAGCTCGAGTCGTCGCCGCTCATCGAATGCTCGACGGCGCCTCCTTCGTCGAGGTGTTCCGAGAACTGACCGTTGAGTTCGGCTTTTCACCCCGACAGGCCTTTGGAATTGCCGCTCGGACCTACCGAGGCGGCGGGCATACGAAGGACGTCGTCTACCTTAGAGGGTTCATCCGCTTATGCGAGTATCTTCAGGGCGGCCAGCCATTCGAGCCGCTCTACGTCGGCAAGATCGGGATTCAGCACTTGCCCATCATCGAGGAATTGAGGCTTCGCCAAGTGTTAGTAGATGTCCCTCTCCGACCGTCCTTCGTCGACCGTCCGGATCCACTCGAAAGGCTGCAGAAGCTCCGCGAGGGAGCTCGACCGCTTGATCTGCTGAAACGTTCAAAATCGGTAAGACCCAAGGCATGAAGATCGGCTTCTTCGTCAACAGCGTCAAGACGGAGCAGCCCGGGTACTCGACCACCCGACTCGCGATGGCGGCGATCAACCGAGGCCACGAGGCGTGGGTCATGGGAGCAGACGACATGGCCTACGACCCGGACGAGAAGATCCGCGCGCGTGCCGTCAGAGCCCCTCGGCCCCAGTACAAGTCGTCCGAGGCCTATCTGTCGGATCTGAACGGTGCGAGGGGAATACGCAGCCGAATCACCGTCGACGACCTCGACATCTTGCTGCTCCGCAACGATCCGTCCAACGACACGGGTTACCGGTCCTGGGCTCAAACGGTCGGAATCAACTTCGGGCGGATCGCGATGCGTGCAGGCGTGATCGTGCTCAACGACCCGAACGGCCTGGCCAAGGCGATGAACAAGGCGTACCTCCAGCTCTTTCCCGAGGAGGTCCGCCCGAGAACGCTGATCACGCGGGATCGCGACGAAATCCGCTCGTTTGCGGAAGAGGAGGGTGGAAGAATCGTCCTCAAGCCGTTACAGGGATCAGGCGGTCAAGGCGTGTTCCTGGTCGACACGGGCAGTGGCGCGAACCTCAACCAGATGATCGATGCCCTTACGAGGGATGGCTACGTGATCGCGCAGGAATACCTGCCCGCGGCGCAGGACGGTGATACCCGGATGTTTCTCATGAACGGGCTGCCGCTTCGCTACCGCGGTCGAGTCGCTGCGTTCCGTCGCGTCCGTTCGGGCGAGGACATGCGGAGTAACATCCATGCCGGGGGCGCCCTGCGGCGGGCCGAACTGACGGAGACACACCTCAAGATGGCCGAGTTCGTTCGGCCGAAAATCGTCCAGGACGGCATGTTCCTGGTGGGCATCGACATCGTCGGCGACAAGCTCATGGAGATCAACGTTTTCAGCCCGGGCGGGCTTGGAAGCGCGCAGAAGTTCGAGAACGTGAACTTCGCGCATGCGGTGATTCAGTCGCTCGAGCGAAAGGTCGATTACATGACGTACTACCGTCGCAACTTCGACAACGTGGAGATGGCGACTCTGTAGGAAGCGGAGGCCGCACTCACTCTCCTCGACAGCGGAGTCGGACAGCTCCGGCCGAGGATCCCCATTCGTGATCAACGCGATCTTGACTGCGGTCGGTTTCCGGCGACCGCGGTCTTTCGTCCTACATCCCTGGAAGCGGCAGAGACTCGTACACCTCAATTGCACATCCGTCGGTCCACCCGAGGTGAGGGTGTCCCTCGAGCATGGCGACGGCGGCATCCATGCTCTCCGCCTGAAGGACGGAATACCCGACGACATCCTGACCACTCGGGGAAGGACCATCAGGTGTCACGCTCTGGCCGTGTCCGAGCGGCGCACCCAGATCGACGAGACTCTCACCACACCGCTCTGCCCAGGCCATCCACGGCTTCATCCCCTCCTGCATGTCTTCAGGAGAAGCGCTTGCCATCTGTTCCAAAGCCTCCGCAGGCGCTCGGTACAGCACCATGAACTTGGTCATCGTTCCTCATCTCCTTGCTTGTGCTCGTTGCGCGAGTACCAGATGGCGAACGTACAAGGACTCGCTCGCCTCGCCCCTCGCTTAGCCGAGGCTGGCCATCGCCTCCCTGCCTCGTTCGGCGATCTGCTCGGGCGTCAAGTCTTCGATGTGAGTGGCGATCTGCCAGGCATGGCCGAAGGGATCGACAACCGCACCGAAGCGATCGCCCCAGAACATGTCCTCGACGGGCATGGTGAGAGTCGCCCCCGCCTCGACCGCCTGCGCAACGAGCGCATCGACATTCTCGACATAGAGGACCAGGCCCATGCTGGTCCCCACCGAGGTCGCTCGGCGGCGTGGCGGGCGACTGGGGAAACTGATCGGCGAGCATGACGACCGAGTCTCCAATCTCCAGCTCCGCGTGGGCGATCCTGCCGTCGGGAGCAGGCATCCGCATCCGCTCAGTGGCGCCCAGCGCACGCGTGTAGAAGTCGATCGCCTCTGCGGCGTTCTCGACGGCAAGAGACGGGCTCACGCTGTGGTAGCCCTCTGGTATTGGCTTCACCGACACGGTGTCCCTCCTGACGGTCGCGGTCGAAGCCGACCTCGATCCTATTCGAGAAACACCTGAGCCCGCCGGCGGCGGCACCCTCGCGCCAAAGTCGGTCGTGCGGATCACCCAGCAGACCAAGGGAAGCCGGTCGTGGCCGGCCGAAAACGAGCGGCCCGGCCCCAGACTTGGGTCCGGCTGTTCTCAGATCAGACGACGGGTGCAACAACCGTCACTTTTTCGTACTTCCTGTGGGGGTGGAGCCTGCTGCGGGACGCGCCGCTCGAATCACCCAAATGGGGTAGCACCCGAGAGGGATGTGGCCGATATAGGAGGAGAGCATGTCGACCATCGCAGAAACCCTCCCCGGGTACGTTGCATACCTCAAGCGCGCCGGCAGATCGGAGAAGACCCTAAATAACTATTCCCGACTCATCGGTGAGTTGGCCCAGTGGGCCGGGGACCGCGACCTGAATGAGATCGACCTTCACGGTATCGAACTGCTCTACCTTCCATGGTGGGAGGAGCAGTTCGAGGAACGTCACGGCCGGAAACCTGCCCCAGGCTACGCACGCCTACATATCAATGTGCTCCGCAGCTTCTACGACTTTCTTGACAGATATGACCTTCTGGAGGGAAAGAACCCAATGCGGCGAATCGTCGCACCACGCCTTCCCCGCAAACGCAACGATTGGCTTTCGCCAGAAGAGGATCAAGCGCTACTGGAGGCAGCCACCTCGGATTTCCAGAGGATATTCATCTTCCTCTTGCGTTTCACAGGGCTCCGAATTAGCGAGGCACTTTCTCTTCGTAACGCCGACGTAGCCCTGTCACAGAACACAATCACCGTACGCGAGTCAAAGACCGAGCATGGACTTCGTACGCTCCCAATCCTGCCGGAACTCCGGGGAGTGCTTTGTCAATGGATGTTGCTTCAGAAAGCAAAAGGCTTCGGCGGTCCTGGATTTCCGGTCCTAACGACTGCCAACGGGAAACCTGTGCGGATGTCCTCGGCTTGGCGCACTTTGAAGCGTGTCGCCAGGCGAGCCGGTGTCCGTAGCCAGGAGTCGTATGGAGACTTCAATCACAACTACAGTGAAATCAGTGCGCACACCCTCCGACGCACGTTCGGTTCCGATCTACTGAACAGGGGAGTGCGACTCGAGGTAGTCTCGAAGTGCCTCGGACATGCAAGCACGACGATCACCGAGCAGGCTTACGCAGAACTGCTGGACGCTACGATCGTCACCGAAGTCCTCAGCGCCTCGGGCCTGCTTAATCGAGGGGCGCCAATGGCGGTCAATCTCACCGACGATCTTCTCGCACGCCAGTCTGAGAATCGGGAGTCGCTCGGAGCGAAGCAATACCGGAATGGCAGGTGAGGGCCGCGGGCGGTCGGCGGCTCCCCAGGCTTGCACCCCGCCAAGGCAGCGCTATAACCCGATAGAGAGGTATGCCTTGAAGGTCCTGATCGCAGACGATCATCCGCTGATACGCGCAGGCGTTCGCCGCGTCTTGGACGAGGCGGAGGAGATTGAGGTGGTCGGCGAAGCGGAAACCGGTGCCGAGGCCCTCGCACAGGTCGCTCGCACAAATCCGGATGTCGTACTTCTCGACTTGCGCATGCCGCAGATGGACGGTCTCACCTGTCTCGGCCAGATCCGACAACGCCATCCCAACATCAAAGTGATCATGCTTTCCGTCTTCAGCGATCCCGCGCAGATCGAGCGGGCGTTGACCTACGGCGCAGCCGGCTACGTCGTTAAGAGTGTCAATCCGATCGATCTCCCCTCGGCGATCCGTCAGGCGGTCGAAGGGACCGTCTTCCACGCTATCGGCTCGTCCGAGCTCGACAAGAGCTCGCTCGCAAACGACGTCGGACTCACGGAGCGCGAACTCGCCATCCTCAAGGCGGTGGCTCGCGGACTCACCAACTCCCAGGTGGGGCAAGAGCTCTGGATCACGGAGACGACCGTCAAGTTCCACCTCTCGAACATCTATCGGAAGCTCAACGTCAAGAACCGGACTGGGGCCACGCGCTGGGCTCACGAGAACGGCCTCACGGAAGCTCTCGTGCTCGAGCCCTCCGACTAGCTCATTCCCGACTCAGTCGCTGGCGGGCGGGGCTGGTCGATATGAAAGCGAAGCTCGCGCTCACGGATCGTCTCGAATCGTCGTTGCGGCAACCATAACCTCCCTGCCTGCACCGAGACAGGTGGATCTGACTCGGCTACGAGCTGCACTCTCCTCGGAGATACCGACGGCGACGTCGTCTCGGGGGAACAAGTGGTCCCTCTGTCTACTCGTGCCTCTGGGCGAGCGACGCCGGAGCATCCCTGCCGTCGGATACTCCCAGCTCGTCGAGACCTCTCGGCAGCGACCAAGGCGAGACGCTACCCCGTCGAGCGCCTCGCCCGGTGCTCGGAGGCCGCCTCCTCAGCGTGAGCGAACGATGTTTGAGAATTGTGAGGAAATGGCTCGGGGCCGACGAGCTGGCCAGAGCGGTAGTTACTTCGGGTGGTGGCCCCCGCCGACGAGGCGCTCGAAGTCCTCTCCGGATAGTCCTCGTCGAGGTTCGTCGCTCTCCAACGCTCTTGGGAAGATTTGAGAGACGAGGCGCGCTTCGGCAGGGAGGAAGACGACCCCGTACCTGCTCCGGGGTCGTCTGGCTATGAGCTGCAGAATTCCAGAGCGGATTCGTGCAGTGGGTATGTCAAGAGCATT
>CAYTCZ010000110.1:0-1113 GCA_964436315.1 uncultured Gaiellales bacterium | reverse complement strand
GGCCGACGCGATCTCACTCGACCAGTCGGATCGTGCGCAGACCGAAGTCGGGAACGCCGCCCGTCGAGAGCAGTCCGTCCACGTAGTCGCCGGTGAAGTGTCCGTAGAGGATCGCCTCGTTCCCATGAATCTCGAAGCCCTCGAGGTAGAAGCCGGCGAAGCCGATGATGTTGTAGATCGCGTTTTGGCCTTGCAGGGTCAGCGTGTCGTAGACGGGGAAGTAGAGGACGGTGCCGATCCGCTGTTCGAGGGCATAGCGCACCTCGTCCCCAGAGCTGAACTTCGACCCCGGGCCCGAGCGGTACTCGCCGGTGCCGAGGTAGTCGTCAAAGCCGTACTCGATCCAGTCGGCGAGCACGTCGGCCCCGACCGTTCCGCTCTGGCCCTGGTCGAGGTTGACCATGCCGAAGGCCCCGGCAGCCCCGGTCAGATCCTTGTCGTAGGGGAGCGTGGTTGGGTCGGTGCAGGGCGGGGAGCCGCAGGTCTCGGGATTGAGCATCTCGTGCTGGTAGTGGACGACCATCGGCGCGACGCCCCTGAGTGAGGAGACAGTCCCCACCAGCGCGCTCGCCCGGGCGTGCACCGAGACCGAATCGAGCCCGAACAGCCTGGTGAAGAAGGCGGGGGCGGGAGCCTCGACCTCGACCGTGATCGTGTCGTTGGGCTCGTGGGTCGCGGAGAGGCTGACGGTCTTCGTCGCCTCCGCGCCGCCGTTTTTGTCGGCGTACTCCTCGGCGAGCGCCGGGGCATTCGCCGGATCGCCCGGCAGCGCTTGCGCGCCGGCGAGCGTCGCCGCATCGGCGATCGTCTGAGCCTGACGGTCGGCGCGGTACCAGGATCCCACGTCGATCGCCAGGCCGGCCATTCCGATCAGGACGACTAGCACGAGGACGAAAATGGCAAGGACCTGGCCACCTTCCCCTCGTCGGCGGTCCGCGTATGTAGTCACTGTTTTCCTTGCCCCCTTTTTGTCTCTGGCCGTCTTTTGGTCTCCGCTCCTCGCGAATCACTGCCTCTGCCCCGATCGGAGGAGCGGACAATCGCCCGCTTGGGTGATCTAGACGGATCATGGAATCGTCGGATGGTTTAGAAAATCCCTCAAGTCAGGGATTC
>CAYTCZ010000109.1:0-13722 GCA_964436315.1 uncultured Gaiellales bacterium | reverse complement strand
CCGTCGACCTGGATCGTCGTGCCGGTGATGTAGTCGGCGAGGTCCGAGGCGAGAAACACTGCTACGCGAGCGATGTCGGCGGGCTCACCGATTCGCCGGTACGGGATCAGCTCCATCAGGGCGTCGTACGCCTCGGGGGTCTCCCAGGCCGGCCTGTTGATTGGCGTGCGGATCGCTCCGGGTGCGATCGCATTGACGCGAATCCGAAGGGGTGCTACCTCCTGCGCGATGCTCTGCATGAGCAGCATGACGCCGCCCTTCGATGCGGCGTAGTTCTCGTGGCCGGCCCAGGGGATGGTCTGGTGGACAGAGCTCATCGAAATGATCTTCCCGGCGGCACACGAGACCTCGGGGATGACGCCGCGGCGCTTGAACTCCTTAATCGCCTCACGGGCGCAGAGGAACTGACCGGTCAGGTTGACGCTTAGCACCTTGTCCCACTGCTCGAGCGTCATCTCGTCGATTGGGGCATCTCGCTGCAAGCCGGCGTTGGCGACGAGGATGTCGATCGTTCCGAGCTCACCGATTATCCGTTGGAACATCTCCTTGACTTGCTTCTCGTCGGACACGTCGCACCGGTGTGCGAAGGATGTAACGCCGGCACCCCTTATCTCCTCGACGACGGCAGCGGCCGCTGGCTCGTTCCCGACGTAGTTCACGACGACGTCCGCTCCCGCGAGGCCGAGTCCGATCGCCACTGCCTTCCCGATGCCGGAGTTGGCCCCGGTAACGAGCGCCTTCTGCCCGTTCAGGATCTTGGGAATCTCGATGAGCGGCATGTGGACCTGAGCTGTGTCTGACGGCATTTAGTCCTCCGTATTCCTAGGCGCCGTGCGCGGCGTCCAAACGCCGGTTGAGGTCGAACGCGGCGCTGATTAGCGCGAGGTGGGTGAAGGCCTGCGGGAAGTTGCCCAGGTGTTCCCCGCTCGGGCCAAGCTCTTCGGAATACAGTCGCAGATGGTTCCCGTAGCCGAGCATCTTTTCGAAATTGAGTCGCGCCTTATCCAGTTGCCCGGCCCGCGAGAGATTCTCGATGAACCAGAACGAGCACATGTTGAACGTCCCCTCGCTCCCCGAGAGACCGTCCGCGGCAGCCTCGGCGACCCGGTACCGGTAGACGAGTGTGTCATCCACTAGGTCACGCTCAACTGCGGCAAGCGTGGAGAGCCAGCGCGGATCACGTGGCCCGATTATCCGAACCAGCGGCATCAGGAGCGCGGAAGCGTCAAGCGTCTTCGAGGCCTTGCGCTGCACAAAGACCTTTCCTTCCGCGTCCCAGAACTCGGTGAAGATCTCTCGATGGATCTCGTTCCGCACCCTGACCCAGTGGTCGATTGGTGCGTCTCTCGATCCGTTCCACGCGAGCCGGACCGCCCGATCGAGGGCAACCCAGCACATGAGACGCGAGTAGAGGAACTCCTGTCTCCCACCTCGAACCTCCCAGATCCCCTCGTCCGGACTGCGCCAGTTCCCGCAGACCCAGTCGATAAGGCGGCAGAGATTCGACCAGAGGTCGTAGTTGATGGGCTCGACCCACTTGTCGTAGAGGTACACCGAGTCCATCAGTTCGCCGTAGATGTCGAGCTGGAGCTGATCGTACGCGGCGTTGCCAACGCGAACTGGTCTCGAGTTGCAGTAACCCTCGAGGTGATCGAGCGTCTCTTCAGAGAGCTCGCGGCGCCCATCGATTCCGTACATGATCTGAAGCGAGCCGTCAGGATTGAGCTCTCCACAGCGAGCCTCGATCCAACGCATGAAACCTTCGGCTTCCTCGCCGAAGCCGAGTCGGAGCAGCGCGTAGAGCGTGAACGACGAGTCGCGAATCCACGTGTACCGGTAGTCCCAGTTACGCTCGCCTCCGATTTCCTCCGGAAGTCCGAACGTCGGCGCCGCGACGATCGATCCATGCTCCTTCGAGACCAGAAGCTTGAGGGCGAGGGCCGAGCGATTAACGGCTTCTTCGGCCCATCGACCGCGGTACTTCGATCGCCTGATCCAGCTCCGCCAGAAGGCCACTGTGGCCGCGAACGCCTGCTCGCTCCAGTGCGCGAGGTCAGATGGCGATTCCTCTCCGGCCAGCCGGCCGGCGAGGATGAATTCCGCCGTTTCGCCTGCGCCGAGGACGAACTCGGCGGTCGCCGTCCCGTCGTAGACGTCGAGGGGGATGGTTGCGTGAAGCCGCCCCGTAGCCTGGTCATAGCCTTCGACTCGAAAGAGGATGCTGTCGTGTTCCCGTTCGACCTTTACGGGGACTCTCGCATAGCCCGGGCGTGGATCGCAGACCGCGCGGAAGCGAATCTCACCTCTCACAGTCTTGACACGACGTACGACCGCGCGGAAGAAGCCAGCGTCGTCAACCGGCATGAAATCAGTGATCTCGGCCACGCCGGTCTCCGACAGAAATCGGGTGACGAGGACGTTGGTATTGGGCAGGTAGAGTTGCCTCGCCTTCGCACCCTCGAGAACGGGGGCGATCTGGAACCGGCCACCCTTCTCATCGTCGAGAAGCGCCGCGAAGATCGAAGGACCGTCAAAGCCCGGACCGCAGAGGAAATCGATAGACCCGTTCATCCCCACGAGCGCCGCAGAGTGGAGATTCCCGATGATCCCGTAGTTCTCGATCGGTTGGTAGGTCATGCGGTCGCGCTCGCGGTTACTACGGTTGCCGGCCCATTCTCTCATGGGCGCGGTAAGCGGCAAAAGACGTCGCTCGGGTCCCCGGAGGCGGGTGCGGGCGATCAGGCCGGCGAGGGCGGCCTCTTTCGTCGATTGGAGCAGTCGTCCGGGGACACGCGCTGTTTCGAAGCTCCCGATTGCGGCGGCCTCGCAGGCCGATGGAACCTTAGTGTCGGAGGTCGTCGGGCATGCTTCGCACGTCCCGGACATCGCGCAGCGACCAGACCCGCAGTCGTGAGTGCCACAAGTGAACTTGCGTGGTAGCCCGTGGAACGAGCCACGAAAGTGGTCTGGGCCCGCCCGCCGGGGCCTGTTCAGCCTGTCGAGTCCTGGTTTGCTTCGAGCTGGCGGCGCAGCGCAGCGATCTCCTCACGAAGTTCCCGCACTGTCTCGCTCAACTCGTCGTCCTCGCCGCCCGCGTCGGAACCGTCATCGGCCTTCTTCGCCCGTCCCTCGCGCCGAAGCTCATCGAGGAAAGAGGCCAGCGTCGCCGCGACTGCTCCGAGGAGTGCGACGCCGACGATCATCAGCAGCACCGCGACGACCCGGCCGGCCGGCGAGTCGGGGACGAACTCGCCGTAGCCCACGGTCGCAACGGTCACGATCGACCACCACACGCCGTCGCCGTAGGTGCTGAACGTCTCTGGCTCGTCGCGAAAGACGATCCCGCCTGCGATCAGCACCGAGGCCGCAACGACCAACGCCGGCCAGCCGAGCCGGCGGAACATCTGGTTGATTGCGGGCGACTTGAACGCAACGAGCGCGATCCGGGCCAGCCGGGCGAGGCGGAGGAGACCGAGCACGGCCAGACCGCCCAAGCCCGGGATGACGTACCAGGGAAAGGTCGCGACGACGATGGCGGCGTCGAAGATGCCAAGGCTGGTGCGGAGGTAGCCGCTACGCAGGCGTATATGCACGGCGAGATCGACCAGGAAGACGCCCCACGCCGCGAACTCGACCAGCAGAGACAACCAGTGCCGGTCGGCGCCGGCCAGGGCTGAGAGGAACGGAACGAGCGCGGCGACGACGATGAACGGCTGCGCACGTTTCTCCCATCGTGCGAGCCTCTCGCTGTTCGCGTTGCCGTCGGTCGCTGTGACCGTATGCACGAGGGAATCCTCCTCGAAGCGCCAGACGGAATCGGCCCTGTCGGTGATGTGAGTTCCGCGCACAGTCTGACGTCCTCGTTGCCTGTGAGGTCTCGGCGGTCGATCGCTCTTCTTCCAGCGTCCGCACGCACTCTGTCTTGGCAGACCGCAGAGCCATTGAGCCGACCGTCCCGTGAGATGATCGCGGACGGGCCCCCAGAGACGACCGTATGAAGAAAACGCACCAATCCGATGGTCCCGAGGCGACTGGTGGATCTGCTAGCGCTCCGCAGCGCGCCGGCGTCGTTCTGATCGCGCTTATCCTCGTCGCTGCGGTCGCCAACCTCAACCTGGCAGTCGCGAACGTGGCACTGCCCGACATCGGTCAGGCGTTCGATGCGTCACAGGTGACGCTGAACCTGATCGCTGTCGGATACTCGCTGGGCCTGGCCGCGTCGGTCCTCTATCTCGGTGCCATCGGAGACCGCTACGGACGCAAGTTGCTGCTCATCCTCGGCACGTTGCTCGCGATCCCGATGTCACTGCTCGCGGCCTACGCGCCGTCAGGCGAGGTGCTCTTCATCGCTCGCGTTGGTGGCGGCCTCGCGGCGGGCATGGCCTTCCCAACCACGCTCGCCCTGATCACGGCGCTTTGGTCCGGGCCAGGGCGAACGCGCTCGATCGCCCTGTGGTCCGGCATCGGGGGCGCGATCGCCGCCCTCGGGCCGCTCATCTCAGGTGCCCTTCTGGCGGAGTTCTGGTGGGGATCGGTCTTCCTGGTTACCTTGCCCCTCGCAGTCGTAGCCCTCCTGTTGGCGATGCTCTTCGTGCCGAGTCACGTCAACGAGACGACAGATCCGGTCGACAACCTCGGCGGCATGCTCTCGGTCGTCTTTGTCGCCGCGCTGATCCTCTCCATCAACTTCGCTCCGGTCCCCAACAAGGGCGCGCTGGTGGTGGGGCTTGCCGCCGTCGCACTCGCCGCAGGTATCGCGTTCTA
This sequence comes from uncultured Gaiellales bacterium, assembly GCA_964436315.1. Lineage (GTDB taxonomy): Bacteria > Actinomycetota > Thermoleophilia > Gaiellales > Gaiellaceae > CAYTCZ01. The sequence goes on along the minus strand of CAYTCZ010000109.1, from coordinate 8,958 downwards.
CCTCCGGCAGCGCCGGGCGCAGAACCCGCTCTATGACCTCGACGTTGCGGCGCGGCGCATCTTTTGGGTGGCGGCCTGCGCCGGGATCATCGTCTTCGGCTCCCTCATGGGAGCGATGTTCATCGGCCAGCAGTTTCTCCAGAATGTTCTCGACTACTCGACGCTGGAGGCTGGCGCCGCGATTCTTCCGGGGGCCGCGTTCTTGGTGCTCGTCGCGCCGCGCTCGGCCAAGCTCGTAAACGCGTACGGTGCCCGCCTGACGCTTCTCGTCGGCTACCTGTTCTGCCTACTTGGCTTCCTCGTGATGCTCCTGCTCTGGAGGGAGGACATCTCGTACTGGAAGGTCGCTCTCGGCTATGCATTGGTCGGGATCGGCGTTGGGTTTGCAGGCACGCCAGCTTCGCATTCGCTGACCGGATCGGTACCCGTTACGCGCGCGGGAATGGCTTCGGGCACTGCGGATCTGCAGCGCGACCTCGGGGGCGCGATCATGCAGTCGGTTCTCGGCGCGCTCCTCATGGCGGGCTACGCGGCAGCGATGACGGAGGCAATCGCCGGATCGGGCCAGGATGTCACCGAAAGTACCCAGAGCCAGCTGACGAAGTCGTTTGCAGGCGCCGAGAATGTCGCGGAACAGTATCCACAGTACGCCAGCCAGATCACTGCTGCGGCTCAGACGTCGTTCTTGCAAGGCGATCAGTGGGCCTACACCGCCGGCATCGTTGCGATCGCCCTCGGCGGAGCGCTCGTCTTCTTCCTCTTCCCCAAAAAAGACGAGGAGGCGGAACTCTTGGCCCGCTATCAGGTGGAGGACGCGTCTCGCGCTTCGGCGTCAGTCGAGGACACGCCGGTGGCCCCACGACATCATGAGTAACGCAACGTCGATCCTTGTAGCGGGGGAGCGCCGTTCAGTCCGCGAAGAGACGACTCTGGCGTTTCGGCCGGACTTTAGAATTTGGGCGTGACGCAGACACGGCGACCGGCCATGGGGGCGCTCTTCATTCTGCTTGGCGCCGGCTTCATCTTCATCGCTGTCGAAGCCGCGCGGGCAGGGGATGCAGCGTGGATTGTCGCCGGAGTCTCAGCTCTCCTTGCGGTATGGATGGGGGAGCTCGCGTACAAGGCATTGCGTAGCCGCCGAAAGGGCTCACGGTAGGACTCGGCACCCCGAGCCCGTATCCTCTGCCAGCGTGGCCGACCAAACCGAGGACACCCAGGCGCTCTGGCAAGAGTTCAAACGGACTGGTGATCGCGCACTACGCGATCGCCTGATTCTCACGTACTCGCCGCTCGTCAAGTACGTGGCCGGCCGCCTCGGGAGCGGTCTTCCGGCTCATGTCGAAGAGGGCGACCTCGTCTCCTACGGCCTGCTCGGCCTGATCGGGGCGATCGAGCGGTTCGATCCGGATCGAGACATCAAGTTCGAGACGTTCGCGATTGCACGGATCAAGGGATCAATCATCGACGAGTTGCGTTCGATGGACTGGGTCCCTCGCTCTGTGCGTGCGAGGGCACGGGACATCGAGCGCGCTATAGCCCATCTCGAGGCCAAGCTCCTCCGCGCGCCTACGGATGAGGAGATCGCAGAGCGGCTCGGCATTACGACCGACGAGCTGGACGACTCGCTCATGGAGATCTCGCGCTCTTCGATAGCAGCTCTCGATGAGCTCTGGTCGAGCTCCGGCACCGGCGATCCAGTCGCGCTTCTCGACACACTCGAAGACCCGCGGGCACCGGAGCCTCAGTCGGCAATGGCCCAAACCGAACTGAAGGAGGCGCTCGGAGAGGCCATCTCCCGGCTTCCGGAGCGAGAGAAACTGGTCGTCACCCTCTACTACTACGAAGAGCTGACGCTTCGAGAAATCGGGGAGGTTCTCGGTGTGACAGAGTCGCGAGTCTCACAGCTTCACACCAAGGCAATTCTTCGACTCAAGGCGCGTCTCTCAGCGACCATGGTGCGCGCTCCCATGGAGTCATAGAGCGGGATACTCGATAAACTCGGCGACCGCATGGGGAACGACTCTGGAGCCATCAGGAACCTGGCCGTCGTCGGCCATCGCGGAACAGGAAAGACCTCACTCGTCGAGGCGCTGCTCTTCCAGTCTGGGGCCATCAATCGCCTGGGCTCGGTCGAGCAAGGATCGACAGTCGCAGACTGGGAGGAGGATGAGCACGACAGGCAGATGTCTCTCTCTGCTGCGCTCGTCCATGCGGACTGGAAAGGCAACAAGATCAACGCCATCGATACGCCCGGCGATCCGGGCTTCCAGGCCGACACGCTTGCGGCCCTTCGTGTAGTCGAAGGCATCATCAACGTCGTCAGCGGAGTCGCGGGTGTCGAGGTGCATACATCCCGACTCTGGGAGCGGGCAAGCGATCTGCAGCGCGCCCAGCTGCTTTTCGTCAACATGCTTGACCGCGACCGAGCCGACTTCTATGCAGCGCTCGAGTCAATTCAAGCGCTGTCTGACCGATGCATCGCGGTGCAAATCCCGATCGGACAGGAGCACGAGTTCAGCGGCGTCGTCGATCTCCTCCACCAGCGCGCATACATGACGCCGCAAGGCGACCAGGAGGGCGCTCCGGTCGACATTCCAGCCGAGGTCGCCGACCAGGCCGCCGAGTATCGCGAGAAGCTTGTCGACGCGGTCGTCGAGACCGACGAGGCAGTGATGGAGCGTTATCTCGAGGGAGAGGAGATCTCGGGTGAGGAACTCCTGGCCTCGCTCAAGAGCGCAGTCGCACAGCAGGAACTATTCCCCGTCGCCTGTGGTTCTGCTACCCAGAATCTCGGGACGACGAATCTCCTCGACCTGATCGTCGAGGCGCTCCCCTCTCCAGACGATCTGCCGATCGCGGCTGAGCTCGCCGACGATGGCACGGCTGCGTTTGTCTTCAAGACGGTCGCGGATCCGTTCGCCGGTCGCATCAACTTGTTTCGCGTGTTCGGCGGAACACTGACTCCGGACTCCACCCTCATCAACTCGCGGACGAAATCGAAAGAACGCGTTGGCCAGGTCTTTCCGTTGCAGGGCAAGGAGCATGGCCATGCCGAAGCATTCGGTACCGGGGATATCGGTGCGGTCGCGAAGCTCAAAGAGACTGGCACTGGGGACGTCCTTCTTTCGGAGGCGCGTGCGATCGAGCTCGAGCCGATTGCCTTCCCGTCGCCGGTCATGAGCTTTGCAATTACGCCCAAGACGAAGGGTGACGAGGAGAAAGTCGGCACTGCTCTGCGGCGTCTCGCCGAAGAAGATCCGACGCTCGTCTTCCGGCGCGACGAGCAGACCGGCGAGCAGCTTCTGGCCGGAATGAGTCAAGTCCATGTCGAGGTCGCGGTCGAGCGTATGCGTGCGCGATTCGGGGCAGAGGTCGAGCTTCATCAACCGCAGGTTCCGTATCTTGAAACGATCCGAAAGGAAGCAAGAGCGCGCGGACGCTACAAGAAGCAAACGGGCGGCCGAGGGCAGTTCGGCGACTGTGAGCTCGTCATCCAGCCGCGCGAGGGACACGAGGGGTACGAGTTCATCGACAAGATCGTCGGCGGAGTGATCCCACAGGGCTTCCGACCGGCGGTCGATAAGGGTATCCAGGAAGCGATGATGTCGGGTGAATTGGCCGGTGCCCCCGTGCAGGGAGTGACCGTCACGCTGGTGGACGGGCAACACCATTCCGTTGACTCGTCGGAGATGGCGTTCAAGATCGCCGGCTCGATGGCCTTCAAGGAGGCTTACCAGAAGGCCGATCCGGTGTTGCTCGAACCGATCATGTCGATCGACGTGACTGTTCCCGACGATGCGGTGGGAGCGATCAACGGCGACCTCTCTTCCCGACGGGGCCGCTTGCTCGGCATGGAGCCTGCAGCAGGAATGACAAATGTGCAGGCGGAGGTTCCGATGGCCGAGATCCTGACCTACTCCCAGTCACTGACCTCCCTCACCGGCGGTCGGGGTGACTACACGATGAGTTTCCTCCGCTACGAAGAGGTGCCGTCCCACATTTCTCAGAAGATCATCGAAGAGGCGAAGCGCGAGAAAGAGGAGGCCAAGAGCTCATAGCCAGTGTTCGGAAACAGAGCATGCTCCACGCATGCAGCATCTGCGGACGGACGCTTCTCATGGGAGAGCACGCGACGCGCTTCACGCAGGGTCAGGACGAATGGGTCGACGTCTGTGAGCTCTGCACCGAGGAGGCACATGAGCGTGGCTGGGCGCGCGAAGGGAGTCCAACCCCGCCCGAGGTACCAGTCTCCGAGCGGACGGGTCGTCGCAGACTGCTTCCGGGTCTCGGGCTGTTTGGTGGCCGTCGCGAGGATCGCGAGTCCGAGATGTCGGACCCGATCCTCCGCCGTCTCTCTCCGCAGGAGCACGCGATCGTGGAGTCCGCAGAACTCTTCGCCGCGAGTCCCTATAGGAGGACGATTGCGGGCATCGCTCGGAGCCTCGGTGATCCGCGCGTCAGTCTCGTCCCACTCTCCGGGACGCATCCTGAGGTCGTGATCACCGTCGCCTGGGAAATCTCCTGGTACCAGTACAGAGTGGCGTTCGATTCTTCGCCGTCCGTTCGGCTTGCTGGTCGCGGCTATGAACTCGAGGAGCTCAGCGATCGCTTCAGGAGTTGGAATGCCTTTCTCGAGGCGGACGGTCGAATTACCCCTGACATCCCGCGCCTGTGATCTACTGCGTCGTCCCGCCTGAACTCGAAGCCGAGCTCTACGACAAGCTCGTCGCCCACTACAAGGACAACCCGAACGTCACCGTGATCGTCGACCGTCGCAGCGGCCCCGACCGGCGACAGGGTTCGCGGGGGCCGGCAGGCAAGCGACAGACGCGCGATCGACGTCGGAGCCGCGCGATGGGGACGTTCCCTCCGACTGACCCGCCAGACTAGGGCCACCCCTCGCGGAGGCATTCGGACGTGAGCGCCTCGGAAACTCAGACCGCCAAGAACTACGTCGGCGGTGAATGGATCAGCTCATCCGGCGAGGAGCTATTCGACAGCATCGATCCGGCCACGGGAGAATCCGTTGGCCGCTTCCCGCTCTCCACGAGGGAGGACATCGATCGAGCCGTTTCGGTAGCGCACGAAACGTTCGAGTCGTGGCGACTGGTTCCCGCTCCGAAGCGAGCCGAGATCCTGTTCCGGTTCGGTCAGCTCCTCACAGAACGAAAAGATGAGCTGACCGAGCTCATGACTCGCGAGATGGGGAAGGTTCGCGACGAGGCGGGCGGCGATGTCCAAGAAGCGATCGACATGAGCTTCTATATGGCCGGCGAGGGTCGGCGCCTCTTCGGCCATACGACCCCGTCCGAGTTGCCGGACAAGTTCATGATGAGCGTCCGAATGCCTGTAGGCGTGGTCGGCGCCATCACCCCGTGGAACTTCCCGATCGCGATTCCCAGTTGGAAGATTGCGCCGGCCCTCGTCAGCGGCGACACCGTGGTGTTCAAGCCGGCTGAAGACTCGCCGCTCCTCGCGCAGCATTTCGTCGCGCTCCTTGAGGAGGCGGGACTTCCTCCCGGCGTGCTGAATATCGTCCACGGTGCTGGAGAGGTCGTCGGTGAGCACCTCGTCAAACACCCCGACGTGCCGCTGATCTCATTTACCGGTTCACGGGCGGTCGGGATTCAGGTGCAACAGAATGCTGCGCCGCATCTCAAGAACGTACACCTCGAGCTCGGCGGAAAGAACGCCGTGATCGTAATGGACGATGCCGACCTCGATCTCGCCGTAGACGGAATCCTCTGGTCAGCGTTCGGCACGTCGGGACAGCGTTGTACGGCTGCCAGTCGGGTGATCGCTTCCGGAGCGGCGTACGATGCGATCCAGGTACGGCTTGTCGACGCAGCTGAGAAGCTCCGGCTGGGAAACGGCCTCGATCCCGCGACCGACGTCGGCCCCGTCATCAACGAGACGGCATTGCAAAAGATCGATTCCTACACGCGGATCGGCATCGACGAGGGGGCGAAGTTGCTCACCGGAGGGGAGGTCGCGACCGAGGGGGATCTGTCCAAGGGTTTCTACTACCGGCCGACCGTCTTCGCCGAGGCTGACCCAGAGATGCGGATCGCGCAGGAGGAGATATTCGGCCCGACGACGATACTGATTCCGGCCCGTGACGTGGACGAAGCGATTTGTATTGCCAACGGAGTTGAGTTCGGGCTGTCTTCGTCCATCTTCACGCGCGACGTGAACAAAGCGTTCAAGGCGATGCGTGAGCTCAGGACCGGGATCACGTACGTCAACGCCGGGACGACCGGGGCCGAGGTTCACCTTCCCTTCGGCGGAATGAAAGGAACCGGGAACGGCCATCGCGAGGCGGGTCAGGCGGCCCTCGACTTCTACTCGGAGTGGAAGGCGCTCTACATCGACTATTCCGGAAAGCTTCAGCGAGCGCAGATCGACACGGAGTGACCACAGATATTGGAAAACGGAAGCTCGTCGTTTTCGTTCCCGAGAGCGCCCTCGACTCGGTCAGAGATGCGATCTTCGCGGCCGGGGCCGGCCGGATCGGAGACTACGAGCGATGCTCCTGGTACACGGCCGGAACCGGAACATTCTTCGGTGGTGAGGAGTCCTCACCGGCGGTCGGCCAGAGCGGGGTGGAGGAGCGGGTGCCTGAGTTCCGGCTCGAAACCGTCTTCCCGACGGAGCGGCATGACGAGGTGATCGCGGCGCTCCGACGTGCGCACCCGTACGAGGAGCCGGCCTTCGACGTCTACGCACTCGTCGAGTGAAGGCGACTCTCTACACAGACGGAGGAGCACGCGGCAACCCTGGCCCCGCTGCCGCTGCCTACGTTCTCGAAGCCGAGGACGGCACGGTGTTGGACGCGCGCGGCGAGCCGATCGGGGTGGCGACGAACAACGTCGCCGAGTATCGCGCTCTGATCGCAGGCCTTGCGAAGGCGGCCGCGATCGGAGTCGACGAGCTCGAGGTGATCTCGGATTCGGAGCTCGTGGTGAACCAAATGACCGGGGTCTATAGGGTCAAGAACAGAGCACTGATGACGCTGTCACTCGAGGCGTCGGCGTTCGCCCGTCGCATACGACGAATCACCTACACCGCGGTTGCCCGAGAGCAAAACGAACTTGCCGATCGCCTCGTGAACGAGGCGCTCGATGCAGACGAATTAGTCTCCGGCGAATCTGATTGACGCCCGCTAGGCGGGTATACTCGAACGGCTGCGGATGTAGCTCAGTTGGCTAGAGCGTCTGCTTGCCATGCAGAAGGTCACGGGTTCGAGTCCCGTCATCCGCTCTCGAGAAAGGCCTTGTAAAACTGCCCTTTTCTGTTAGCTATGAGGGCTACGCCCGTTCAATGTGGGTGAGCAATGGGTGAGCATTCCCTCGCGCGAGCTTGGCGGATGAGACTCTCCGCGGAGAGGTGGTGCTTCTGGCCTTTCAGCTCGCGAATGACGTGTCCGTATGTGGAAAGCGTCATTACTGGAGAATGTCCGAGCTGCTCGGCGACTTCTAGCGGGCTGCGCCCTTCTGCCAGCAGGAGTGAGCAGAAGGAATGACGTAAATCGTAGGGCGCAGTCGTCTCGAGCCCAATCGCCTCAGCCGCCGGTCGATAGACACGTCTGCGCCAGTTGTCGAGGTTGAGCGGGCCACCCCGTGAGTCCGAAAAGATCAAGGCCTTTGCGTTCGGCCGTCCACAGGCCATGCGCCACCCGGCGAGGTCCTGTGCCAAGGGCTTTAGTAGGTCGACCGAGCGCGTTCGGCGCGTCTTCGTCGCTCTTACCTCGCCGAGCGAGACTGAACGCTCGACGAGGAGAGTCCGCTCTCGCACATCACCCCAAGTGAGCGCCATGGCCTCGCCAGGTCTCAGTCCAGCGTAGGCGAGCACGGAAATAATGGTCGCGTCCTGAAGCTGCCCTTCTCCTAGCATGTGCCCTCGGAGAGCCTCGATCTTTTCGGGCGGGAGCGGATGGACGGCACGTCTTTGCGGCCGGGAGGGCTTGGGAACGAGCCGCGCCGGGTTCATCGATAAGTGGCCGAACTCGACGGCTCGTTGGAGAATTCCTCCGAGTAGTGCTAGGGCCTTCTGGGTCGTGACCGCGCCAGCCTCGGACTCAAGGAGGTCTCTAGTGAAGCGCCGGATGGTCTCGGTCTTGGGCTGACGAAGCTCCAAGTGGCCAAGTCGCGGGAGGATGTGTCGTTGGAGAAGCCACTCATAGAGCTGCTTGGTCTTTGGAGCCAAGAACGGGTCCGCGTGGAGAGCCCGCCAATCGTCGACAAACTCGTTAAGCGTTATTCGCCCAGCGTCGAGTTCGGCGAGGTCGCCGCGACGCTTCATAACCCGGAGCTGGCCCTCAAACGCCTGCGCATCTCGCTTTCGGTCGAACGTGCGGCTGCGCATGCGGTGACCTTCACGCCACCAGACCTTGTACACGAAGCCTTTCTTGCGCAGAATGCGCTGAATACTCATTCCTCAGACCCTACGGTCTGACGAGGTTCCGCTCAAGCCAGTCCTCGAAGTCCGATCGGCGGATTCTAAGGCGGGAGCAGAGCTTGTGCGCCCGCAGTTCTCCCCGCGCGATGGCCCGACGAACAACGGCGACGTGGAGGCCGGTCAGCTCAGCAACTTCCTTCGGGCTGAGGAGCGACTCAGATCTCATGTCTCCGAGGCGATTAGGCATGTAAACCTGCAATCGGGTGGTTTCTCGTGTGGTTGTCCCCCGGATGGGTGAACTGCGAGTGGCGGGCGGCCTTCAGGTTTCGTGCCCGAAGACCACGGTTCTGTCGATGTCCCACTTCTCTCGGATTGAAGATCTCCTCGACCATGACCAGCGCCGGCTCAGTTGACGCCTGCTGGCCCGGCAGGGCTCGCGGCCTCTGCCGCGAAGTTCTGAGCGATGCCGAATGACCCATCCCCTCTGATGGAAGCACAGTTGCCCAGGAAGCCCGGAAATCCCGTGGCAACGAACCTCTGTTCGCCTGCCGAGCCGCTCCC
>CAYTCZ010000108.1:0-13952 GCA_964436315.1 uncultured Gaiellales bacterium | reverse complement strand
GGCCGGCGTCGATGAAACGACCGCCCGAGCGGCCGAGTGGGCCAAGGAGAGCCTCGTAGGATTGATCGAGGGAGTGCCCGAGATCGCCCAAGGTGCGGTGACAGTTGAGGAGTCGGGACTAGAGACGCCTGCCTAGGCGACCTGGCAAGCCGGCGAGGTCGAACTGGGAGCGTTGGCTGAGGTCGAAGGTCGGGACCCTGAAGCGCTGGGCTAGTCTGTTCGCGAAGGCCTCAAAGATCTTTTTCTGGAAGGGAGTGCAATGTCGATCCGACCCGTCAAGGAGATCGCGACCGCCCAGCCCGCGATCGAGGGGGCCGGCGTCAAGCTCCACCGTGCCTTCGGGTTCGGCGATACCAGCGAGTTCGATCCATTCCTCCTCCTCGACGACTTTCGAAACGAGAACCCGGAGGACTACCTCGCGGGCTTTCCCTGGCACCCCCACCGCGGGATCGAGACCGTCACGTACGTCCTTGCCGGCACGGTGAGCCACGGCGACAGCCTCGGCAACGCCGGAACGCTTGGTTCGGGCGACGTACAGTGGATGACCGCCGGCAGCGGAATCCTCCACCAGGAGATGCCGCAGGGCGATACGAGCGGCCGAATGCACGGCTTTCAGCTGTGGGCAAATCTCCCGGCGTCACGCAAGATGACTGCCCCCAGGTACCAGGACATCTTCTCGGGCGACGTCCCCGAGGTCACAGACGACGACGGGACGCACGTCCGAATCGTCTGCGGGGAGTTCTGGGGCCAGCGTGGACCGGTGGAAGGCATTGCTGCCGATCCGTCATACCTCGACATCCATGTACCGCCGGGTCAGCGCAAGGCGATTCCCGTCGAGACGTTCCGGCACGCCTTCGCCTACGTTTTTGAGGGGAGCGGCGACTTTCGCGGTGCGTCGGGTCCGCGCGCTGTCAAGACGGATCAGGTCGGCGATCCTGTGGTGCCGGAGGCGGCTCCGGCAGAGACCGCGAACCGCACGCTCGTCCTCTTCGATACCGGCGACGAGGTGGTCGTCCAGGCTGGGGAGGAGGGCATTCGCTTCCTGCTGGTCTCGGGCCGGCCGATCGAAGAGCCGGTCGCCTGGTATGGACCGATCGTCATGAACACCGAAGACGAGCTCCGGCAGGCGTACACGGAACTCCAGGACGGTTCATTCATTAAGTAGCTGTCGTTCAGACGGTGCCACGTCGTGGCGCTTTAACGTCCCGTCAGCCGAGCTGTGTATCGGCGAGTCCCGACGACCTATCTCAAGCCTCCGCGCCGCGACCTGGGCATAGGCGGCCGCAGCGAGCAACACGATGAGTGCGAGCAACCCGTGCAGGCCGTGTTCCCAGCCGCCGGCTTTGTCGGTGTCGCCGATCATCAACAGCTGGGCCGCCGAGAGGATGAGGAACACGACGGCAAGGCCGATCGCCCGCCAGTTTCCCCACCATGCCCAGATCGCACCGACGATGATTCCGAGTTGCCCGAGGTGGACGGCCAACGAGTTCGCACCGTGCAGGTCCAGGGCCGCCTGTCCGGCGCCACGAACGTAGGCGACGATCGAGAACGCCTGGAGGAGCACTGTGACGATCACGATGACGGCACTCACCAACACGACCCAGAGAGCTCGGCGACGCACGTTCTTCATCAAGGCGTAGTGTTCCGACCGATCGTTCCGAGAACGCAACGGGAATCGTTACGAAGCGCAGCCGTTTGCTGTGGGCCTTGAACTGATCACCACTCGACGAGCTTCCAGATCTCAGGCTCCATCGTCCCCTCCTCGCCGATGTCGGCGAAGATCGCAACAGCCTCCTTGAGCTCCTCCATCGCCTTGTCGTCTCGGCCGGCAGCCCGCAGGAAGTCGGCGAGATTGTTCCGAAGCGCCGCTTCGTGGTGACGATCGCCTTCCTGTGCGCAGGCGGCGATGGCAGCCTCGGTGAGCTCGATCGCCCGTTCCAACTCACCGTCGGCCCGATGCGCAAGTGCGAGGTTGTTGAGGGCGGCGATTTGGGCGGTCGGCTCGCCGAGCGCTTCAGCCAGCATGAGGCTTTGTTCTAAGTGTTCTCGGGCCGCGGCATGATCGCCTCGGCTCGTTGCGAGGATGCCGAGAATGTTGTGCGCCTGCGCGAGCGATTGACGATCGCCTGCCCGCTTGGCAAGTGCCAGTGCTTTGGCTGCATGGGCTTGCGCTTCTTCGGCCGATCCGAGCCGATGCGCACTGAGGCTTCGGTCAGCCTCGAGGCGCGCACGCTGAGCGTCGGCGCCGTCGACCATCGCCTCGTCCGCGGCCCGATAGTGATCGAGGGCAACGTGCCACTCCCCGCGGCGCTGGTGCACAGCTCCAAGCTTGTGCTCGATGGTGGCCAGCCGCTCGCGGCCTGAGATAGCCGCTGCGGCCTCGTAGCTCGCCAGAGCGCCGGCGTAGTCTCCGTCAAGAGTCTGCAGGTCGCCGATCTCCTCGTGAATTGCCGCCGCGTCCGGATGGCCGAGGCCAAGGGCGGCCTTGAAGTGCAACAGCGCCTCATCGTTCGCATAGAGGCGACGCGCATGTCCGCCTGCCAGCATGAAGTACGCGGCAGCCTCTTCATCTCGGCCGGCTCGTCGCAAGTGTTCGGCGATTGCACTTGCCGCCTCTTCGCGGTGCGCACTTAAGGCGAGTGCGTCCGCGATACGCCCATGCAGCAACCGCCTCCTCGCGAGACTCGTACCTTCGTAGACCACGGCCCGCGTCTGTTCGTGTCGAAAGTCGTAGTCCCCGTCTTCCTGCTCGCGGATCACACCGCGCTTTGAGAGTTCCTCGAGCGCCTCGACGGTCTCCTCGTCGGTTCGGCCGCTTGAGTCTCGCACCGTCTCGAAGTCGAACGACCGACCAACGGCCGCGCCGGCGGCGAGGACCTGTTCAGCGACCCCACCGAGAGTAGAGAGGCGAGCGCGAAGGAGATCCCGGACTCGACTCGGGAGCGGCAGATCCGTTTCGTCTGCGTCGTCGGCGTCCATCAGAGCCTCGAGGTACTCGACGACAAAGAGCGGGATCCCTTCCGTTTCCTCGTAGATGCGCGTGGCCACTTCTGCGCTCGCGCCCGCGTCCTCAACGAGCTCTGAAACGTCGGAAAGATCTAGCCGCCCAAGCGAGACGACCTGTCCCGCTCCGGCCGCGACGACGTCTGCGAGCAGCCGTTGCAGGGACGACCCTGCCGCGATCTCTTCAGCGCGCCAGCTCGCCGAAATGAGCATCGCGCTGCCATCGAGCCGCCGAAGCGTGTAGCTCAGCGTCCGAAGCGATGCCTCGTCGGCCCAATGGATGTCGTCGATGAAGAACACGGCCGGCGGCTGTGACGAAGCTGCTGCGGCGAGGACCGAGGCGATGGCCTCGTGAAAGTGAGCCTGGGCCGCGAGCCCGTCGAGCAAAGACATTGGCGGCTGACCGAGTTCAGGCAACAGTCGAGAAACCTCGGCCAGCGATCTTTCCTCTACTCTCGATGGGTCGCCCTCGCGAAGAACGCCCCGCAGTAGCTCGATGATCGGTCCATAGGCAAGGGCGTCCTCGCCTTCGAAGCAGCGGATCTCAACGCCAACCGCCCCTTGGTCTTTGGCCCATCCGACGAACTCGTTTCCGAGCCGCGTCTTGCCGATTCCTGCTTCTCCCTCAATACCCAGGAAGCGACCGTCGGGACCAACCGCCTCGTAGGTTTCGAGGAAGGCTCGCCACTCGACCTTGCGTCCGACCAGCGGGTGCGGTCGAGGCCGTGAGTCGACCGGTGCACTCACCAACTGCGGCTCTTCCGGCCCTTCCGAGCCCTCCCGGATTGCCCGGTACAGGAGACTCGTCTCGTCCAGAGGCGCCACGCCGAGTTCGTGGTCGAGCATGCGCACGCACTCGCGGTACTGGCTGAGCGCTGACGATCGCTGTCCGCTCAACGCGTAGAGCTGCATCAAACGGCGATGTGCCGGCTCGTGGAGCGGGTCGAGCGCGAGCCGCCTCCTCGTGTGAGAAATCGCCTGCTCGTAGTTCCCCTGCGCACTGAGTCCGTCGGCGAGGCGATCGAGCGCTGTCGTCACGTCGCGACGGAGCTCGGCTGATTGAAAGAGTTGCCAGTCGTCGAACGGAACCGAGTCGCGAACACCGAATCCAGCGAGAAACTCATCGCGGTAGAGAGCGGCCGCGTTGCTGAGAGGCTTGAGGCAGAGCGGGCACGATTCTGAAGACGAGTGACCATGGGTTGCGCATTCGTCCAGGCAGCGGCGGAACTCGTCCACGTCCACCGAGAGACGCTCGCGATCGAGCGTTACGGTCTTGCGATCCGCGTGGATCCACTCGCCGCCCAGCGCTGTCTTCAAGGTCGAGAGCGTCCGGCGAAGCGCGGCGCGTGACCGCTGGTGATCGTAGTCGGGCCAGAGGAGATACGCGAGGGAGTCGCGAGGTTGGCGCTCACCCGTAACGGCGAGATAGGCGAGCAGCGCGATCGCCTTTCGCGTGTCAACCTCGATCGCGTTGCCGTCGACCTCGGCTTTGGGAGTGCCGAGCAGTGAGAGCGTGAGTTGGCGCGCTGTCTTCCCCACTGGTTCGCAACGAGTTTAGTGCCGTCACGGTTCTCGTAACGATCTCGGAACGGTCGGCTGGGATGCTTCGGGGAAGAATGGAAAGAGAACCCAACCGCGGATGCGGTACTGAGCATAGCGGCACAACGCGGATCGCTCGAGAGTACAGGGGTGGCGCTGCCGCTGTCGACGAGGAGGCCGAGAGGAGAGAGAATCCAGGCATGAGCGCGCTGAGTCCGCGGCTCGCCAAGCTGACGCTCCTGCCCATCGCGACGCTGCTTGCGGCTGACCTCGTGCTGCTCAGTCTCTCGGGAGACTTTGAAGGACTCTTCTACATCGTTTATGTCGTCGCGTTTGCGACTCTCGGACTGATCGTTGCTTCACGAGAGCCGACCAACCCGATGCTTTGGATCTTCCTCGCAGCCGCGATGCTGATCGTGCTGTACGGATTGGTTTTTACCTACGCGCTGTACGGCGTCCTCAACGACTCGGCGGTCCCCGCTGCAGAAGAAGCGGCCTGGGTTGCCGACTTCATCTGGCCGCTTGCCGACTTCATGCCGGCAATTCTCATCCTGCTCTTCTTCCCCAGTGGGCACTTGGCCTCGGACCGCTGGCGGCCGGTCGTTTGGCTAACTGCGGTCGGCCTCGCTCTCGCATTTCTCGGTTTCGCCCTCGAGCCGAGAAACCTCCAATCAAACCCCGAGTTCTCGTCAATCGAGAACCCGCACGGGATCGAGGGCGCCGGAGTCACCCTCAGGACGCTCGCGGTCCTCGGCGCCGGACTGCTCCTTGCGGCCATCGCCGCCGCCGCGACCTCGCTTGTTGTCCGTCTCAGACGAGCCCGCGGCGACGAGCGGCAGCAGCTCAAGTGGGTCGCGGCCGGTGCGGTCCTCTGGGCGATGGCGCTGATCCTCGGTGCATCCTTCTTTTCCTTCTATGACTGGGCTGCGGCGTTCGTCGTTCTTGCACCCCTCGCCATCGTTGTCACAACGGCGATTGCGGTTCTGAAGTATCGCCTGTACGGCATCGACATCGTGATTCGCCGGACGCTCGTCTACGGCGCGCTGACAGCGGTCCTGGCGGGTGCGTACTTCGCGATCGTCGTTTCGCTTCAGCAGGTCTTCTCCTCGTTCGCCGGCGGCTCCGATCTTGCAATCGCCGTCTCCACGCTCGCGGTGGCAGCGCTCTTCGTGCCGGCACGTCGCCGGATCCAGAACGCTGTCGACCGGCGCTTCTACCGCCGCAAGTACGACGCCGAGCAGACGCTCGAGGCCTTCAGCGCCCGGCTGCGCGAGGAGATCGACCTCGAGGCGCTCGACATCGAGCTGCGGACTGTGGTGACCGAGACGATGCGGCCGGCGCACGTTTCACTCTGGCTTCGCGAGGTGCGGCGATGAGCCGCCGCACCACAGCTCTTCTCGCCTGGTCGCTCTTCGCTCTCTGCGCCACGCTCGATGTCGCCTACCTCGTGCTTGTGGCCCTCGACTACTCTGCCCCGGTAGCGGCCCCGCTCCTCTTCGAGTCTCGCGCCGCCGACGCTGTCGGCTTCGTCCCGCTCCTTGCCTTCCCGACTGTCGGCGCCCTGATCGCCTCTCGCCGCCCAGAGAACATCGTCGGCTGGCTGTTCTTAGGGGCAGGACTGTTCCTCACGGGCGGTGTCTTCGCGTTCGAGCTTGGGGTGCATGCGCTGATCGCCGCTCCCGGCTCGCTTGCGGGCGGTGAGACGATGGCCTGGCTTTCGCTCTGGCTCTATGTACCGGGATTCTTCCTCGGGGGCGTTTTCGTCCTCCTGCTGTTTCCCAATGGGCGACTTCTCTCGCCGCGTTGGCGCCCCTTCGCGTCGCTCGCTCTCCTCGGGCTCGTGATCGGCTGCGTGGGGGTGGCGCTGAGACCGGGACCGCTGGATGATGAGCCCTTCAAGTTCGTGGAGAACCCGTATGGGGTCGAGAGGACGAACGGGATTCTCGACGCTTTCTATGGAATCGGCTGGGCCGTGTTCTTTGCGAGTTCTGCCCTCGCTGCGATCGCGCTGATCGCTCGCTTTCGTCGAGCACACGGAGAGGAACGAGCGCAGCTGAAGTGGATCACTGCAGCCGGCGCTCTTGCCGCGGTCAGCTTCCTCCTCGAGGTACCCGCGTCGGCCATATCGGAGGACGCCGTGGCGATCACCCAGGTCCTGATCGTCATCGCCTTGACTGCGATCCCAGTCGCCACCGGCCTCGCCATCTTCAAGTATCGGCTCTACGAGATCGACCTGATCATCCGCCGGACGCTCGTCTACGGCGTCCTGACGGCCCTTCTGGCCGGTGCGTACTTCGGAATCGTGCTCGCGCTCCAACAGGTCTTCTCATCCTTCGCCGGGGGTTCCGACCTTGCAATCGCGATCTCGACGCTTGCGGTCGCGGCGCTCTTTCGTCCTGTTCGGAGCCGAATCCAGGCGCTCGTCGATCGACGGTTCTATCGCCGCAGGTACGACGCCGAGCAGACCGTCGAGGCCTTCAATGCCCGGCTCCGCGAAGAAATCGATCTCGATGCCCTGTGCGGCGAACTCCAGGCGGTCGTAAGGAACGCGATGCAGCCGGCGCACCTCTCGCTGTGGATTCGCGCTGACGACAACGGACGCTCTCCGTCCGTAACGGTTCCGAGACGCTCGCTGAGTACAAAGGAATCAGCATGACGGCCTGGGCCCACACCCTTCGGCGCGTGGTCTTCCGGAGCGAGCCCAAAGCGCGTGAGTTGGAGCGGCCCGTCGATGAACAACCGGCCGGTCCGGAGAGTGAAGGCGGCACGGTACCGCCCGTCGAGATCGCCCCCAACGACCCGATCGTGGCGTACTTCCAGAGCGCTCCCGGCGCCGTCGACATTGAGAACCTCGAGCTCGACTCACCTGCTCTCGCCGCCCTGAAAGAGGCGGGCGTCAAGCTGGTCGTTCCCCTCGTCAGCCAGGGAGAGTTGATCGGCCTCCTCAACCTCGGGCCGCGTCTCAGCGAGCAGGCGTACTCCGCCGACGATCGAAAGCTGCTCGACAACCTTGCAGCGCAGGCGGCTCCGGCCGTAAGGGTCGGTCAGCTCGTGCGCGAGCAAGAAGCTGAAGCTCGCGAGCGTGAGCGACTCGAACGGGAGCTCGAGGTCGCCCGGCTGATCCAGCAGAACTTCCTCCCAAAGGAGCTCCCAGACGTGCCGGGCTGTCGGGTCTCCGCCTACTACCAACCGGCGAGGATGGTGGGCGGAGACTTCTACGACTTCATCGAGCTGCCAGAAGGCCGGATCGGCCTCGTCGTGGCCGACGTCACCGACAAGGGGATGCCTGCGGCGATGGTCATGGCCGCGACCCGGAGCGTGCTGCGCGCCTCTGCGCAACGGCTCGTCACGCCCGGCGAGGTGCTCGAGCGGGTGAACGAACTGCTCTGTCCGGACATTCCTCCGAACATGTTCGTTACCTGCCTGTACGCCGTCTTCGATCCGTCCACCGGCACTCTTCGGTACGCCAACGCCGGGCACAACGTCCCTTACGTCTGGTCAGCGGACGGCGTCCGCGAGTTCCGAGCGACAGGCATGCCACTCGGCCTTATGCCCGGCGTCAGCTACGAAGAGAAGGAAGCTGTCCTCGGTCCCGGGGAGACGATGCTCCTCTACAGCGACGGCCTCACCGAAGCGCACGACACCGAGCGAGAGATGTTCGGCTTCCCGCGCCTCGTCAAGGCAATGGAGGAATCTCGGCCGGACAGCTCGTTGATCGACCAGCTGCTCACGAAGCTGGGAAGCTTCACGGGACCCGGCTGGGAGCAGGAGGACGACATCACCCTGGTCTGCCTCGAGCGCTCGGCGGTACCAGCTCCGACGGCTACACGGAACGGCCGGGTGCTCACGGAGTTCACCGTCGCGAGCGAACGTGGAAACGAGCGGGCGGCGATCGACGGCGTTGTTACCGCCGTCGAACCGCTCGGTCTCGCGATCAGGGACCTCGAGCGGCTGAAGACGGCAGTTGGTGAGGCCACGATGAACGCGATCGAGCACGGCAACGAGTTCCGGGCCGAGCTCCCGGTCGAGATCGAGGTTCGAGCAACCCCGATCGATCTCGCTGTTCGGATAACTGATCAAGGCGGAGAAGCGGCGATCGCTGAGGCCGAGACTCCGGACCTCGAAGCGAAGCTCGAGGGGCTCCAGACACCCCGGGGCTGGGGGCTGTTCCTCATCGAGAACATGGTGGACGAACTGCGAATCAAGGCTGACGGCGACAACCACACCGTCGAACTCGTCCTACATCTCGGAGGTGAGGCCAATGACGACGAGTCAGCTTGAGTCGCACATCCATTACCGGTCTGGCGCGGCGGTTCTCGAGCTCGAAGGCCAGATCGATGGCGAGGCCGAGCGGGCGCTCTCACACGCCTACGCCCAGGTCGAAGATGCGCCGCAAATCGTGCTCAACTTCGACGCCGTCGACTACATCAACTCGACCGGCATCGCCCTGATTGTGGGGCTGCTGGCGCAGGCCCGGCAGAACCAGCAGACGGTCACCGCCTGCGGACTGTCCGATCACTACCGGGAGATCTTCGAGATCACTCGGCTGTCCGACTTCATGAAAATCGTCGCCGATGAGGAGAGTGCTTTCGGCGCGAGAAGCGAGGAGGCTTGAAATGAGCCAGGGCACCGTTGCGATGGACGTCAGGCGTCTCTCTGACTCCACCAGCGTCGTTGACATCCGCGGCGAGATAACAGCTGCGTCGGAGGGCTCCATGATGGAGGCCTACGAGGAGGCGACAACTGAGAGAACCCGCGCAGTCATTCTCAACTTCAGCGCCCTCGAGTACATGAACTCCGGTGGCATCGGTCTTCTGGTGACGCTCCTCGTTCGGGCGAATCGCCTGAAGCAGCGGCTCCTTGCCGTCGGTCTTAACGAGCACTACCGCGAGATCTTCGAGCTCACGCGGCTCGACGAGGCGATCGCCATCTACGACGACGAGGCGTCGGCCGTCGCAGCAGTCGCTGCCTGAGGAGGAAATGAGATGAGAACCGAGGAGAAATCGACAGTCCGCGACGCCGGCAACTGGGCGAAGCCCGTCGACAAGCTAAGCGTCTCCGAAATGCCTGAAGAAGCGGTGAGCAGGAACGTCGAGGGCCGACGGGCCGTCGGGCCGATCCAGGGGTTCGGAAAAATGTGGCAGAAGACCTATCGGGTCAAGCTGGTTGGAGCCGCTGTCACACCGGGCGAGGTGATCGAGACGTGGAAGGAGAACTTCGCTGACTTCTGGCCCGAGAGCAACTCGTTCTATGCGCCGCTGACGGGCATCAAGCCCGGGGAGGTCGGCCTGCTGAAGGTCAGCGTGTCGGGCAAGCTCAAGCTTTCGACCGGGGTGCTCGTCATGTATGCGGACGAGGAGTCGTTCACGTTTATGACTCCGCAGGGGCACATGTTCGCGGGCTGGATCACCTTCAGCGCCCACGCGGAGGATGGCGTAACCGTCGCCCAAGCGCAGGTGTTGATGAGGGCTCAGGATCCCCTTACCGAAGTGGGCTTGGCTCTCGGCGGCCATCGAAAGGAAGACGAGTTCTGGCAGCAGACGCTGCACGCCCTCGGGGAACACCTCGGTGTCGACGCCGAGCCCGAAACGAGCGTCGTCTGTGTCGACGGCAAGCGCCAGTGGTCACGGGCGGGCAACGTCTGGCACTCAGCCGCGATCCGCTCCGGATTCCAAGTGGCGGGCGTGCCGCTGCGCATGGTCCCGAGGCCGCGGCGTCGAAAGACGACCGGGACGGACTGAGACCGGGTCAGCTCACGAAGTCCTCAATATACGCGCGGACCATTACGTCGAGATCGCTGTCGGCGGGGAGCCCGAGCGCCTGTGCGCGTTCGCTGTTGATTACAACGGGCCACGAGTCAACGATCCGCTGCGTCTCCGGGTCTGGTCGAACGCTGATCGAGCCGAGCGACCGATCCTGCGCGACGCGCCGGAGGCTCTCGACCATCTCGCCAACGCTCACGGTCAGAGCCGGCAAGCCGAATGCGCGGTTTGAGCCGAGCTCGCCGGCGTCGACTTCGTAGAGCTGTACGAGCCCGTCGATGACCGTGCGGTAACCGATCACCGCCATTTGCGTTTCGAGGCTCACCGGCGCCGCGAAATTGCGACGTTCCAGTGGCTCACGAAAGATGGCACTCGCGAAGGCGGATGCGGCGGGGTTCGATGAGCCAGGACGCACAATGACAGTTGCCACCCTGGCTGTCCGCCCGTCGACGTAGCCCTTGCGCGTGTAGTCGTTCACGAGTAGCTCCATCATTGCCTTGGTTGTGCCGTACGTGGTCTCGGGCACCTGCTTCGTCGTATCTGAGACCGATCCGTACTCATCGCGTCCACCAAACGTGGCGATGGTGCTCGTGAAGACAAGCCGAGGTCTGCTCCCCAGTGCGCGGCATGCGTCCAGAACCGCCCGCCCGCCGTCGACGTTCACGCGGAGCGCGAGGTCGAAGTCGGCCTCCGCGCCCCCGCTCAAAACCGAGGCGAGGTGGAAGACACCGACCTCGCGCCGATTGATGATTGCCTCCACGTCTGCCGAACGCGAAACATCTCCAGTGACGACCTCGACGCGATCGTCGCTGTGCTCCGGTATCTCGGTAGTCGGAATGTCGAACAGAATCAGCTCGTCGATCGCGTGTTGCTCGCCGTCCGGGCCCCTGAGCGTCGCCCGCGCGAGCAGCCGATCGGCGAGCCGCTGCCCGAGAAAGCCCAGGCCGCCGGTAATGACCACTCTCATGTGCACGCACTAGTCTCTCTCATATGGGAAACGACGAGGTGCAGGTCGGGCGCGACTACCACCAAGCAACCAAGCACACGGAAGAGAAACTGCGGTCGGACTCGCACTTCCTCGATTGGCCGAACCAACCAATCCCCTTCAAGATCTATACGTCGCTCGAGCCAATCGACTTACCGCGCGAGCTCGGGACGCACGGCGTCTCGGCGCTCGATGCGTTGGCGCTCTCGGGCCGGCCGGCAACGATCGTCGACGAGCCCGGGCTCGACGATCTCGCCCGGGTCCTCTACTACTCAGCCGGCATCACCAAGGTCAAGCGTGGCCC
Organism: uncultured Gaiellales bacterium; assembly: GCA_964436315.1. Taxonomy (GTDB): domain Bacteria; phylum Actinomycetota; class Thermoleophilia; order Gaiellales; family Gaiellaceae; genus CAYTCZ01. The sequence continues at coordinate 2,359 of CAYTCZ010000108.1, read as the reverse complement.
GGGCGGCGAGTACTACTTCCGCGCCGCGCCGAATACCGGGGCCCTCTATCACATCGACCTCTACCTCATCTGCGGCGAGCTTCCGGGCCTCGAAGCCGGCGTCTACCACTTCGGACCCCACGACTTCACGCTCCGTCGGCTTCGCCAGGGCGATTACCGGCAGGCAGTGGTTGAGGCTGCAGGAGACGAGGCGCGCCTGGCGACCGCTGCGGTGATCCTTGCGACGGCTTCGACGTACTGGCGCAACGCGTGGAAGTATCGGGACCGCGCATACCGGCACGCGTTCTGGGACAGTGGAACGCTCCTTGGAAATCTGCTCGCCGTCGGCGCCGCGATTGAGCTCGGACCGACGGTCGTGGCCGGTTTCGTGGACGACGACATCGAGCGACTCCTCGGCCTTGATCCGCTGAAAGAGGGTGCGCTGAGCCTCATCCCGCTGGGCGTCTCGACGGAGCCCCTTCCGAGTCCGGAAGCTGCGGATCCGATTGAGTTCGAGACGCGCCCGCTCTCGGCGGAGGAGATCGAATATCCGTCGATTCGCGAGATGCACGAAGCATCGAAGCTCGCGACGCCAGACGAGGTGGCCGCGTGGCGGTCTCAGTCACTCGCGCTGCCCGAACAGGCGGTGGAGGAGCCGACGATCCCGTTGCGCCCGTTGCGGCCCGGAGAGTGGCCGCCGGAGTCGCTCGAGGACGTGATTCGGCGCAGGGGCTCGACCAGAGAGTTCGACCCGGCCTTCGAGCTCACGCTCGCCGAACTGTCGACGGCCGTCGATCTCGCTACCAGGCAGGTGCCCGCCGATTTCACCGACGACGGGAACGACAGCCTGATCGACGTATACCTCATCGTCCATGCGGTTGACGGTCTCGAGCCCGGCGCGTACTTCTTTCGCCGGCGCGACAAGGAACTCGAACCCCTGCGGCCTGGCAAGGATCGTGCCCTGTCCGGTCGACTCGGTCTGTGGCAGCAGCTTCCGGCCGACGCGGCGGTAAACGTGTACTGCCTCAGCGATCTCGATGCGGTGTTCAATCGGTTCGGCAACCGCGGCTACCGTGCCGCACAACTCGAAGGCGGCATCATCGGAGGCCGGCTGTACCTCGCCGCCTACGCCCTCGGCTTCGGCGCCACCGGCCTCACCTTCCTCGATGACGAAGTAACCGACTTCTTCTCTCCGCACGCTGCGGGGAAGAGCGTGATGTTTCTGACTGCCTTGGGACGCTCGGCGCGATCTGCCACACGTACACTTTGAGGGCATGTTTCTGGGCGCTGCCCTCCTCTTGGCGATTTTCGTGTTGCCACTTCCGTCGGGTGCCGCGCTCGTCGGAGTCGCGATCGTGCTCGAGGTCGCCGGCAAGTTCATGTGGGCCCGCGTTTCGACACGCGACCCTGCGCGCGCCGGGCCCGAGACGCTGATCGGCTCGACCGCGCGCGTGGTGAGTCCCTGCGATCCGTACGGCCACGTGCGAATCTCGGGCGAGCTCTGGCGGGCTCGCTCGTACGAGTGGGTTGCCGAGGGCCAAGACGTCCGCGTCCGTGATCGCGATGGACTGACGGTCCTCGTCGAGCCTGCGCGCAGCAAACTCCCGCGCGGCTAGCTCGGTTCTGGCACGATCTTCGGGCCGTGAAACGCCTCTACCTGCTTCGCCATGCCAAGTCGAGCTGGGACGATCCGTCGCTCGCCGATCATGAGCGTCCTCTCGCCCCACGAGGACGCAAGGCATCCAAGCGCATCGCGAAATACATTCGGAGCGAGAAGATCCGACCGGATCTCGTCCTCTGTTCATCGTCCGCTCGTACGCAAGCGACACTGGAACGGCTGCAGTCCGAACTCGGCAGAAAGACCCAGGTTGAGATTGACGACGTCGTGTACATGGCGACTCCGCCCGAGCTCGTCGAGCGCCTCCGGGCGGTAGCGGGCAGAGTCGAGTCGGTCATGATCATCGGCCACAACCCCGGGCTCCAACAGCTCGCGCTGGCGCTCGCGACCGAGGGTGAAGAGCTCGGCCGACTGCGTGAGAAGTTTCCGACGGGAGCCCTGGCCACGATCGATCTGGCGATCGACAGTTGGGACGAGCTCGGCGCTCCGGTCGGCGTCCTGACGAACTACGTCGTGCCGCGGGAGCTGCGATGACAGTGGTTTCCCTGGTGAGTACGCGGCCGTATGGCCGCGCGAAAACCGCGCAGCTCAAGGACGCAGGGAGCGTTCATATTGGTCTGAAATATGAACGCGACAGAGATTCTCGGCTCAAGCCGAGAATCTCTACGAAGAGCACCGGTGCTCGCTCCTGCTCGCACCGTTTCTTGTTGATCAGCCTTCTGCCCGCGGCAAAAGGTTGTGCGACGGCTTGCAGCCGGCGAG
>CAYTCZ010000107.1:0-14003 GCA_964436315.1 uncultured Gaiellales bacterium | reverse complement strand
TGCGGTTCATCCCGCCGCCGGCCTTCATCCAGAAGGTCCTCGAGCCGCTCGCCGGCGGCTGATCGCCGCGTCAGACGCTGACGCCGCTCTCGCCCAGCGCCTCGAGCGAGAGGTCCACCCGGAGGCTCGCCTGGAGCCAGGCGAGGCTCGCGTCCTCGTCCGTGCCCGATGCCAGCCGGTCGAGCGCTTCGACGAGGGCCTCCACGCTCCCTGCGGCCTTCACCAACCCGACCCGCTCAAGCTCACGCGCGAGCTCGCGGAGCGGGGCCAGCGACCGCAGCTCGCGCCGCAGGCCAGGCTGAACCATCCCATCGAGTCGCCCCCTCGCCGACCGCAACGCGGCCGCCAACGGATCCTCAGCGCCCCGCTCGAGCACGGGTGGTGGCAGCGGCGCACGATCCGCCCTGGCGAAGTCGGGAACCGTCAGGCCATCGCCAACGAGAGCGAGCGGCTCCACGACCCAACCGCGCCGCTCGCGTTCGAGAGAACCACTGACGAAGCGAAGCCCTCCCTCCACCGCCCGCAGCGACGAGTCGATCGCGTGGGGGGTCTCCACGCGCTTCGGGATTTCGATCGTCAGCTCGTTGCCCGAGAGATCCAGCGCGAGAATGGAGAGCGCGCCGCGGGCCGACCGGAACCCCACGTCGAGCACCTCACCGATGGCGATTGCGCGCACCGAGTGGGCCAGCAGCCGAGGGCGAAGATGGCGCGGCGGTGCGCTTCGGCGGCGCTCGAGCTCCTCGCGCAGGTCGGACACCAGCAGCGGCGGCGTGAGCAGCTCTGCCCATCGCCCGGCTTGGGGAGCCACGCTCGGCTTGCTCGTGCGGCTGCGGCCGAACCGGATGCGACCGTTGGCACGCCGGTGGAGCTTCTGGGTGACGATCTGCGACGCCGCGAGCGCCCGCAGGCTCACGTCGAGCTGGCGGCGCTCTGCGATCCACGTCGCGTCTCGCTCGATCGTCGTCGGTTGGCCACCGTAGGGGTCGTCGGTGGTGCCTTCGCGGTCCCACTCGCGCTCCCAGACGAGCACGTTGTTACCCTTAGGGTCCGCGAAGAAGAGGCGGGCCTTCAACCGGTCCTTGACCCGCTCCACTCGCGCGCCGAGCCCGAGGAGCCGGACCTGCTGCAGCGCCGTCTCGGGCGCTTGGCCCATGCCGAGTACGACACGCCTCGGCGTCCGCCCCTCGCTGCGTGCCGCCAGGACGCGGGCGTGAAGCTCGGTCAATCGGCGAGCAACCGCCTCGACGCCATAGCTCTCGGACCAGCCGTGATAGAGGACCAGCAACTCCTCGAGCTCTTCCACGAGATCCGCAGGCCAGACCATCTTCGCCGCGAGGAACGCCTCCCGCGCTCGCGCGAACGCCGTGCGGAGCGACGGGCTCGCGCCTTCGACCCCATCGAGGAGCACCTGACGGCTCACGTGCATCGCCGGCTCGAAGATGTCCGCCGCGTGGTCGTGGCCCTTCCCCGAGACCTCGACGATCTGCTGGGGCTGCGGGTTCAGGTCGCCCTCGCGGAACGCCCACACCGCCAACGCCACGTGCTCGCAATCCAGACCGATGGAGCAATCGCAGCGCACGTGGGCCAGGTCGTGAGGCACCAAGAAGCGCACCGAGCAAGTCTCCAGCGCCGCCGTCGGCGCGTCGTCGCCCGGGGTGGGCCGGCGGAGCCGCGCCACGTACCCCTGGTTCAGCCGCCGGTTGGCGCGCGCCATCGTCCGCTTGCCGAGCCGAGACGCGAGAGCCTCGTCGTCGAAGGCACCGGGCGACCAATCGACGACCGATCGTTCCTCCCCCGAATCGTCGACCTCGGCCTGGTACGCGAGCACCGCCCCGACGCGGTGTCGACAGACCTTGGTCGCGCCACAGCTGCACGGGCAGTCGACGAGTGGCACACCGACCGGGAGCTCCGTACGAATGCTCCCCTTGGCTTCGTCGAAGTGGGCGATCACCGTGTCGCCGTCACGCTCGAGGCGCGGCGCGTCGCCCTTCGCGAGCATCTTCTGCGCGCGCTTCACCAGCCCACGGTTGGCGAGCGCGGCGAGCTTGTCGGGCGAGAGCGCCAGGAGGTCCGCTCTCATCCGCGGACCTTTTCGGCGATGAAGCTCGCCAGCTCGGCGGGGGTCATCGCGCCCGCGTGGGCACCGACCTGCGCCAGCCGTTGCGCGGTCTCCTTGTTCCATGCCGGGAACGCCTCCCGGTCGAGGGCACCGAGAGCCAGCACATGCACCCCCGACTCCGCGAGCGCCTTCACCCGCTGAACGAGCTGCCACTCGGAGCCGCCCTCGTAGAAGTCGCTGATGATGACGAAGATCGTCCGGTCCGGGGACTCGACCAGGCCCGCGCCGTAGCCGACCGCCTTGGCGATGTCGGTACCTCCGCCGAGCTGCACCTTCATCAAGGTCTCCACCGGGTCGGTGACGGCGTCGCTCAGGTCCACCACTTCGGTGTCGAAGATGCAGAGATGGGTGCGCACGCTCGGAAGCCCCCAGAGGCACGCGGCGGTGACCGCGCTGTGGATCACCGAGTCCATCATCGAGCCGCTCTGATCGACGAGCAGGATCACCTGCCATCGCTCGCCCTGGCGCCGCGTGCGCGAGAAGAAGAGCGCACGTTCGACGAGCACCTTCTTCGCCTCCCCGTCGTAGTGCTTCAGGTTCGTGCGCAACGTCTGACGCAGGTCGAGGTTCTTGGCGACCTTCAGGGGGCTCCGGCGGCGGCGGTCGATGGCGCCGCTGAACACCGAGCGAATCTCCTTGGTGAGCTCGTCCATCAGCCGCTGCACGACGCGCCGGATGAGCTCGCGAGCGAGCTCCAGGAGCTCCGGGTTCATCAGATGCTTGGTCTTGAGGACCGCGCCGAGGAGCGCCTCGTTCGGCTCCGCGCGACCGAGCACCTCGGGGTCGGTGACGATCTCGTCGATGCCGTAGACCTCGACCGCGTCCTTCTCCAGACGCTCGACGGTCTGCCTGGGAAAGAGCGTATGGATGCGATCGAGCCACTCGGGGACGCTGAGCACCGACGCGCCATCTCCACCTTCACGGCCCTCGCCGTAGAGCCACTCGAGGGCCTCGTCGGCCTGCGTACCGCGGGCATCGAGGCTCTGCCCCATCGCGCTCTCGGCGGGTTGCCCCAGCACGAGGCGCCAGCGCCAGAGGTTGGGGTCGCCGCTCATTCTCCGAGCCCTTCCGCCGCGAGCAACGCGTCGACCGCCGCCTCGAGCTGCCGCGCCGCCACGAGGGTCGCCGGAGCGGCGGGCAGTCGGTCGACGACGGTCCGCGCTTCTGGGCCCAAGCGACCGACCAAGGCCTCGGCGAGCTGGGCGCGCTCGCGGGTGGGGAACGCGGCGAAGGCCTGCCGGAGGGTGGGCAGCGCGACCAGGAACGCTTCTTCACCGAGGCGACGGAGCAAATCGTCGAGGGTGGTCACCACGGCGGGCTCGTCGCGCACCTCGGCTCGCGCGAGCGGGAAGAGCCCCTGCAGGAAGACCCCGAGTCGCTCCGGCTCGGCGTGAGCACGCAACGCCGTGAGGCCAGCCTCGTGGTCCACGAGCCCCTCGCTCCACAGCAATCCCAGCGCCGCGCCGACCAGCACCGGCGGACACTCATCGTCCGCGAGCCTCCGGTGCATCACCGCGTGCACCCGCTCGATGTCCGCGAGCGGCGCGTGCCGGCAAGCATCGCGAAGCGCGGTCACAGCTCGCACCGTGCCGCCGTCATCGGGAGTGCCACCACTCATCCCTTCGATCACCCACGCGAGCCGCGAGACGATCGCGTCCATCAGCGCGAGGACGGATACGCTGCCGGCCACCCCGAAGAGCACGTCGTGGCGATAGAGTGCGAGCAACCGGTCGAGGGCGTCGCCGAGAGGACCCACGCGTCCTTCGGTCGCCACCTGCGCGTGGAGCTCCCGCACCAAGAGCTCCGCGAGCTCGGGGAGATCCGCCAGCACCGCGTCGCCGACCGTGGCGATGAGCGCGTCGATGTCTCCGCCCTGGCGGCGTAGCTTCTCGCGCGTGGCGAGCGGGAGTGTCCCTCCGTGCACGGAGGCCTCGACCAGGGCCGCGCTGCGATCGAGGTCGTCCCACACCTGCCAGCTCTCCACGAGCGTCCCGTCGGTGGGCCACGCGGGTCCACTCCTGCGTTCGAACCCCGGCACGCGGAGCACCCGCAGCCGGTGGAGGAACACCGAGAGCTCGCGAGCCTCCGGCTCCGTGATCGCCAAGGTCAGAGCACGCGGTGAGCGCCCGAGCGCTCCGAGCATCCGCTCCTGGTGCCCGACGAGTGTGGCCTCGACGTCGGCGACCAACGGGGGCGCGGGCGTCCCTGCGGCCAGCCGACCGCGTGCGTCGCCACGCATGATGCGCAGCACCTCCCGAAGGCGTGGGTCGGTCGCGCTCCCGACACCGCTCCGACGGTTCCAGGGAAAGGGCTCGCTCTGGGCGTCGTCGAGCACCGCCGCGGCGAGGCCGTCGAGCAGATCGGCCCGAGTCGGTTCGCGATGCCCACGAAGCCGCATGAGCCCCTCGGTCATGGCCGTCGCGCCGATCAGGTCGGCGGCGCTCAGGGCGACGTGCTTCTCGCGGAGGCGCTTGGTCGCCGCCTCGAGGACCTCGTCGCCAGCCACACGGGGCGAGCTCGACCACACCCGCCGGTGCCAGCCGGGTGAGGGCATGCCGGCCTGGTACCCATCGAACGAGTCGAGCCGTTCCTCGCCGTAGGGAACCAGATAGGTCCCCGCGCGGCTCCCGTCCGGCGGTATCGGTGTCGGTGGGTCGGCAGGGTCGGCCTCGTGCCACAGGCGCCCGAGCGCCGGCTCGTGCCAGCCACCACAGATCACCAAGACCTCTGCGTCGGCATGGCTCATCGCCCAGGCGACGTGGCGCGCCATGAACGCCTCCCGGTCGTCGTCTTCGTGCGGCGGCAGGACGTCGCTCGCCTCCATCGCGGGGCGGAGGTGGACGAAGTACCGACGCAGCCGTTCGCGCAACTCGTCGGGCTCGAGGGGCTGCTCGAAGAGGTGGTCCCAGAGGTTGTCCATGCCCTCCATCGAGAGCTTCTGGCAGAGCGCCTCCACGTACGCGGTCGTGTGGGCGCCGTGGTCCGAGTACCGATTCTCGATCCGGTCCGGGCCCACTGGCTCGCGGTACCAGACCGGCAGGTCGATGAAGCGCACGTGGGCCCCGGCCGCGAGCCCTTCCTGGATGGCCACCCACTCCGGCGAGTAGCTGCAGAAGGGAAACCACACCGCCTGTGTGTGCGCCTCGGTTTGCAGGAAGCTGAAGAGCGCGACCGGCGGCTCGTGGCCGAGGGTCAGCTCGTCCATGCGGCCGTTCATGTCGGCCGGCCCCTCGATCAATACGTGGGTCGGGCGACGGGTCCGAATGGTGTGCCGCACCAGACGGGCGCACGCCGGCGAGTGGTGGCGCACGCCGAGAATGGTCGGCTCTCTCTCGGCCATCGCGGAACGCCTCAGGTCAGCCGCCCACGGGCCTCGTAGAACTCTCGCCAGTGGGCTTCGGAACGGAGCTTCGCCCGCTGCTCGAGGTAGCGACGGATGCGCTTCAGGTCGTCGGCATCGTCCTTGGCCGCCGTTCCGGCGAGACACTCCACGATATCCGCCGGTCGACCGGCGTCGCCGCGGAGAAACCAACCGCGGACCCCGACCGCGTGACCGACCGAGACCGCCTCGGCGGTCGACATCACGGAGCGGAGCTTCTCCATCGCGTTGCCCTCGGAGTCGCGACCTCGGCGCAGCTCCCGGAAGGTGGTCACGAGCACGTCGAGCACCTCTGGAGAGGGGCCGTGTGGAATGCCGCTCCGGCTCATCATCTTCGAGACCTGGTCGCGCACGAGGCGCATCTCGGTGTCGAAGTCGGCGATGGGGTGCACCGTCTCGAAGTTGAAGCGCCGCTTGAGAGCCGCGCTCATCTCGTTCACGCCCTTGTCGCGCGTGTTCGCGGTGGCGATCACGTTGAAGCCCTCGCGAGCGAAGAGCATCGCGTCGTCACCGCCGAGCTCGGGAATTGCCATGACCCGGTCCGAGAGGAGCGAGAGCAGCGAGTCCTGCACCTCGAGCGGGCATCGGGTGATCTCCTCGAAGCGAACGAGCTGCCCCTCGCGCATCCCGGTGTGGATCGGCGCAGGTACCAGCGAGCGCTCGGACGGCCCTTCGGCGACGAGCAGCGCGTAGTTCCAGGAGTACTTGATCTGGTCTTCGTTGACCGACGCGCCTCCCTGAATGGTCAGGGTGGACCGTCCGCTGATCGCCGCCGCAAGGAGCTCGCTCAGGAGCGACTTGGCCGTGCCGGGCTCACCGATCAGCAAGAGGCCGCGACCGGTCGCCAGCGACACCATCGCCCGGTCGACCAAGCTCGCGTGACCCACGAACTTCGGCTCGATGCCTCGGGTCGGGTCGCCGAGGATGAAGGTCCGCACCGCCGGCAGCGAGAGCTTCCAACCCGGCGGCTTCGGCCCGGAGTCCGCCTTCGCCAGCGCCTCCAGCTCGGCGGCGTGTGCGATCTCCGCGGGTGCCCGTTGGAGCTTCTGCGGCTCCGACGCCTTCTTCTTCGCCATGGGTCAGCTCCGCAGCGTCTCGAGAGAGCGGATGACCTCGCTGAGCATCACATCCGAGAGACCTTCGAAGGAGCGGCCATCGCCCCAACGCCAAGCGGTTTCGTGCAGGTCGACGGTGCCGAGGGTCTGTTCCGGGTATTCGTCCATCAGTCCGACGATCATGCCCGGATCGAGCGAGAGCAGGAAGTAGCCCGAGCCGGTGTCCCGCTGCATCCACCAGATGCCGCCTCCGTCCTGCGGGTCACCGCGGCGCCACCCCATCTTCTCCAGGCGGAGCACCTGGCTGGTCTTCACCTCCAGCCCCTCGTAGCGCTTGATCACGTTGGTGGCGATCTCCTCGTCGGTGAGCTGGTGCACGGAACGGCCGAGCTGGTCGAAGGGCTGGAGAATCTCGTAGTCGCCGAAGACCTCGCCCCAGGCCGCCGCCTCGTCGTCACTCATCCGCAGCCGGTGGACGATGCCGACACGGACACCCTCGGGGAGCTCGAGCTCCTCGTCTTCTCGATCGGCGAAGGTGCCGTCTTCGGCCACGCGAAACGTCTGGGTCGGCGCACCGCCATCGGTCGGGTAGAGCCCCCACACGAGGCGCCGCGTCAGGTGCACGACGAGCGGGTGGTCGACCAGGAACTGGCGAAAGTCCTCCGCCGACCAGGTGCGTTCGTCGCACATCGCCTGCTCGAGCCGCATCACCTGCATGCCCGCGACGGCGCGCACGTCCTTCTTCAGCGTCTTGAACTGTTTGGTGGCGGCGGCGCCCTTCTCGGCGTCGTCCTTCGCGCCGACCTTGGGGAGGCTCTTGCGGAGCTTCCCGCCTTCGTCGCGAATCACGGGAGCCAGGTGCTCGTCGAAGGTGACCGTGAAGGCGCGCGGACCGAAGTCGAGGGTGAGCGTTCCGGTGGGGTCGAGGTCGAAGTCCGGCACCAGCCGGTCGGCGAGCTCGAGCTCGGTGAGCCCACGGTCCCGTGCGATCTCCTGCACCTTCTCCGCGGCCTTGTTCTTGAGGCCCTTGAACTTGAGCTTCTGCGAGATGCCGTAGAGGTTCATCAGCGCCACGTCGGAGCCGATCTCACAGAGCACGTCGAGACCGGTGGTCGCGCGGGCGTGGCCCCCCTCCCCCGGCCAGACCCGCAGAATCGGCGTGAGCTTCCGAGCACACTCGTCGTCGCCGAGGGCGCCCATCTGGGTGAAGGCCCAGCTCTCCTTGCTGTCCATCCCGTTCATTCGCCACGCCTCGAAGAGGCTCCAGGAGAAGCGCGCGACGGTACTCGGCTCGAGGTGCTCCAGCGCCATCTCGACACCCGGGTAGAGCTCGCCAGGACGGGAGATCGCCAGCATGGTCAGAAACGCCTCGAATGCGGCGGTCGGCAGCGAACCGCCTGCGGTGAGCTCCGGCGGGATCGCCTCGGTCGCCCACGAGGGAAGCGCCGGGATCTTCTTCGGGAGCTGGTCGAGCGGGTCAGCGTCCGCGAGCAGCTCGGCTGCCTTTCGGGCGTCGTCGCCGTAGCGGCCGCCGACCTCGATCAGCAGCGGACCGAACCCCTCGCTCGCCAGGTAGCCGATCGCCGCGAGCGCGCTGGTCTTCTCCTTGCCGTTGCCGCCGAGGGCCGCCGGAAGCAGCGCCACGAACGCACACTCGGCGTGGAGCCGGAGCCATTCACGCGCAGTCGCGCGGGCGGACTTCAGTCGCCGGTAGGCGTCAGCCGCGATCGGCGCGAGAACGTCGTCGTCGTAGGGCAACGCGACCGCGAGCCCGTAGGCAGGCAGGTTGGCGGCATAGCTGCGAACGACCTCGATCGCGTCGAGCTCGAAGCGGGCCACCACCGCGCGGATCCACGGCTCGATGTACCAGGAGTCGGCGGGCCGCCAGGATTCCATTCGCTCGAGGGCCACGGCCTCGGGCGCGTGACAGATCCCGTCGATCCGGTAGTCACCCTGGATCGACTTCCGCCATTCGTCGTCGTTCATCGACTTGCGCGGGGACGGGGTCGCGGTCGCCTCGAACTGCTCCTTCACTCCCTCGGGCCAACGCATCGAAGGCGCGTGCGCCAACGGCTCGAGGGCGACCTTCTTCGGGCCCTTGGCCTTCTTCTTCGCCAGCCACCGAGGCTTCTGAAGCACCTCGGGGCAGCTCGCGAGGTCCGCGGGAGCGCTGGTGGTCGACGCCTCCGCCAACTTCTGGAGGGCGGCGAGCGCTCCGGCGTCCATGCCATCGGCAGCGGCGGCGAGCGCCGTGGGGTGGCGACGAAGCACGGAGCCGACGACCTGCTGAGCGACGGAGGCATGCTTCGAGCGACCCACCGCGAGCGGGCCGAGGATGCGCAGCGCGCGCACCGGAAACGCCTGAGCCGCCGGCGCGAGGCCGGTCCGGAACCCGGGATCGTCGATGCGCTCGGCGAGGAACTGCATGGTGGCGTCCGACGGAGTGGCCGCCATGAGCCGAGCGAGCCGGCGGTCGTGTTCCTTGTCGGCCCAGCTCGAACGCTGCGGCGCGAGGCAGTCGACGAGGTATTCGGCTGCGCCTTCACCGAGGCGCTCGATGGCGCCCGCGACCGTGCCATATCCGGTGCGGTACCCGTCGCCGATCACGTCGACCGAGTGGAGCCCACCGTGGAGCGCCACGAGCTGGGCGGAGTCGCGGGCGGTCTCGAGGAGCGCCAGCCGCACACCCACGGCCCCTCCGAGCGAGGGTTCGGTCGCGGCCGCGATGGCGGGGGCGACCAGCTCGTCCGCGTCGGGGAACGCGAGCGCGAGGACCGTGGCTCGGCTGTAGCCGAGCTCGTGCTGGCTGGCGAACGCGCGGGCGGCGGCAAGCGCGGCGGCGTGGTCCGCCTCACTCGCGGCACTCAGGTGATCGCGCATGCGAGCGATCATCGAAGGCAACCCTTCGTATCGGTAGAGCGCGTCCGTCGCCTCGAGGCCCTCGCCTGGCTCGACCCGTGGCTTCTGTCGATGGCCGAAGCAGACGGCGGTGGCGAGCACGGCGTCGGCGAGGCCGTGGGCGGCGACCAGCAGGTCGAAGAGGTCGCGGTGCCGGAGCTTGCTCCCGCACGCCGCGAGTATGCCGGCGGCGTGGCGTCCGATCGTCTCGGGGTCGTCTCCCAGACTGGGAATGGAGCCTTTCTCGAACGTCTCGAAGAGCGACGCCGCCCCGGCGCAGCCGTCGTCGACCATGAAGGTGGAGCGCCCTCCGCGGAAGTTCGGGTCGTAGACGTCCTTCCACGCCTTCTCCACGGTCGGCACCTTCACGGAGGCACGGCGAGTGGCTCGGTTCGGCGGGAGATCCTTGGCGAGCGCCTCGAGATCGGGCCGGGCCTCGTCGGGGAGCTCGTCACTGGCCACCACGAGCGCCGACGCCACGCTCGTCTCGACCGGCGCTGCGGCCGCTTCCGGCGAAACGGCACCCTCGGCCAGCGGCTGTGGAGCTGGCTTCGCCGCGGGCGGTGTCGAGGCCGTCTCGATGGGCTCGGGCGGCGGCGCAACGGCGGGCTTCATGGGCGCGGCTACCACCGCCGCCTTCGCCGGCGCCTCGACCTCGCCGACCAGCTCGTACCCCTTCTTCACCTTCGAGCGGACCAGCTTGTCGCGTTCCTTCTCCGCCTCTGCGACGGACCCGAAGGACTTCACCTTCGACTGCCCATCCGTCCCGATGCGCCCCCACTGCGTGGTCACGTCGGTGCCCTCGAGATCGATGGCCCAGAACTTGTGGCTTTTCCCGTCGCTGAGCTCGTAGCGCTGCATGGCAGCGATCTACCACGGAGGGTGGCGATAAATTCCCCGCGAACGCGCTCGTGATGGTCAGACCTTGCTCGCCCAATCCGGATCGAACCCGGTCCCCATCGCAGCCGCCTCTCGCGCATGCGCCACGGTCTCGGCCAAGAGGATCGGCGGAACATCTCGGAGCGGCATGGAGCGCCCGCCCATTCCGCCGTCCGCGGTGCGGAAGAACGCCACGTGGGCCAGCGCGACCAGACGTGATTCTTCGGGTAGGGGCGAGCCGCTCGTGCCGATCTCCGCTCGAAGGCCCAGCGTCGGGTAGCTGCGTTCGTAGCCGTAGAACCAACCGCCATCCTCGGCCGCCTTCCGATCGTAGCCGCGGGCCTGGAGCCGATTCCGCAACTCGAAGGTGTCGACGATGTGGCCCTCCACGACGTTCAGCTCGGTCTTCTTTCGAACGTCTTCGGCGAGTGGAACGGTCTCGGCGGAGAGCTGGTCGAAGAGGGGCAGCACCTCGTAGTCGAGGAAGTGCTCGCGCCAGCGCTCGACCACCGCGGGACCGAGCGTCGATCCGTGAGCGAGGCGCACGAAGGGTGCGTCCAGCCCGATCGTCTCGTCGTCCACGTCGGTGAGAGCATGGTCCGGAAGCGGTCGAAACGACGGGGTCGTCTCGCCCTCCGCATTCACCCCGACCCAGATCAATCGCTCACAGAGCGGACCCACGACCGGGTGCTCGAGCAGGTGGCGTCGCCAGTCGTCCGTGGACCAGGTGCGCTCGGTGCACATCGCTTCGTAGAAGCGGTCTCGCTGGGCGCGGACCGTCGCGTTCACGGCCTTCTTCGCCTGAGCGAACCTCTTCTTCGAAGCCGCGGCGAGCGCCGGGTCGTCGTCCTTGCGCGGCTTGGGGAAGCTCTTGCTGGTCCTGCCGCCTTCCCCTTCGATCACCACACCGAGCTGCTCGTGGAGGATCGCGGTGAGGGTGCGCGGTCCCATGTCGAGCTCGAGCACCGCGCGACCATCCGAGAGCTCGAAGCCGCCCGTGGGAATCGTCCGGTCGGCGAGCTCCGCGGGCGTCCAGCCGAGGCGCTCGGCGACGACCCCGACCAGCTTCTCGGCTTCGCTACGGATCCCCTTGGTCCGAAAGCGCGTGGCGGTGGCCAAAATCGTCTGGACCGAGTCCATGTCGTCCCGGTGGGCCAGCATCTGCAGCAGCGTCTTGCATTGAGGGGCGCGCCAGCCGTACCAACGCTTCAGGTACGCCTGCACGCGCGTGGCGAGTGAGGGGCCACAGAGGGCCGCCGCAACGGCGAGCAGCCCCCGGTCCGCCTGAGCAGATCCCACCGGCTGCTCCATTCGCTCGGCCAGCCGTTGCTCGAAGAGCTCGTCGGTCGGTAGGCCGGACCACGAGAGGCGCTCGACCTGAGAGCGCACCTCCGCCTCGACCTCCTCACGCCGCGGGAGGCGCGTGTCGTGCTCCAACCAAGCCTCGAAGACGTAATCGCCCAGCTCCTCCGCGCCGTCCCAGTAGGACGCGTAGAGCCGGAGGAGCGGCGAGGGTTCGGGCGACTTCAGCTTGTGCGCACCGACGAGGAGCCAGGTGAGGGTCTCGCGGCCGACTGGTTCGCCATCACGCCAGCGGAGCTCGGGCAGACCGGCGAACGGGAACCAAGCAACCTTCGCGGGGACTCCCTTGGCCAGCTTCTTCTTCGCGGTCTTCCGCAAGGTCTCGCGGTCGAGATAGGACTCGAGATCCACGCCCAGCCTCTCGAGCGCACGAAACATGGCGGCCTTCGGGACATCGATCTTCTCCTTGCGGACCGCCTTCTGGAGAGCAGCGACCGCCGAAGCGTCCCCCAGCCGGCCGAGCCAATCGGCCGACGCCGCGCGGACGTCCTTCTGTCCATAGCCGAGCGCTTCCGTCGCGCGAGCGATGACTTCGCCGTCGGTCGCCAGGAGCTGCTGCGCGAGGGCTCGCTCGACTTTGCCGGAGCCGAGAGCGTGCTCGAAGGCGAGCTCGCGGACCCGCGGAGGGAGCTCCGGGAACGCGGCCGCGATGCGATAGGCGTGCCCCTGCATCGTGGCCGGTCGGAAGTAGCGGCCTGCCGCCTCGGGGGACAGAGGCCGGCCCGCCATCGCGGAGAGAAGCAGGTCGACCCGACCGACGAACGCCGGAACGATTCGCTCGGGCTCCATCGGGAGCGGACCGGCGTAGGGGGGCCACGAGATCAACGCCTCGAGCCAGGGCAGCGATGGATCGCCGTGTCGTTCGCACACCTGGGCCCAGGCGTGGAGGTCCGCGTCGCGTTCCACGAGGGCTTCGGCGAGCTGCGGCAGCGCCCAGCCAGCCGTGTGTTCGAAGATGCGTCGGCCGGCGTCGGACACGACCGCTCGCAGCACGCGATAGACGTGCTCGAGGGAGAGCGAAGGGTCGAGCAAGGCCTCCGCGAGCGTGAGGCCAGTGACGAAGTGCTCCTGCGGAGCGGCGATCCTCGCGAGCGTCTGCTCGGCCCCGGTCTCGAAGGCATCCATCGCCTGGTCCAAGGCCTCCTCCCGGAGCCGACCCACTCGCGGCGGAGCGCCGCGCGGTGCCCACTTGCGCTCGTTCTCGTTGCGGCGTTCGATGGCCTCCTCGATGCGCCGCCGAGCTTCGTCACGGTAGCCGTCGGGCAGCGGGATTCGGTCCGGCAGCGGCTCGAGCGGTTCGGGGTCAGGGACCTCCGGGTCGACCGGAGCCAACGACGCGAGCAGCCCTTCGAGCAGCTCGCGGTTCTTGCGGCTCCGCTCCGCTTCCAGCCGCTGCTCGAGGAAGGGACGCACCTCGGAGCCGAAGTGCTCCGCGAGGGTTCGAGCGGCGCGCCCCCGACGAACGGCATCGCTCCCACTCGCGTGGGCCTCGAGCGCCCTTCGTCCGGCGGCACCCAGCTTCGGGAGCAGGGTGGCCGCCGCGGCGCGACGCTGCACGGATCCGGTGATCGCCCTCTCGACGAGCACCTCGGCGAAGGGAGAGAGGTCGGCGTCGTCGTTCGACAGGTGCCGGAGCCAGTTCTGGAACCAGTACGTGTCTGCGCCACGCAAGGTCTCGCGGACGGCCTCCGGGTAGCGTGCCAGCAGGCGAACGTCGTCATCCGCCGGTCCGCTCGGACGAATCGTGATCGAGCCGTCCAGCCCCGCAGCTTCGAGCAAGTCAGCCAGGACCGACCCGCGCACTCCCGAGTGCTGAGCCTGCAGGGCATGGAGCCAGCCGGGAAGTCCGTAGGGCGGGCTGGCGTGCCAATGGGCAGGCGAAGCGTGAACCATGAGCTCGCCCAGACGCTTCAGTGGCAGCGGTGAAAATCCCGCCTCCTTCATGAACTGGCGCCGACCCCGAGTCATGTTCCCGCTGTTCATGATCTTGAGGGACGACGCCGCGGCATCTCGGTGGGAAGCCACCTCACCCAGCAGTCCGTCCTTCGGACCTCCGTCGATGACCCAACGCAGCACGCGTTGACCCAGGGTCGGAGCCACCTCGTCGAGCGGTAGGAGATCTGCGGCCGCGAGCGCCAACGCCTCGTCGGAGAGGCCCTCGGGGTTCTGGAGCGTCGACAGGATGTCGTTCGTCATGGCGTCACCTCCGCAGCGCGTCGGCGCTCGAACCCAGCCGGCACGCGTCTCGGCAGCGCACTCAGCGGATCAGCTTCGAGATGGTCTTGAAGGCGTCGCCGCCCGCTTTGCCGAG
>CAYTCZ010000106.1:0-14035 GCA_964436315.1 uncultured Gaiellales bacterium | reverse complement strand
CCCCACCGGGCACCCACATCGAGGGCGGCCAGGTCGAGAGCGGTCGCGAGCTCACCGGGCAGGATCACGCGGAGCTCGGCGGCGGTAGATCGCTTCGCGGCCGCGCTACCCTCGAGCCATGTCGATGCCGAAGAAGGGAACGCGGACGATCGAGGTGGACGGGGTGCGGTATCGCTATCGTGGGGACGCCTGGCGGATGGAAGGCGACGACTGCGGCGAGGCCCGTCCGATCCTACAAGGGGTCGAACAAAGTGAGGCTCTCTCCGACCAGCCGCTTTGCGAAGCGCCGAACCACCCAGCGACGCCAGGCATGGAGGACGCACATGCTAGCCAGAAAGACGATGGGCGCAGGCCACCAGTCCGCCAGTTCCAAGGCCTCCCCCTCCAAGACGTCCGCCAACAGGCCGGCGAGGGAACCCGCGGCCAGCGACAAGGTGAGGTTGCTGAGGACACCAAGCTCCCTCAGAGCCTCGCGGCAGGCTTGCTCGAGCTCCATTCGGTGCTGACCAACCAGCTCTGTGTCTCGCAGCGCGAGCGGAGTCGCGACCGTCACCACTCGCCGGCCGCTCTCGAGCACGAAGGTGAAGATGGTACCGGACCGACCAGGAGTACGCACTGCCAGCGTGCCGCGAGCGATGAACCTCTTTGCGACTCTTCTCGCGGAGCGGCGACTCACGTTCCAAGGGCGCGGAGTGCGATGGTCAGCTGTCCGAGATGCAGCTCGTTCCCCACAGACAATGCCGTCTCATGAAGCCGGACTAAGGCCGCTCGATCATCTGCGTCCCCCGCGAGGTTTTCGACGATCCGGGTCTCGCCATCGCCCAGCAACGACAACCTCGTGTCGAGCCCAGCGCTGGACGCGCATTGTTGGAGGACTTGCTCGAACTCGGCCGTTGACTCTTGCGCAGCTCTGAACAGGCGCTCCTCGAAATCTTCGGAAACGATCCTGGTGATCACCTCCACTCCTCCCTTTTCGGTCTCGCTGCGGGTCACGAGCTCGGCGCCCCATTCACGAGCTTGCCGATCCATTCGCCATATCGTTCCACGACCGCGCCGGCACGGCTCGCATGCTCTGCGTGTAGAGACTTGACCGGTTCAATCAGTTCGTCGACCGGCGGGGTTGGGTCAGGCAGTGTCTGCTCGGCGTCCGGTGTCTCACTCAATGGCAGCAGTCGCACCTTGGACGCCAGCAACTTGGTGTCCAAGGTGGTCTTGGTAACGATCGACAGCTCGAATAGGTTCCGAAACCCCCTGCGGAGCTTGTCCAGGAGGTCGTTGAAGCTGTCTCGCTCCGTCTTCTTCGCCCACTCGATCTGCGAAGGTGCTTCGTCCGAAGGAAGGCTCCTTCGAAGCAGGTCAAGAAGTGCGCGAAGGAGTCGAATGACCGTTTCGATCAGCTGGTTCAGTCGCCCGATCGCCTGGTCCAGCATCACGAGGTGACTCGGCGCGAAGTGACCAATTCTGGGATCCAATGCGCCCTCGCTCGACACACGAACCACGACTTCGACATCGCCCGTGAAGATGCCGAGCTTCGTCTCGATTATGGGCGGCTCTTCGTCGCCGGCGCAGACGGTCTTGACGTGAATGGTCTGCAGAGATTCGATCGTCTCGAGAACTCTGTCGTGCAGCTCACGCGGTGTCTTCGTTTCTTCTTCAGTCATCGTCGTTCGAGTCCTGTCGACATTCAGAAGCTGTAATGCCACTGGACAGGCCAGTCCGGATAGTCGCCCGTGCCCTTCCACGAGTGCCGGCCAGATGCCTCTTTGTGGAACAGGATGTGACCCTGTCCATCATCACGCTCCTGATACACGATCCATACGCCGGAAGAGAGCCCTTGGTGGTTCTGACTGAAGCGTCGACCAGGCCGAGATCGAACCCACGCCAGAAGCTCCTTCGCACGGATCAGGCGACCGCATCGACACTTGGTTCCACCGCCGAGCGTATATCCAGCCCGGATAAGCGCGTTGCTCACGAAGTGTGCGCAGTTGTCAGAGAAGCGATCACCACAATCGCAAGAGTCGACGTAGGCATCATACGCTGCCGAAAGGCTCGTCAGGGGATGTACGTCGAGCACTCCCTCGATTGGGTGGTCGTCCTCTTGCGACGGACGCGCCCCACCGTCTCCGGGGAGACCACTCTGCTCCTCGTGCTGCTGGTCGCGGAGCGACGCGTAGCCGGCGAGCCACAAACGGACGTCCGGTGTTCGTCTCCAGAGCTGGAGCGGCCGACCGAAGCACTTCCCAGTCACGTCGCCGATCAGGTTCCGTTCGTCTACGAGATAGATATGGCTGCTGGCGCACTCCTTGATCGGCCACTCCAACGCCTCGGCTCCGATGACATGAACGAACCCTGTGGGTGCGTTGGGAACCCCGAGGGAACGCAGCTCCTCGTGGTCCTTCGGAACCCACCCGATGATGTGCTCGCCGGCCCCCTCGTGTGGCGGGTTCGACAGAAGCTCGCTCTCCGCGAGCCCTTCGCGCACTAGGTCAGCGAACGTCTTGTTCGAGTTGCTCATCTCTCTCTCCTTCGCGCACATTGGGAATCACCGGACCGCAGGAGCTCATGGCTCCTTCCCCGCGCTCGGCGATGGTGGGTCGCCCCCGGAGATGGCCAGGCCACTGCGCAGTTCGCTCGCGCGACCATCATGGCGGGAGCTAGGCAAGGGGCACCCACAGGTTCCGCACGCGCAGTGCGACGGCTTGTTGCTCGGATTGGTCCGTGTCCGCGACATCAAAGATGCGCACGTCGAGCCGTGCCGCGAGCTCGTTGCGGGGAGATGAACCATCCAACCCGGTCTCGATCGCTCGACTAACGCTGGCCGCGAGCGTGGGAAGGTCCCTCGAGCCCCCGTTCAACACCATTCCCAATGGGGTGTCGACGGGCGTCGCACGAGCGACCTCACCTCGGCGGAGCAAGAAAGGAAGACCTGCGTTCGCTCGGCGGACCAGACGCACCTCGATGTCCACGCGACGCTCGACTTCCGCGTCGACTGCATGGAAGAGCGTGCTCAGCATGCCACCGATGCGCTGCGAGAGGTCCGCTTTGACTCCGGCGCGGCTCGCCACCTCACCGACGCGACCTGCCTGGCCACTCGACTCGGCCACCAGCCTCGTTCCATCCCACCCAGCGGGCTCCTGCCTGTCCAATCCTGGTCGCGCCCAGCTGTCGTGGCTGGCGACGGCGCTCCGGTAGTGGAACAAGGAATTGATGGGCCGACCCCGGATCTCCTTGTTGCGGTTCACATGGGCATGCACCTGCAGAGCGAGGTCTTGGAGCACGTCTCGTTTTGTGATCGCCAAGACCAAGTCCATGCCGGCCGGGTCATCGAAGAATCGGCCTAGCTCGTCCTTGCTGAAGGTCCAGGTCTTCGTCCTGTCGTCGGCGAGAGTGCCGGTCTCTACTCTGGCGCCTGTCACGCGCTGCAGCCGCTGCGACACGCCGCGGAATCCCAAGCTCAGCGCCTCAGCGATACCCCCCTGATCTACGCTGGCCTGGACGTCGAGCGCCGTCTTCAACCCGTTGTAGTTGCTCTTGATGGTGATGGTGCAGAGACGCTCGACCGTCCTCTCGGCGAGGGCCGCTCGCGAAGCCTGCTCCACTCGCGTCGCCAGGGTCGACGTCAGATAGACGATGCGGTCGAGCTCGAGCCCGCCATCGCGCTCGAGTTCCATTTCGAGGGCCATCAACACCGGAAACGGGTCGCCATCGGTGGTGGCGAGGGACTGGGAACTCGGCCGTAAACGCTTCACGACGATCTCGAGGGAGTCGACGTCGATGCCCGTGAAGCTCGTGCAGAATCGGTACTCCCACTCGCGAAGCGTGTCCGCCATTTCCTTGGTCAGCATGGCGTCGAGAGCGATGGTCGAGCTGTTTCGCAGTGGTACGACAGCCACGTGCTCGCCTAGGGCGGGAAGCGGAGGGTGTCGGCGAAGTACCAGCGGAATCCGGGAGATCGGGAACCGTCGGTCGACGTCCTCTGACGATGACGGGGGCGCGACCTCCACGAGGTGAATCCAGGGAGCATCTTCGGCGGTTCGGAACACGTGGGGCACGAACCTGACACTGATGCTCGGGTCGCGATCGGGGCGCTCCTCCGCGGCGTCCACGGAGAATGCGACCACCGTCTCTTCGCCGCCCAACAGGGCAACCGCGGAGGAAACGACGAGCGCGTCGGCGCGAGCGTCGCCCGCTCTGCGCGTCCCTGCGGGCTTTGCGTCCGTATGGTAGTGAACCTCCCACTGCGGAGCCGCGGAGTCAGCGGCGGTCCGGCTCCAACGGCCGACGACGTAGGTGTCGATGGCATCGAAGGCGTTCAACCGCTGCGTCAGTCGCTGTCGAACGAACCGCTCCAGGAGCTGCCCGCCAGCCGCGCCCCGGAGCCCATCCCTGTCCTTTTCGAGCACCGCGGCGTGCCGAGTGCTCAGCGCGAGCGCGAGGCGTCGGGACGCCGAGCTCCAGTCGGCGAGAAGCCCCGGTTTGGAGCGCCATTGCACATCCAGCGCGGCTCCCGTCGAGAGCGCGTCGAGCCCCGTGAGTACCCGTGCGATGAGCCCGTCGACGTCCACGTCGCGCGCTTCACCACGCCACTCCGGCCAAGTATCGTGCTCGAGCTTCCATTCCTCGGTGCGCAAACCAGCTGTCCCGAACGGGGCCATGGAGTGGAAGGACCAGTCCACCTCGTCCTCGGTGCCCAAGCTCAGAGCGCCCCGCCAGACGAGCCAGAGCGACGTGCCGTCTGAGCCAGCACTACGACCGAGAGAGACTTGGTTCCCGGTGATGCGTCGAACCGTTGCGGCGAACGCTTCGAGCGATCTGTCTTCGTCCGCGGCGTTGGCGTTCGAACCCGACGGCTTGTCCGATGCGAGCGGAACGGCCTCGACCTGCTGGAGGACCCCGAGTCTGGTCGGGATCAGCTTGTCTTGGATTCCCCCCTTCCGTGCGACCTTCAGGGATGGCCGCCACTCGACCACCCGGCCGGTCTCCACTTCGGGAATCGGTTGCACGACTACATGCCAAGACGCCGCTTCCACCTTGACGGTTCCGCCGGCGACTTCCGCCTCACCCAGGCGGCGGCGACAGTCTTCCCCATCAGGGCACAGCTTCTTCCACACGGCGTCGACGAAGCGCTTCAGCCGACTAGCAATCTGAGTTCGAGCGGTGCCGTCGGTCACGCTGAGCTCCGCCACGAAGCGCTTGTCGCTGACTTGCTCGCGGATGCGACGCCAGCGTTCGACCACGCCGGCGCTTCGCTCGAACTCCGCGCTCAACTTCATCGCCAGCTTCCACCGAGTGCGGCCGGAGGATGACGAAAGCTCGTACGTCAGTCGCGTGCCCGGCCACTCACGGACCGGAACGAGTCGATCGCTGTAGCCTGCGACCCAGTCGGCGGCTCCACTTCCGGGCAGGAGGTTCCCCAGCGGATCTCGGCGCCCAATCTTGGCGGTGAACGTGGTGCCGACGGATGCGTATCGGTTCTTGCCGGTCCACCCTTCCAGACGCGCGACGGGGATGTCGAAGCGATAGCGGTCGTTGTCTCGCTCGGGCTCGGGCGGAAGCTCTCCATCCACCCCTGGGGCGCTCTCGGTGATCGGGCGCAAGGGCAATGTCCACTCTCGCGGCAGGATGCGTCCGTTCCCCTGCCAAACCTCCACGTCTCGCAGCGAGTACTGCGCGTCCAGCTCCTGGTCCGAGTCCAGGTCCGCGCCAGCCTCGGACTCATCCTTGGGCTCTTCCCATTGGAATCGAGCAACATCGGGCGACCCCATGTCGACCCACCGGTCATGGCCGCCCAGCACCAGCTCGATGTCGTCTTCTGACTCCGCGCCGGTGGGCACGATGTGCGTGGTGACCGGCCAGATTGCGGCCGACGGCTGGAGCCGGATGGCGACGCGCAGGATCGACTCCGCGACGCCCGCCTTGCCTGAGGAAAACGAGCTGTCCTGGGGTTCGAACGACACGAAGAATCGCTCGGACGAATCGCCCTCAGCCCACCGTGCGACTCGCAGCAGCGCGGCCAACTCTTCATCCGATGACGGACGGACGGGAGCGGTGTGAGCCTCCTGCAGGAACAGGCCGCGAGGGGTTCCGAGCGACGGCTCGCCACCGAAGGCGACTGCGGTGCCGGAGGCTAGGTGCACGACCTCAACCTTCTCGTCGGCGGGATCGATCCACGCCTCGGCCCCCACCACGATCCCCGCGGGCAGAGCCCCCGACGAACGGAACAGTGTCGACAGCACGCGGGTCTCCGCGTCGACGCCGGCGAGGTCGACCACCCCCACGCCACTCCTGAAGCCATCGATGCGAAAGGTGAGGATCGACCACTGTTCGAACTGGTCCAGCTTCACTAGTCTACGGCTGGTACCAACGCCGTATCGTCGGCTCACGTGGTCGTTCGCCGAGCCCACTGGCCGAGCCCGCAGGAACTTCCGAGCCCCGCTCGGGACCACTCGCGCGGCAGGCGTCCCCAACTCCTCGATCGAGTTCGCGAGCTCCACACGCTCGGGTCGCTGCTCTGCCGGAGCTAGCCGCTTGGGCGCGGGCATCGTGGGGGGCTCTGCCGGATCGGTGCTCCGCGCCTCCACCTCCACTTCGACGTTCGCGCCGCTGACCCATCCCAACGCACCGTGCCGCCGATCGACCAGGACGTTGATCTTCTCTGGGCCGACGTAGCGGTTGACCTGAGTGCCCGCGAGGGCACGAGCGATGCCGCCAGCAGGCAATTCGGGACGTTCTTCGAGCTCCGGAATGTGCATGCCGGAGAATGCGACAGCGGATGCCTTTCCAACGATCCTCGCGAGGGAGACCTCGCTCGAACCACCTCGGTCATGGGCGAGGATTGTGGAGAGCCGGACCGGTGCTGGCTCCTCATTGGGGTTGTCGCGCTTCGCAGCACGCCACCGGCGGGTGACCTCGTTCCACACGGCGGTCGCGCCTTCATGGACGAGCGCCGACCACCAGTCTTCGAAGACCATCTCCACACCTGCGACCGACAGTTCGGTAGCGAGAAACGAGGGGTCGTCTCCGCCCAGGTCGAAGAGCGCATCGAACACGTCGCGAAGCGCCTTCAGATCCGCGCTCGTCAGCGTCGCCCCCTCCGTGTATGGGTCCCAGCGAAGCACCCCGGTCCCATCGTTGACGACCAGACCGGGCAACCACGGCATGCCCGACCACTCCCCATCCGTGTCGGACGGAACCTCCAGCGTCCCCTTCAGGTTTGCTGCCGCGTGCGCGTCGAAAGTGGCGAAGCGGAGGTCGTCCAGCGCAGCGCCCAAGGCCTCGAGCCAGCGGTCGCGTGCCTGATCCTCGTCGCCGCCGGGAACGAATTCGAAGTCACCGACGGAGTTCCCGCCGTCCACATCGCTTCCCTGCCCACGAAGCGCGGCCGCGAAGCCGAAGTAGGTGGCGAGGCGGGCCACTTCTTCTAGCTCGGCCTCGCGAACGAGCATGCAGTGAGAGAGGTCCTCTTCGACCCCGTTCTCGCTCGAGCGCCAGAGAGGAGCGATGACCGGGGCGAATGTCAAAGCGTGCTTGCTGTCCCAGTGCTCGTAGGCTTCGAACCGAAAGACGGGTGGCGACTCTTGGTGCGAGTCGGCCAGGAAGGCGTTGCGGCCACCGGCCCGGAGCCGGAACCGCTTGCGATACTCGAACGACGCACTGAAGCGAATCGTGAACTTGATGAACCCAGCTTTGATTCGAACGCTCGCGTGCGCCGTGATCCGGCCCGCGACTTCGAGCAGCGTGTCCTCGTCGGTCTCGAAGGTGATGTCCACCCAGAACGTCGCTCGAACGCCCGCCTCGATGCGAACGAGCGGGAAGCTCACCCGCCCCAACACGATCAGCTGGATCCCGTTTCTCCCGCGGACGATGAAGTGGTCCTTGCCGTCCTTCGCCCGCGCCCAGAGGCCGTCGAGGGCGCCAAACACCGACAGGCTCACCTCGCCTCGAAAGATGCCCTGATTGAAGGAAGCGCCCAGTCCGACGCGAGCCGCGAACCCCGCTCGAAGCACCATGTCGTACTTGCGACCGGGAGGGAGCAGACGGCCTGCGGTGCGGGACGAGAGACGCGCGAAATACAGCCCGCCCGAACCGACGAAGGGGAAAACCCACGCCGTCAGCGAGCGAGAGTAGTCGTTGTTCCACGGATACCCGACGTCGATGAGGTAGTCGCCGTTCGTGTAGACTTGGAGACCGAACGCGGGAAGTGAGAATTGGACGGGTCCGAGCGGAAGCGTGCCCAGCTTGTCGAGACCGATCTCTGCAGCGAACATGCCCGTGCGTTCGTCGACACGCTGGTAGCGGATCGAGATCCCAAACAGGTCCTTCAGATCGAGCCGGACGGCGTAGAGGGACGATGAGTCGGCCAGGGCCAGGCTAATGTCCACTACGCCCGCGAACTCGGCCGCAGCCCCGAGGAGCCACCCGGCGTCGGTATCCAGCACCAGAGCGCCTTCGCCACTGGCGATGTCGTCGAACTCCACGTCCTGGATCGCGGCGACGATGTCGTCCGCGTGCTCGAATTGTCCATCGCCCAGACGAAGGCGTTGACCTGCGACGAAACGCCGCAGCGCAAACCCGTCACCCTGATCGTCGGCGTCCTCCTGATCGGCAGCAGCGTAGCTCAGAAACCAGCCGACTCCGTCGAGGTCGTTGCTCGGGGGATAGAAGATGTAGGTGTCCGCCGTGGCACCTTCCGGAGGGAACTTGAGCGTGAACACCTTGATGAACCAGTCGTCCAACTGCAGTGCCATCGCCTCCTTCTTGTCAGCGCCGTCTATCCACGTGGCCTTGCCCAGACCAAACTTCTCGGCACGGAACTCGAGGGCTCCCATGAGCGAGAAGCTCAAGCGTCGTGGGGCAGTACCCGCGAAGCGAAGCGAGAGCGACGGAGCGCCAGAGGCGCCGGGCACCCAGGACAGGAGCAGGTCCGCCCGCGGGAGCGAGAAGCCGGGAACCAGCGCGCCGAGACCACCGAGGTCGAGCCCGAACTCCAGACCGAAACTCGCACCGTCCGCCCCCGAGACCAGCTCATGGCCTCCCCATTCCTCGACGTTCCGGCCAGCGAGAAAGCCCCGCAGCTTGAGCGGGAAGGACTTGGGGAGCCACGAGTCGAACCGGAGGTCCCCGACATCCAGGTCGAAGCGTCCCAGGTCGTAGCGGAGGCGAGTGCCGAGACCGGAGAGGTCGAAGCGCAGAGGAAGACCGCCATAGTCTAGGGAGAACTTGCCAAGGTTGCCTTCCCAGTCTGAGTCCGAAGAGCCGACCTCGACGGTCAGGCCTCCCGTCAGCTGAAACTCGGCCTCGCTGCTCCCGGTGTCCGACGTGACGGTCGAGAACTCCACGCGCTGGAGGGTGGCCGTGGCGGCGATCGAATCACCCGCGTACTCAAACTCGTGTGAGCCTTCGTAGGCGAACGAGTACGTCGTGCCCTTGTCGCGTCGTTGCACGCTGCCGGTCAGTTCGACGGTGTGTGAGTCGCCTTCTTCGCCATCTGCACGACCTTCGACCCTTTCGCCGAAGATCCTTGCGACCCCTATCTTGACCTTCCCGTCGAACTTGGTGACGCGAGAGGCGTCGATCGTGACGGCGAACTTGGTGACCACGAATCCGTAGATGTCATCAGTCTTCTTGAAAGGGTCTCCCTTCGGGTCTTCGTAGTTGATGTGTGCCCAGACCGCAGGGCTCTCGATCGCGAGTCCCCCTCCCGAGGTCGCGACTCGAGGGATGTCGAAACCGATGTAGGGCACACGGAGATCACTTGGGTTCCGAAAGCCACCCACAAGAGCCTTCAGCTCCGGAGGAAATTGCTCTGCTGCGCTGACGTCTCCGAGCGGATAGTCCAGAACCAAGGCGCCCGACCAAGATCCACTCAAGAATCGGTCGGGGAGCCGCTTCGAGCCCTGGGCATCGAGCAGCCGGTTCAGGTCTCGGCGCGCACCCTCATGAGCGCCCATCCCCCACTCGGCGGTGTCATCGATGAGCTCGCGGAGCGGCCGCGGCGACGACTTCACGATCAGCCAATAGTCCTTCTCGCCCCGGTCGCCGGGTGCGATCAGTTCTCCCTCGAGCCCGAAGGTCCATCCGCCGATGGCGAGCCGGTTCCGAATCGCCGGCCTCGACGGACCGGCCTCTGAGCCCGCTGTCACGCGGGCGACCAGGAAGAGCTCGTTGGATTCGAATGCGGCAGCGAGCCGGGCATCGTGCTCGAGTCCAGCGAGCGCCAGCCTCTGATCCGGACGACCCTCCGCGAAATCGATGGAGCTCAGCCTTCCCTCGCTGGCTTCTCGTTTACCGAGCCAGCCTTGACTGGTCAGCGAGGGGTCGGTGGTCGCCGGCTTCCTTCTCTTGACCTGTGCAGCGTGTCCGAGTCCCCGGCGGACACGCGACAGAACCACCTGCTCGATGTCGAGCGCATCCTCCAGCTCACGTGAGCCCCTTCTCGCGTGCGTGCCAGAGGAGAGGCTGCTCTGCGTCAGCGCCGACGTGGGGACGAAGGGCATGGGGGCGGCGATCGCGTGCTCGATGGCTTCGCGTGGCACCAGCGGCTGGGGACCCGCGGTGCTCACGCCTGCATCTGAGGGCACGTACTCCGCTGACTGCTCGGCGCCGGTGCGGTAGGTGCCTCCGCCTACGAGCTCCATGTAGGGGGTGACCTGCCATCCTCCCGCGGCATCCAGCCCACGCACACCCTGCGACTCGACGATGCCGGCTGCACCTGGCGTGAACGTGACAACCAACGGCTGTTCGGCAGGCGGCACGAGCGCCTCGATCGCGTTGGCGCCCAGGAGTACGTCGGGTGGGCGGCTCAACGATTGGGTGAGACCGTCGCTCACGCCGAGCACGAACGTGCCAACCAACCCTCCCACCAAGGAGCGCTGCGAATGCTGCGGAACCGTGCCCGGCGTCGAGCGCGAACGCCGGAGCCACGCCAGACGACCAGAGTTCTCACCTTCCTTCGGCAGAGCCCAGAGCGCCTGTCCTCTGCTGCTGGTCAGGTGGACTGGAACTGCATCCTCCAACTTCAAGAATGCAGCGGACACGTCGTGAAGGAACGTCGTTCGTAGAGTCGCGGACCATGTGGTCTTCCGCCCTCCGAGGCGACTCGCGTCCAAAACTCGAGCAGTCTTCCATTGACTGCCGCCCGGACCGCGGCCGCGTCTCGCCGTCGCGAACCCAACCTGAACACCAAGCCCGTCGACGAGGCCGGGGCTCGCTTGCCCTCTCAGCTGCCAAGGTGCCCCGGGTTGCGTCCACTCGACCGACATTTCGGATGTCTCGCTGACAGCCACGGAGGCACCAAACGCTCTCAGCACAGTGTCCCAACGTCCGGCCCCAGCCAGGTCGAACACCAGCTTCGAGCCATGCTGGCCGAGACGGATCCGCGATCCTCGAGGCACCACGACGACGTCGTCGACAGGGACGATCCGCTCGTCGAACGAGCCCCCGAGATAGAAGGTCGCTTCGTACCTCGCTTCGAATGTCTCGGAACCCGAGGGCTCTGCCTCGAGGACATCCCCGAACGACGACCAGCGCCCGCCCTCCTGCTTGACCGCGAGCAAGGCCAGCCCGCGACTCGGAAGTCGGTTGTCTGGGAGCAAAGCGACGACCGTGTCTCGGAAGTGAGCGTCGATTGCGCGCACGGAGGGGTTGAGCACAACGGCGGCGCCAGCCAGCACGCCCGGAGAAAGCGGCACCGTCGAGCCATGATCGACGGGGGAGAGGAACACCACGCTAGGCGTTCCGGATGCCCCAGCAAGCACGTACGTCCGGTCGAATGCTCGCTCAAGTACCACCATCAGCTCATCCCTCCCCGGCGCCCGCCCCGCGATGACGAGCGCCTCACTGAATCCAGAACACATCACCTGGAGTGACCAGGCGTTGCTCCCAAAACGATGTGGACGTCATCCGCACCGCACGGTCGCCAAACAGAAAGCCGCTCTCACTCCAACGGACCGACGGCAGACTGCGAGCCGCCCAACCACCGCGACGATAGACCGAGGCACCGACACTGGGGCGAAGCTCGCCGACGGTGGTTCCATTCTCGACCCAAGTCCGTCTTCCGTTGATCGTGATGGCAAAGTCCACGCGCACCCGAGGCATCGCATCCACCAGCTTGGGCTGACCATCGTCATCGGAGAGGCCGAACTTGAACACATCGACGTTGGGAGAGCGCTGGAGAGCAGTCAGGAAGTCGAGGAACGCCCGGCCGCCCGCACTTCCGTTGAGAACGTCTCGATGCCAGGCTGCGAGCGCCACGTGGAGCGTGGCGAGATCGTCGGCACGAATCAGAAAGGGGGGGTCGGCACACGCCGCACTTCTGCTGGTTGCGGGAAACAGAACCCAGACACCGCGGTCATCAGGAACTTCGGCACGATTGACGATCTGCGGAAACTGACGCCGACGGGTCGCACAGCCGCCGCTGTTCTCTTGCACCCGCGGCACCATTGCTGGGTCTGGAGGCCATCCCGCCGACTGACTCCGCAGCCGGGTCCACGGAGGCTCGAACGTGGAACCCGTGGAACCCGGGGATGCTGGTTCCACCTCCGGCTCGATGCACCAGGAGTCCATCACCAACCCTGGGGGCGACCACGCCGCGGCGTGCACACTCTCCACACACACACGCATGTCCTCTCGAAGCACCGTAACGCCCGCTGTCCGCTTCGTAGAGCGCCCAATGATGTCGGACCACCCATGGCCGACGTGCCACCGGTCGAGCTCCCGGCCGAAGGTGTGGGGAAACGCTGGAACGACCCACCGATCCCACAGTGCAAGAGCGAGCCTGATGTCTTCGGTGTTGCCCGACCGGCTAGGTTGCCAGTCGATGTTCACCATCGACTCTCTCACTCGGTTCAGGAACGGCCTCCACAATGTCTCCACGCCATCGTCGCCTAGCCCGTCGACTCGAAGCCCAACGTGGACATAGCGTTTCCCATCTTTCGTGAATGGCACGCCGTAGAGGCGCACGGGAGGGCCATTCCGCCCAGTAGAGACCTCCCGGGGGGAGTTGGGGTTGCATGGTCCTCTTGGTGCATCGGGTTGGCATGGGTGAGTTCCGAGGAAGAGCCACACGCTCTCTTCGGTGCCGGATGGAAATCGCCAAGCGCTTGGGAACGAGACTGGGGGCGACGAGCGTCTCTCGTCTCCCGACTTCACGACGCTCCAGCGCCGAGTTCGCCCGTGAGCCTCGTTCCTCAGTACATCCTCGTAGCTCGAGTAGACTCGCGTCCGCCAGCCACAACCTGCGAGCGTTGCGACCGCAGCCAACAGAGCCCCCGCTCGCAGCGTCGAGATACGGCGCCGGCTGGCCAATCTGGATGGGTCTGTCCTCACACCGAGGTGTGTTCGATAGTTCACCTACAGGCCCCCAAAGCATGTTCTCGAAGACAGCCCCCAGAGTCGATCACACGATCGAGGTACACCGAATACCGAAGGCGCCGCAACTGGGTCTGTCAGACTTGGGCTAGGCACGCAGAGCGGCAGCGGCTGCGGCTACGGACCTGGTCTCTTGCAGGGCTTGCGAGAACTCGCGCTGCCCAACGAGCCTGCGGGCGCTATTCTCATCTGCGAGAAGCGCCTCTCATATCAGAGCACAGGAGAAGAAATGAGCGACGAGAAGGACACAATCGAAGCGTCGGAAGCCATCAAGCGCCTAGTCGAGATGCTCCACGTTGCACGTCAGCAGGTCACTGCTCCCGAGTCGACGGCCGAGAAGGGGGCCTGCGTCTTCACCGCGGCTGGCGTGACTAGCTGCTTGAACATGACGAAGGCCGAGTGCGAAGAGTTCAACGGCATCTGGAGCGCAGGCAGCAAGTGTTCCCCCAACCCCGGCCCCGGGGAGTGTAAGGCCGGACCTCGGTAGCAGATTCGCCGCAAGGGCTGGACTTGTCTCGGCCACTCGGGCTCGGTGGTCGCTGCGTGAGCTCCTTCGTCCGGGCTCACTGCCCCACTGCATCAACCCCGTCTCGATCGTGCCCTCGCGGCCGAGCTACCATCGAGCCATGTCGATGCCGAAGAAGGGAACGCGGACGATCGAGGTGGA